>JAFDZQ010000059.1:0-71060 GCA_018266895.1 Bacteroidota bacterium
CAGGCGCTTCAGGAATTCCTGCTTTTCCGTTCCCAATCAGGAGATTGGAAACGAGGGAAATGATGTCCCTGTATCCCTCTGTCTGCCGGGGCTGTCTAAAAAGTCATTATTACCTATATGTCATTCCCGCGAATGCGGGAATCCAGAATGTAAATCGGCTTTATATATTTCCAATTTAACACCATCCATACTTTTTGGACAACCCCGAACATTCTAAAATTCTGGTAGCTATAAACATTTGATCCCTTCGGGATCATAAATTTACACAAATTAAAAATATTTCAATTTAGAATAAAAAAATCAATGCACACACAGGACTTCTCGGCAAAAACAAAAGAATTAATCGACAAACTTAAAGGAGTCTGCACTTCTTACGGTCTGGGTAATGACGGAAACGAATTTAAGATAATTACTCAGGTGTTTCTGTACAAATTTATGAATGATAAGTTTGGATATGAAGTAAAACAGATTGATCCGAAGCTGAATAAAGCAGACAAATGGGAACTGGCCATAGCAGCTTATTCCGAAAAGGATTATGAAATGCTTTTTATGAAACTCAATCCGGACAGCGCAAGACTGAAACGCGAACACTTTATATCATATCTCTTCGGCAGACAGGATCAGGACCAGTTTGCGAAATTATTTGACGATACTCTGCGCGATATTGCAAAGATTAACAATGAAATATTCTCAGTAAAAACAGGCACCGGTGCTAAAATAACTCTGTTCGATGAACTGAGTCAGTATATCACAGACAGTTCGCAAAGAGATAACTTTTGCAAAGCACTTGTAAATCAGCTTGTAAATTTCAGCTTCGAAAAAATATTCAGTCAGAAATTTGATTTCTTCTCTACTATTTTCGAATATCTCATTAAAGATTACAATAAAGACGGCGGCGGCAAATACGCTGAATATTATACTCCTCACGCCGTATCGAAGATCATGGCTTCCATTCTTGTGGATAAACCCGTGAAAAATGTAACCTGTTATGATCCTGCTGCCGGGTCGGGAACATTGCTGATGAATCTTGCTCACGCCATCGGCGAAGACAAATGCACTATTTACTCGCAGGATATTTCTCAAAAATCTTCAGGAATGCTGCGGCTTAATCTCATTCTGAATAATCTCGTGCACTCTATTCAGAATATAATTCAGGGAAATACTCTGACCACGCCTTATCACAAAGACGGCGGCAAATTAATGACATTCGATTATGTTGTTTCCAATCCGCCATTCAAATTAGACTTCAGCGACGACAGGAATAATCTTGATTCAAAAAGTAATCAAGAACGGTTTTTTGCAGGCATTCCGAACACTCCAAAAAAAGACAAAGATAAAATGTCAATCTATCTTCTTTTCATTCAGCACATAATTTATTCGCTTTCGGCAAAAGGAAAAGCAGCAGTTGTAGTTCCGACAGGATTCATTACCGCCCAGAGCGGTATTGAAAAGAAGATCCGTCAGAAATTGGTTGATGAAAGAATGCTGCGTGGAGTAGTATCAATGCCGAGCAATATATTTGCAACTACCGGAACAAATGTTTCTGTTTTGTTCATTGACAAAGCCAATACAAAAGGCGATATAGTTCTGATGGATGCCTCCAAACTCGGGACAACTGTAAAAGAAGGAAAGAATCAAAAGACACTTCTTTCGCACGACGAAGAGCAGCTTATCATAAATACATTCAATAATCACGAAGCAAAAGAAGATTTCACGGTTGTAGTTTCTTATGATCAGATCAAAGAGAAAAACTATTCCTTCAGCGCCGGACAGTATTTTGAAGTGAAAATTGAATACACAGATATCACTCCGAAAGAGTTTAAAATTAAGATGGATGGATTTAAGAAAAATCTTGATGAATTGTTTGCTGAGTCAAAGAGTTTAGAAAACGAGATTAAAAAACATATTAATGGATTGAAGTTTGAATACTAGGAAAATTATTGTTTCAAAAGTATCTAAATTAAATTCAGAAACAATTTCTACCGCGAATCCGCCTCAATATATTCGGTATTTGGATACTGGAAGTATAACAAGAAATAAAGTTGAAAATATTCAATTATTAGATAGTAAAAAAGCTCCATTTCCAAGCAGAGCTCAGCGTAAAGTGAAAAAAGGAACAATAATATATTCAACTGTTAGACCTAATCAAGAACATTTTGGATTTTTAGATAATCCTGAAGAAAACCTAATAGTCTCAACTGGGTTTTTGACTATTGATGTTACTGATAAAGAAATAGATCCGAAATTTTTTTATTATTCGTTAACAAGAAAAGAACTTACAAATTATATACACACAATTGCAGTAAACAACGTTACTTCTTATCCTTCAATTAATCCTGATGATCTTGGAAATTTGGAATTAGAAATTCCACGAGAGAAGACAATCCAACAAAAAATCGCCTCAGTCCTTTCCTCCATAGACTCCAAAATCGAACTCAATAACCGCATCAACGCCGAGTTAGAAGCAATGGCAAAGACATTGTATGATTACTGGTTTGTGCAGTTTGATTTTCCCGATAAGAAAGGCAAACCATATAAAACAAGCGGCGGTAAGATGGTTTGGAATGAGGAGTTGAAGAGAGAGATACCGGAGGGGTGGGGGGTTGGGAAAATGTCTGAATGGATTAATATTGATAAAAGTGGAGATTGGGGAAATAATAAAATGGAAGGGAATTTCACGAAAAAAGTATTTTGTTTTAGAGGAGCTGATATAAACGGTTTAAATGGACTTGATGAATTAAAACCACCTGTGAGATATATTCTGGAAAAGAACTCATTTAAGATTTTGCAATCACATGACTTAATTATTGAAATTTCAGGAGGTAGCCCAACTCAATCAACGGGTCGGCTTGCATTCATTACCGATGCAACAATAAAGAGATTTGAGTATCCTTTGATTTGTTCTAACTTTTGCAAACCCATATCAATAAAAAACAAAAAATTGCTTTACAATTTTGCTTTCTATTGGAATAGTTTATATGACAACGGTGCTTTTTTCGGTTATGAAGGAAAAACCAGTGGTATAAAAAACCTATTACTGGAATCCTTTTTAAATTCTTATTACACAGTAATTCCATCTGATAAAATAGTTAGTCAGTTTTATGTGTTTATGGAAAATGTTCAGGAAAAAAAACAGACTGCTTTAGCAGAAAACCAAAAACTTTCCGAGCTCCGCGACTGGCTTTTGCCGATGCTGATGAACGGGCAGGTGCGGGTGGGGTAATTGGGATAATTAGTACGAATCCGAAGGATTCGAATGTTTATAGAAACAATAAAATGATAGAGCATTCGACCCCATCGGGGTCGAACATTATTCTAACACATTTTCTAAAAACATAAAATCCCTTCGGGATTAAATCAATATATTTTTATCATGATTCCCGCGACTGGCTTCTTCCGATACTGATGAACGGTGATTTATGAAAAAGTAATAATAATAAATTAATTTAATTGTAATCTTACTATGCTGGATCATTCAATATTAAAAATATTAGCCGAAGATGTTGGAATGCCGGGCGATAAGAATGAATTAGAAAGATATTTTAGTTATCTTTCAAAGCGAGACTTATTGATTAATAATTTAAAAATAAATCAACATTACATTATCGATCCAAGTCTGGGTAAACTCATTGTTTATTTAGAAGATAACATGATCAGTGAATATCATTTTTCTTATGAATCGGATATTACAAGGAAAGTAATTTTAACGGAGTATACAAGGAATTCATTTGATCAGGAAAACGGAGCAGTTGTAGTTGAAGGTGAAAAAGATTATAGGTTTCAGTTCGGAGCTGATATAGATTTATATAAAGAATCAGAGCCGTTAGTTCTTCCGGTAGAAGCAGAAGTAAAAATATATGCAATGTGTCTTCTAATGAATTTTTACAGGGATAAGGAGTCATTTGACAAAGTTGCTAATAAAGAGCCGATAATTACTGCTTTGGGAACTCCTGCTTTTTTTGGAACGAAATTCATTTATCCGACTGGATTACTTCCGAACGATTTTGATTTTTCGTTTCCTGCTTTAACATACATTACGGCAGAAGTACTGGATATAAAAAAGAAAATTAATACTGAAACAGAAAATGAATTTTATGTAATTTTATGCAACAGCACATTAGGAGAATTCGAACTGCTCTGTTCACCAAGGTTTGTTAATGAAAATATGATCATAGGGGGTATTGCAGACGGAACTGTTTTATTTAGAATTCAATTTATTAAAGCAATAGAAAAATAACTCTGACATATTAGAAAATAAATTAATACCTGTATGGACGAAAAGACAAAAAACGGCGCAATATTCTCCATTGTAATCTTAGCATTTTATTTATTTTTAATTAAGGTGCATATTCTTACGATATTATTTCTGGTTTTATGCATTTTGGTATTTGTATATCAGGCAGTATTTAAAAATAATCTAAAGCATAATTATTTGTTCGGGAAGAAAATTGACGAAGACATTGATAAGAAGAAATTAGAGAGAACTTACATTTTTATTTCACAGGCAATTATTGCATTGGTTTATTTAGTATTTGTGTTTTCTGCAAACAGTAATTCGTTCAGTGGTTACAAACCTCACAATGCAGAATTAGGAATTTCATTAATATTTGTAATTGATTTGATATTTGCATATTTGCTTTATATGAACAAAGAAGGAATTATAAAGGACAAAAAGGAACAAGAAAGAACATTTAATGATAGTTTAAGAAAATTTTTTAAGAAGTGATTTATTCATATTTTACTTGAATAGTTTATAAAGGAAACTACTCATATAAGCGATAAAAATGAACCGGCTCCTCTTAAGATTTTAAATTTCTTTTTAGAAATCTATAATATTTTTTTTTCTTCATCAAAACGGAATTTTCTAAATTCACCCCGGATTATTTTTTTGATATTCTCACAAGCGGAATATAAACTCAATTTAGTTTTATATTGAAACCCGCAGTTTATGCAAAACCAACTGTATTTTTTAAATAATATCTTTTTTTCAGCAATTTCTGTTTTGCATTTGCGGCATAAAGGAATGCTTTTGACAAATAAATCTTCCGGTTTCGTCTGATTCATTAAATACAAATCCCATATATCACTATTAGGTGTTCTTATTATCCAAATGACATTTTCGTATTCTCTTTCAAATAACTCTTTCCAACCTATTAAAGGAATGATTTCATGGCTGGAAGCTGCTATATTTTTTTTATTTTGTTTTAAAAATAATAGAATCACTACTATTACTAAAGAAATTATCAAAATCAAATACCAATAATCATTGAATATAGTTAAATAATTATCTGTAGAATATTTTGAAAATGCTTATGTAATGACAATCAAAACAAGCCCACCGGTGATAGTTTCGAAAACATTATCTTTCCAAATGCTTTTAATGATTTTAAACATAATAAAAATAAAATAAGAGAATCAATTGGAATTATTGAGATTCATTAAATAACTGATTTAACAGTTTTAAAAGCAAATGTTTGTTTATACTAAAATTTAAAATTGTTTATAACGACCATGAAAATATTTCAATAAGTATCCTAAGTCTCATTCACTTTCTTATCCGTATTTATTTTCAGAAACTCCGAAGGATTAAGAATAGGCATAACTGCATTTTGAAGAAATGTCCCGGCGCATTTAGTGACGAAGATTGCCCGCGTATGTGATAAAGAAATTCCAATTATTGACGCTTCAAATGAATCAGGCAGGTTTAAAGAATTTTCTTTTTCATTTACGAATTCATTTAAATTATTTATCTCGAAAATGTTCGAAATACTGATATTACCTAATTCGGTTTTTTTCTCTTTATCTAAAAAAACTTTCATAGAAATCATTGAATTTAAAATATTCTCCTTAATATATCCCTGATTTAAAACATTAACCTCAAATGTATATTCATTAAAATTAGGTTCCTGAGCCTGCATTTTAATCAGCTCCTCTTTCAAATCTAAACTGAATTTTGTAACTAATATTCCTTTAATCGAAAATTCTATGTTTTTAGCTTCTTTCATGAAATACTTTTATAAAAGACTAATGAATGGTATTACTATTGTAACTTGGTTTTAAATATTTTAAAGATAAATTTTCACTGTTCTTAATCAAAAAATCCGAATATTCGACATCAGCAATTTTAGTCGGGGAAACTATTATTGTTACTGTTTTAGATGATGAATATTTTATACCAAGATCTTCTCGAGCGAACATTGGAACAATCAATATTTTTTGATTCAGGACTTCTTCGATTTTTGCTACAGTTTCTAAAGTAAAATTGTGTCCGCCGGAAAGCCATTTTGATATTTCAGATTCTTTTTTATTTAACTTTTTCGCTAATTCTTTCTGAGTCATGTTGTTTCCATTTTTCATGTACTCATAAATTTGAGCTGTAATATCGAAGGATATCTCCATCATTCTTTTCTTGAATGAAGGAATTCTGTTTTTGATTTTTTCTAAAACTTTACTTGACATAACTTTTATTCTAATTTAAATATTAAATTCCCCTCAATTGAATTATCAGTGATAGAAATCTCTTTATTCTTAATTCTTTCATCTACTTGCTTACAAACCAATTGTAATATTTTTACATGATTATGTAATTCTTCAGATTCTTGATATTTCTTCACGTGTTTGTAATCTCCACCACCCAAAATTACAGCTACTTTACTATACTTTAAACAATATAATCTCAGATCTTCGCTCTTAAGACAAAAAATATTGTCATCTATCTTTGATTCTTCTTTAAACAAACTTTCAATAACACCTCTTCTGTGTGCCATATTTTCGATATTACTGAATAAAGTATCAATTTTTCTCTTCTCAATATCTTCAAATTTTTCAAAAAATTCTTCAGCTTCTGATTTTGACTTACTTAATAACTTTATGGAATAGAATGAAGACTTGTCATTAGGATTATGTGGTATGAATTCAACAATTTCAAACTCTAATAAATTCACTTATAAGTTAATTAATTTCATATTTACAAAAAGGGCAAAATTTATGCTTATACTCTAAATTTCTAAAAATAAGTGATTTTCTACATTAAATAAAAGTATACTTTAACATTCCTGATTCTAATTTACATATTATCAAATTATATTTTTTTACATTTCCCTTTGGTGTTTCTCTTCCACCAACTGGGGAAATAAGATTCACCCCTTCATAACCTCACCGACAAAAATCACCTTATCACATAAAATTTTTCATAAACTCTTTACTTCAAACGCATACTTCTGATAACTAATCTCCTGTGTACCTTTAACATTATCTTTCCACGCTTTTTCGTTATGACTGTATTCTATAATTTTATCTGTCCTTTCAAATTCAAATCTTTTCAGAATTGAATCTAAAATTTTCAGCTCGGAATTATTGAAATATCTTTTATCAAATTCTTTTATAGGTTCGAATCTTTCTATCAAATTTCCTCCTAATTCCACTTCTTTGTTTTCTATATATCCTTTCTCCCATAATTGCCCGAATAATCTTTTATAATCATCAGGGACCGGACCATTATCAATTGCAATATATGTATAACCTGACATTGAAGTTCCTGTTTGCTTGTAGTTCAAAAAATCAGCATAAAATAAATACTTGTTTAATCTAGTAGTGAATGTTCTGCCGTTTCCGATAAAAAATAAAACCATGTTGGCAAACTTTTCAAAGTTCCTCTGTCTGTATCCGCTGTATTGATCTATTTTTTCAGAGTTGATTTTTAAGAATTTTTCTAAGTTAAATTCTTTTTCTTCTTTAGATAATTGATCAGTAATGGTTTTCAGATTCTCTAATTCAAGCTTGCTTAGTTGCCTGGACTTTTCTGCAATTTCAAAAAAATGCTCAGGATTCTTAGCAACATTTAACAAAGTAGAATTGGATTTATTCGGTATATCTCCTTTTTCATAACTTTTATAAATGTTCGGACCGAAACCAAGCACAGTTGACATTTTCAAAGGTGATAATCCGTATTTTTCTCTCATCTCTTTTATCTGATCCGGAAACATAATGTCATTCTTTTCTCTGTACTGATTATATAATTGTTTCATCGTAATATCTCCGGTCTCAGATGTGGAAAATTCTTTCCCGGTCTTTTCACATTTATAATAAAAATCATATACTTCAAATTCTTCATTTCTGAATGTCATATTGACTTTCCTGCTTTGTAATTCCGCATTACCTTCGGCGAACGGACTTTCAATTATTTTTTCCATAATTATATTTTGAATCGGTATTTAATTTTATGTTCTGCGATATGAAAGGATATGCAAATTACAGGTTTATTAGCTTTCCCGAAGTTTATTTTTATATAAACTTCGCTGCCTTTTATTTCTTTTCCAAATTCCCAGTATTCATTTCCGTATTCTTTATCTTTTGTTGGACCTTTGAAATAATTTTCTTTTGTCAGAGCTAAAATATGTTTTTTACAATCTGACTGATAAATCTCTAATTTCGACATCGTATTTCTGTTCTTCTCTCTTTCTGCAATTATTAAGTCAAATACTTTTATTTTTGCTTTTAAATCTTGTAAGAATTTCTCTGCTTCCTCATCTTTCTTCATTCATAGTATTGAATAGGTTATATTAAAAACAATTTTGATACAAATATAATAAGACAATTATAAATTGTCAACTATATAGTGAATGAATACTCGAAAATAGAATTTAAATTTAGATTTCTTAACTTTATAAATCTAAATTTAAGATTTCAATAACTTAAAATCACTTTTGAAATCTCTTCGTTTATAGATTTTCATTATATTTATTGTATTATTTTCTTTCGGAATTAGATCAAATATGAACTCCCTCCCCTTTTTTTCAAAGGGGAAGGCCGGGGTGGGGTTGATCAATGTTTAGCAATATAAAACTATTATAAAACAATAACAAACTCTTATATTACAATATAAAATTATTATTTATTGATGTAAAATTATTATTTATTAATATTAAATTATTAATTAATAAAATATAACCCCTGTTTTTTCATTGAATCTTATTGATTATTCATATATAATTATTAAAATTTAATGCAAACTTATTATCTTTTACATTTATGCTCAAATTTAACCTGGATAAACTCTTTAAATTAAGATCCGAAACCAAAAAACTTGGATTCCTGACTAGTAATGGCTTCACACCCGCAAAAGCTCAGCGCTTGATTTCAGATAAATCAGTCGGTCTCTCTTTTGATAATATTTATAAGCTATGTCTCGCTTTCAATTGTACACCGAATGACCTGTTCGAATATGTTCCGGATAAATCAAATCCTCTTCCGCCTGATCATCCGCTGAATGCGCTTAAGCATGAAGCTGTTCCCGATATCTCCAATATCCTTAAATCAATGTCAGTTGAAAAACTTAAAGACCTGTCAGTGAAATTAAATACTCTTTCATCTGGCAATGAATAACTCTTTCATCTCTGCAAGCAATAGTAACTTCATCCTCAGCAGCAGCATCTTCCGCTTCATCGGCTGTAATATGTACGAACTCGCCAATGTAGATTCCGCTACCTCAGAAGCTATGCTCAAAGATGCAGCAAGTGAAGGTTTTAATGTTGTCAGATTCTGGGCATTCGAACCTCTTGATAAATCAAAGATAAAAGCCATTCTCGATCTCTCAAAAGAATTTAAAATGAAACTGATCCCCGTCCTCGCAGATACATGGGGCTACCTTCAAAATTATAAAATTGATGATGAATGGTACAGGACAGGTTATAAAAAGAATTATTTGAACTATGTAACAGACATAGTAAGCAATTTCAAAGACAGAAATGAGATCATGTTATGGGAACTGATCAATGAACCAATAAATAATTCATATCCGGATATGTATAACTTCGCTGAAGATGCTTCAAAGACAATTAAAGAGTCTGATCCTGATCATTTAATTTCCATCGGCACAATAGGCGGTGTCGGTGATAAATTCGGCAGTCAGTTTTCAAGGTTTAATGTATCAAACTTTGAAAAACTTTATTCCATAAAAACTCTTGATGCTGTATCAATACACGATTATAGTTTTAACTCTACTTTTCTCGAAAGGCTCGATATTTTGTACAGGTTAAAAGGCAAAGCAAATTCCGCTGACTATTTCAGGAAGACTGATGCAATGGTCGACTCAATTCCGCAGTCACTGGATAAATTTACTCTGAATAAATTTAAACGGACTTTTGACTTCCCTCTTTCATTAAGAAGTATCTGGAGATATTTTAACAGGAAGAATATTCAGATCGCAAAGAAACTCAATAAACCCATATACATCGGCGAAGTCGGCTTCAAAAAAAGCATGCGGGAATACAGAAAATTAATTCTCGAAAAGGAATTAAACTGGTATTTCAATGAAGGAATCGCAGGCGTTTTGCTCTGGTCTTTCGAATCGCAGGGAAGATCTCTGGACGGACATGACTATGGATTCGGAGTTGATGACGGGTTTGGGGAAGTCGTGAAAAAGTTTAGAATTAATAAATGAACATTTTTACAAATATTTTTTAAACTTACCCATTAAAATTCTCATAAAACCTCTGCATCATTAAGATTATCAATCAGATTGTGACAATTTTTTTTTAATTCTCTAATGTTCATAAAAAACATTTTAACTAAAAATAGTGAAAAAATTATAATTTAAAATTTTATGTGAATCTCTCTGCGTCTCCGCGCCTCTGCGTTAATACCACCTCTATACACTCTACACCTTACAAACCTTCACAAACTCCCTGAACAATGGATGCGGGGTGACTACTCTCGACTTAAACTCCGGATGGAACTGACAAGCAATAAAAAACGGATGCATGCTCTTCGGAAGCTCTATTATCTCGACAAGCGAACTGTCAGGTGACAATCCCGTGAACTTCATTCCGTTATCAGATAGAACTTTCCTGTAATTATTGTTTACTTCATATCTGTGCCTGTGTCTCTCATTGACAAATTCTTTTTTGTAACATTTGTATGCAAGTGAGTTCTTTTCAATTATACACGGGTAGCTTCCGAGTCTCATTGATCCGCCTTTGAGCTTTACTGATTTCTGATACTCCATTATGTCTATGACATTGTATTTCGATTCTCTGAATTCAGATGAATTTGCATTCTTCAGTCCGCATACATTCCTCGCAAATTCTATTACCGCGCACTGCAGTCCGAGACAAATTCCGAAAAACGGAATGTTTTTTTCTCGTATATATTTTATTGTATGAATCTTTCCTTCTGCGCCTCTGTCTCCGAATCCGGGACAGACAAGCAGACCCTTAATATCCTGCAGCATTTCATCAGATGATGCTTTGACTTTTTCAAAATATTCTGAATCAATCCACTTTAGATTTACTTTTACGTCATTCTCAGCGCCGGCATGAATGAAAGATTCTACAATGCTTTTGTATGCATCGGGTACTATGTTATATTTACCGCAGATACCGATCGTTATGCTTTCATTATTGCCTGTGATCTTATTTACAACCTTTGTCCATCTTCTCAGATCAGGTTTGTCAGCTTTTATATTCAGTTTGCTCATCACCACTTCATCAAATCTTTCATTCTTAAGATTCAAGGGTACCTGATAAATCGATTCGGCATCAAGTGCCTGCATAACGGAATCAGGTTCAACGTTACAGAATAATCCTATTTTCGATTTTATTTCTTTCGATAATTCTTTTTCACTTCTGCACAATAGGATATCCGGCTGTATTCCTATTTCAAGAAGTGTTTTCACTGAATGCTGTGTCGGTTTTGTCTTAAGTTCACCTGCTGATCTGATGTAAGGTACAAGAGTCAGATGAACGCATAATGAATTATGCTTTCCCACATCAAACATAAGCTGCCGCATTGCCTCAAGAAAAGGAAGTGATTCTATGTCACCGACTGTTCCTCCGATTTCTGAAATTATTACATCATACTTTTTCTGTTTCTCAAGTAATCTGATCCTTCTCTTGATCTCGTCGGTTATGTGCGGAATGACCTGTACCGTGGCTCCGAGATAATCTCCCCTTCTTTCCTTTGTTATAACTTCGTTATAGATCTGTCCTGTTGTCATGTTGTTCGCCTTTGACATATTCTCATCAAGAAATCTTTCATAATGCCCGAGATCAAGATCTGTCTCTGCTCCGTCATCAGTCACGAACACTTCCCCGTGCTGAGTTGGTGACATCGTTCCGGGATCAATGTTTATGTAAGGATCAAGTTTCTGAATCGTAACTTTAAGTCCTCTTGACTTAAGCATAAGTCCAAGTGAAGCTGCTGCAATTCCCTTTCCGAGTGAAGAAACAACTCCGCCGGTCAGGAATATATATTTAGTGTTTTTCAATTTATGATAATTTAAATTACTTTAGCATACAATTTTGTGTTTAAGAATGTATCGCCTTTTTTGTGACTCTTCTTGAGAAAACCTTCAAGTTCAAATCCGTTTTTTAAAAGAATTTTTTCAGACCTGATGTTTCCATCAAATACATGCGCAGTGATCCTTGCAAGTGATAATTCGTTAAATCCGAAATCCGTTATCTTCTTAATTGCTTCAGTCATATAACCATTCCCCCAGTATTTTTCTCCGAGCCAGTATCCGGTTTCAGCTGAATGTGTGGATTTAATGTGAAGACCAATGCCGCCGACAAGTGATCCCTTGCTCTCAATTGCATAAGCAAAATCTTTTTTAACTTCAGGGGTTTCACTGCAATGTTTTATCCAGTCTTCAGCATCCTGCTGAGTGTAAGGGAAAGGAACTACCAGAAGCCATTTGCTGACATTCTCATTGTTAAGGAGTTCGCATAATTCGGGAATATGCTTCACGGAAAAATGTTTTAGTTCAACCGTCAATTTTACCCGTCCTTAATAAATTTAATATATTTTTCAGATCATCCGGAGTATCTACTGAAAGCGATTCCTTTTTTACAATAACTACTCTTATTTTTTCGCCGTTTTCAAGTATTCTCAGCTGCTCAAGATTTTCGGATTTTTCAAGACTGCTTTTCCTGAGCTTAACATATTTCTCTAAATATTTCTTTCTGTAAACATACAGTCCTATGTGTTTGTAATATGCATTATTATTTAATTCATATTTAAGCCCGGAATTGTTCTTAGTATCATAAGGTATTATATTCCTGGAAAAATACAGTGCATTATTATTCTTATCCATTACGACCTTTACTTTGTTATGATCCGGCAGATCAATGACATTCTTAATTCTTACAGCAAGGGTTGATACATTAAGTGACTGATCATTCAGGAAAGGCTTTATAGCTCTGTCAATATTCTGCGGATCTATGAACGGCTCGTCACCCTGTATATTCACTACTATATCACAGTTCGAATCTTTCACTGCTTCATATATCCTGTCAGTTCCTGTTTTATGCTTTACTGATGTCATTATGACATCTGCATTAAAACCTTTTGCGCATTTCTCTATTCTTTCATCGTCTGTGGCTATTATTACTTTGTCAATGTAACGTGATCTGATTACCTTTTTATAAACGCGCTCTATCATTGTGATGCCTTCTATAAGAGCCAGAGGTTTTCCCGGAAACCGGACTGAGTTATATCTTGCGGGAATGACGCCGGTAATTTTCATTTTAGTTACTTATCGAGTACTTTAGGAACTTTGAAAAATTTTCCTGTTCTTGACGGGGCATTTAAGAGAGCTTCTTCATTATTCAGCCAGATTTCATTTTCATCTTTTCTTAATACATTCTCGGTTTCATTAATATTTTCAAGCGGTTCGGTATTGTCAAGATTCAGTTCATTCAGCTGATCAATGTACCTGAGGATCTGATTCAGTTCATTCTGAAGTTTTTCCTTTTCTACTGAGGAAAATTTCAGCTTCGCTAATTGCGCTATTTTATCGACATCACTTATAGTAACTGACATGTTTTAATATTTTTATGTTTATCTTTCTGAAATATTTTTAACAATTGTATTTCTGATTTCATCAAGAAAATTTTTATCCTTTTTGTATTCAACAGGTTTGTTAAATACTACCATTACAGTTCCGGAATTGATCTTAAACCTGCTTCTCGGAAGTATTTTTTCGGATCCTATAATTGCAACCGGCACGAGCGGAACTTTCGCTTCGTCCGCAAGTACAAACATCCCTCTTTTGAATTCTCCCGGCTTACCGTCATAACTTCTTGTCCCTTCGGGAAATATAACTACGGATATTCCCTTTAATACTTTCTTTGCGGCTTCCTTCAGTGATTTCATTGCATCTCTGACATTTTCCCTGCTGATCGGTAAATAACCGCCTAAGTACATACCCCAGCCGAGTATGGGAATTTTCGTCAGCGAATCCTTGTAAATAAATCTGACATTGTTCGGTATTGCTTTCATTAATACAGGAATGTCAAAATAACTGGCATGATTTGAAATGAAAATATAATTCCGGTTATTGTCAAGCAATTCTGTTCCTTCGGTTTTCACTTTTACTCCTGCAATGAATAATATCACTCCCCCGAAAATTTTGGAAAGATAATGTGTGATTTTTCCATTTCTGTCGAGAGGAGATACTAATATCGTTAGTATTGCAATGATTACACAATGAATGGATATGAAAAATGCTTTGATGTATGTTATCACGGAATAGAAAATAATTAATCGGTGTATTTATTGAAAGTTAAATATTAATTTTTGTCTGTTTTAACTATTTTCTTAAAATCAGTTTATGAAGAAGAATTTCAGAAAAGGTGATTACCTGATTAGCACTGACAGATCAAAACTTGATTTCAAAGTCATTCAGGAATTTCTCGGCAGATCATACTGGGCTAACAAGCGAAAGCCGGAGGTGACAAAACGCGCAATCAAAAATTCCCTCTGCTTCGGAGTTTATTTTAAAAAGTCTCAGATTGGTTTTGCAAGAATTGTAACAGATTATGCTACATTTGCCTGGCTTGCTGATGTGTTCATTCTGGAAGAATACAGAGGCAGAGGACTTTCAAAATGGCTGATGGAAATTATAATGAATTACAGTGAAGTTCAGAATATAAGAAGATGGTTCCTCGCAACAAAAGATGCTCACGGTCTTTATAAAAAATTCGGCTTTACAGCACTTAATGAACCGGAGAAGTTCATGGAAATGTTCAGAAAAGATCTCTGATTTTATAAAACGATTTATCTTATGAATTATACTTTCTTTAAAAGAGAAAAATTATTCTGCTTAATTATAATTCTGAAAATCTATAGAAGCTAAGTTTTAACTCTAAGAAAACCATTCTTTAAAAGTCTCATATAGCAGAAATGCATTCAGCCCGATTATTATTATGCTTATCGTCCATGCCGTTACTTGTACCCATGACTTATTGGTAAACTTACCCATCTTTTTTTTCTCACTTGTAAACATTACTAAAGGAACAACTGCAAAGCTGAGCTGCAATGACAATATTACCTGGCTGAGTATCAGCAGACTTGTTACGCCTTTATCACCATAATAAAGCGTTACCAGAAATGCCGGAATAACAGCTATCAGTCTGGTGATGAGCCTTCTCACCCAGGGACTCAGCCGAATGTTCAGAAAACCTTCCATTACAATCTGTCCCGCAAGAGTACCTGTCAACGTAGAATTTTGTCCTGAGGCAAGAAGCGCAACCGCAAATACTATGCTGGCAAAAGATGCACCGAGCAGAGGTGTTAACAGTTTATAAGCATCGGTAATATCGGCTACATCCTGATATCCCGTTTTGTGGAAAGTTGCCGCTGCAACGATAAGTATGGCTGCATTTATGAAAAAAGCAAGAAGCAGTGCTATCGTAGAATCTATAGTAGCGAATTTAATGGCTTCGGATTTACCCTTTTCGGTTTTATCGAAATTTCTTGTCTGTACAATGCTTGAATGAAGATACAGATTATGAGGCATTACCGTTGCTCCGAGAATTCCGATCGCAATGTAAAGCATTTCAGGATTGAATATGATCTTAGGGGTTGGAATAAGTCCGCTTAGTACCGGGATTAATTCAGGACTCGAAACTGCGATTTCATAAGCGAAACATGAAAGAATTACAAATATCAAACCAGCAACAATGCTTTCAATATAGCGGAATCCTTTGTATTGAAAAAACAAAATAATCAGAACATCCAGTACTGTGATCACAACTCCTATTATTATCGGGATTCCGAACAAAAGATTTATAGCAATTGCCGAACCGATCACTTCTGCCAGATCACATGCTGCAATAGCAATTTCACAAAGAACCCATAAAATAAATGCAACGGGCTTTGAATAATGATCTTTGCATGCCTGTGCAAGGTCTCTACCGGTAACGATTCCGAGTTTTAAAGATAAATGCTGTAAAAATATTGCAAATATATTTGAAATGAATATAACTGAAATAAGTGCATAACCGAATTTTGCTCCACCGGCTATATCAGTCGCCCAGTTTCCCGGATCCATATATCCGACTGCTACCATCAGCCCGGGTCCGGCAAATGCAAACAGCTTTTGCCAGAATGTCCCGCCGGCCGGAACCTTGATACTCCCGAATACTTCGGGAAGCGAGTTCGCAGTTATTGCTCTGCGCCATCCTGTGTTAAGAAGATTTGTTTTTTCATTGATAAATTTTTCTTCCATTTAATTCTGTATTTTTCGTTTCATAATTTTTATTCAGATTTTTTTTTCCTTACAAAGATATTTTTTGACAATTTCTCGCTTATGAATAAATTTCCGGAACGGAAGTGGATCTGAATTGAATTGTCAAATATGATTTTGTCAATGATCTTTATCTCATCATTTAGTTTTAATCCGACTTTGGAAAGGTATATCAGAACTTCCGAGCTTTCATCAGATACTTGCTTAATAAAAGCTTTATCATTTATGCAGATTTCAGATAAAGGAATCAGTTCTTCATGTACAATCTTTCCGTTCTTATCTGGAATCGGATGTCCGTGTGGATCATATTTCGGAAAATTCAGGAAATTTTCCAGCTTTATTATCAGCTCATCAGATGATGCATGCTCAAGGTTCTCGGCTTCATTATGAACCTTGTCCCACGGATATTTTAAATATTCCGTAAGAAATACTTCCCATATCCTGTGCTTCCTTACAAGATTTATTGCTACTGTTTCTCCTTTTGTTGTCAGCTTAAAACCTTTGTACGGAATGTTTTCTATATACTCTGATTTGGAAAGCTTTGATATCATATCACTTACAGCGGCAGGAGAAATATTAAGTTTCTCTGATAATGCGGTATTTGTAACTTTTCCCGCCGAATTCTGGATTGAATATATATTCTTCAGATAGTCCTCAAGACTCTTGTTCATTTTTAAGCTTAATTTAAGTTCAATTTAAGCTAACTTAAAAATAAATTCAAGACAAATTTATTTTTTTAACCTGTTTATTAAATTTTCATTGGTAACTTATTTTATTGCTGTTAAAGCACTCCCTTTTTCTGAGAGTGTCTCAAAACCATTCAAAAAATTTTACCAACAAGGCTCAAAGACAGCTATTGTAAATTATTTTTTCTTTGTAACTTCTTGACTTAGCGGTAAAATAAAAGTTTTAAGACAGACTCTTCAAAGTGGAGGTTTTGCCCCGCCAAAGTCGGACTGGATGGGGTTATTTCAAACAGCGTACATTTTATTCTGATTTTTCTGATGATAATTTGTTACATTTTTTTGTTTGAACCTGTTAATTAAATTAAATAATTAATTTTCCGGATAATCTGAAACATTTTGTGTCTCTGTTCAGTTAGTCTTATAAAATGTTAAATATGAGAATAGTTATTTTTTTCACCGTAGTTTTTCTGATACTCTTCGGACTTCAGTATTTAGTTTACAGCACATTCAGAAATTTCATTAAGACAAAAAATTACAGTAAGAAGTTCAGCTTTGCAATTACTGCTTATCCTTTTATAATTTTTAACCTTCCTTTCTTATACTTAATAATTAACCGTATATTTTCATCCGATACACCCGAATGGGTAAGCAGGACAATTTTTCCTTACTTTTACATATTTCAAAGTGCAACTGTTTTTATAGGACTTTATCTGCTTATAGGGAAAATCATAAAATCTCCTTTTTCTGTTTCTATATGGATATTAAATAAATTCAGCTATACAAAGAACATTATTAAAAAATTCTTCAACAGCGAACCCGTAAAAAAAATTGATTCTTCACGAAGGACATTTATTAAAACTTCAGCTGCCTTCGTTTCCGGTTACGCTTTTGCCGGTGCTACGCTCGGAGTCCTTGACAAAAATGACTATGAGATCGAGAATATGAATATTAGAATTCCAAACCTTCCTAAGGAATTGATAGGAACAACAATTTCACTTATAAGCGATATCCATTCAGGACCTTATATGGATGAAAATTTAATGAAAGAGTATGCTGATGTTATAAATGATCTTAAATCGGATCTGATAATGATACCCGGAGATTTTACAAATTCCGATAAAAAGGAGGTTCATCCTCTTGTAAACGCCTTTAAAAGTCTTAAAGCATCCAAAGGAGTTTTCGGATCATTAGGCAATCACGATTACTTTTCAGATGCTGAATTTGTCGCTAATGTCATTTCAAATGAAACGCCGGTTAAGCTTCTAAGGAATAAATCCGAATTTATAAATATTAACGGCAAAGATTTAATCCTTTTAGGCTGCGAAGATACACGTCAGAGCGGATCCGCCTCCGATCCTGTATTAATGCGCTACTATAATGATACAATCAATGATGCAAAAACAAAAGCTGCAGAGAAGAATTTAAATTTTGACAACCTTACAAAACTTGTTCTGTTTCATAAGCCGTATTTTTTTGAAGATATGAAAATACACAATCCCGATCTGATACTGAGCGGTCATACTCATGGAGGACAGGTTGTTATTGCCAAATTCGGAAATGTAAACCTCTCTTTTGCCGGTGCAGTCAGCAAATATATCAGCGGATTATATGAATCCGGTAATTCAAGAATGTATGTGTCCAGAGGAATCGGTAGCGTGGGATTGCCGATCCGGTTCAACTGCAAACCTGAAATCACTAAAATTACACTTATATAATTTCTGTGACATAGTGTTTAAACAGGAAATTCCGGAAAATCTTACTGTTATCTCCGCCCGCCTCGCGGTATGCCTCGCTCAAAGCGTGCAATGCGGACTGGAATGATAAACTGTTTTGATTTTTCAAATATCTCTGTATAGGAAAAACTCAGGGTGTATACTTTTCTACTTTATTACTGACAGGTTTCTGTGTCATAATGTAATCATAAACCGCTCCGAGATCTTCTTCCGATGCCTGTCCGAAAAATGTCCAGGGCATAATTGAATTAAACTCACCGTCTTTAACGGGAATATTCTGTGATTCAGGCAAAGTATAGCTTTTGAATTTTTTTATGAACTGATCTTTCGTCCAGTTTCCTATTCCTGTTTCCTTGTCAGGAGTTATATTTGCAGATCTAACTTTGCCTCCTTTAGGACCGGGAAACTCCACTCCTCCGGAAAGAAATTTCTCCTTTATGAATTCACCTTTTTCCATCGGACTGTGACATACTTTGCATGCTCCTGCATAATATTCGCCTAATTCTGTTTTTTTATCTGCAGAAGGAATATTTTTAAACTGCGGTTCAGTAGGTAATGTTCTGAAAATCAGATTGACTGGAAAATTAAATTTATGATCTTCCACTTTGTTTTTAATAGGTGCAAGCGTTCTTATATACGCTATTATTGATTTAACGTCATTTTCATCCATGTTTCTGTAATACATATAAGGCATCATAGGACCAAGAGGCTCTCCGTTTTTGTCCACACCCATAGTTATAGCCCTGAATATTTCACCGTCAGTCCAGTTACCAATACCGGTCTCTTTATCTGATGTAATATTTTTCGCAGGGACATATCCCGCTTCTTCTCCGAAATCCTCTCCTCCCATACCTTCAGTTCCGGGTACTAATGGTCCTGCGAATTTGCTAAAATCTCTTTTTGAATGGCAGTCCATACACACAGCAAAACTGTTTGCAAGATATCTGCCTCTTTCTATCATCTCAGGAGATGATGAGATCTTTATATCTGGTGCAGGAGGTACTTTGGGATATTTTGTCATAAGATAAGAATATCCGAGAAACATGAATAATAAAATTGCGGAGAAAATAATACCTGAAATTTTTAGGAATTTTTTCATTTAAGATGTTTTTTTACTTTATAAAAAAAGTTTTTAATTTCTTACAAGAAAAGTATGTTTAATTTTAAATTTATATTTAGATAACTGGAATACTGACTTATGATCAGGAGCTTTGCCCATTGAAATTTATGCTTCTGAGATTATCAGTAATAATTTGCAGTTCAAATATAATAATTATTTTTATTTTTTTCATTGAAATTTATTGATTATGTACAAATCAATTTACTGCTTATTGTTTTAAAATTGAGTTTGATTTTAACTTTAAAATTTAAAAATAATGAAAAAAATTATCTTAGCTACTTCTAACAGTAATAAAATATCTGAAATAAAATCCATTCTGAAAGATGTACCGGACTTAAGGATTCTTTCCATTCAGGATTTTGGTGTTACTCCTCAAATTTCCGAAGATAAAAACACTCTTGAAGAAAATTCATTTAAAAAAGCTGTGTGTATTTATAATATTTTCAGAATTCCTGCTGTATCAGATGACACGGGACTTTTTGTTGATGCGCTGGATGGTGAACCGGGAGTTCATTCAGCCAGATATGCAGGCGTAAATGCTTCTTATTCGGATAACTGCAGGAAACTGTTTCAAAATTTAAAAAATATTCCTCCGGAAAACAGAAGTGCAAGGTTTGAGACTGTGATATGTTTTTATCCTGATAATAAATTATTCAGGGGAATATGCGAAGGCAGGATTTCAAATGAACCAAAAGGAAAAAATGGTTTCGGTTATGATCCTATGTTCATACCTGAAGGTTTCGAAAAAACTTTTGCGGAATTATCTGACTCTGAAAAAAATAATATTTCACACAGATCCAAAGCATTACAGGAATTCAGGAAGTATCTTTTAAGCCGTTAATCTATATATGCAGTTAATTAGTGCCCCGCAGAGGATTCGAACCTCTAAGAGGTGATTCGTAGTCACCCAGTTTATCCATTAGCTTAGCGGGACAGTTTCGGAACTAAGTTAAAAGTTACAATTTAAAAGTTAAAGGTCAAAACTTAATTTACAAGTTCATATAACAAATCTGTCCCAAATGTTAAATATTTTTTCTTTAAATTCAATTATTGTGAACTGTATTGATTTATCACGCACAGATGACACAAATTTACCCTGATAGCTGTAATTGTGATTTTTAAAAATTTGAATACAGTCAGATAAATAAGGTGAATTCATTTATAAGCTGTGTGTTCTTTGAGAACAGTATTCTGATTTTATTTTTGCAAATCTTTTTAAATAGTATTTACAATTCCTTAAAACAAACTGCAATTTCAATATAATGAAAGTAAAAGAGTCTCATATCAGAACAGTAAAAAATGCCAGGTATTTTACAAATGAACCTGTTAGTCTTGAAATAAAAGACTTCTGGGTTGTGATTCACGGATATGCCCAGCTTGCATCGGATTTTATTAATGAGTTTGATTTTCTTGATAACGAAAAAACACTAATTGCTGCCCCGGAAGGCTTATCAAAATTCTATTCAGGAAGCCGGATCGGAGCTTCCTGGATGACTAAAGAAGACAGAAAAACTGAAATTGAAGATTACCTTGAGTATTTAAATGTATTTGTCCGCAATTTAAAAAATACTTACGATCTTTCTGCTGCTTCATTTAATCTTCTTGGATTTTCACAGGGAGTACATACTGCCGTTAGATTTTTCATAAATTCTGATACCGGATTCGGTAAATTATTTCTATGCTCATCGGATTTTCCGAAGGATGTTGATTTGTCAAAAATCAAAGATAGATTAACAAATGCAGGTTTGTATTTGATTTACGGATTGAAAGACGGAATTATAAGTCAATCTGTTTACGATGAAAGTGAATTACTGCTTCAGGAAAATAAAATTAAATTTATAAAAACTGAATTTGACGGAGGTCACAGAATAAGTAAGGAGAGCATCATAAAATCCTTTGTAAAATAAAATAACCTGCACAAAAAAATCCGCGCAGGTTATGTAAAAAATAAATTAAATTCTTTAATTTGAATTTATTGTCCTAAATATGCTTTAAGAGCTTTGCTTCTCGACGCCTGTCTTAATCTTCGTATAGCTTTTTCCTTAATCTGCCTGACTCTTTCACGTGTAAGCTTATATTTATCACCGATTTCTTCAAGCGTAAGAGGATTTTCCTTTTCAAGTCCGTAATAAAGCTTTACAACTTCCTTTTCCCTCTGCGATAAAGTATCAAGAGCTCTTTCAATTTCAATTCGAAGTGAATCCTTGAGCAACTGCATATCCGGCATTTTCATCTGCTTGTCAGGCATAATGTCAATAAGCTTTGTGTCTTCACCGTGAATGCTCGGAGCATCCATTGAAACATGTCCGCCGGAGTTTTTAAGAGTTTCCTGCACTTCATATACGCTCATATCAAGTTTTTCCGCGATTTCGAGTACATTAGGAATTCTTTCGTTTTTCTGCTCGAGCTCGCTCATAGTCTTGGCTATTTTGCTTTTCTGCTGAACTATATTCAACGGTAATCTGACAACTCTTGACTGTTCGGCTAATGCCTGAAGTATTGATTGTCTGATCC
Organism: Bacteroidota bacterium; assembly: GCA_018266895.1. Lineage (GTDB taxonomy): Bacteria > Bacteroidota > Ignavibacteria > Tepidaquicellales > Tepidaquicellaceae > JAEUSI01. The sequence goes on from JAFDZQ010000059.1 coordinate 22,579, forward strand.
ACCATACTGCATAAGAAATGAACTTAAATCCTCTGGTTTCATCAAATTTCTTTGCTGCTTTTATGAGTCCGAGATTTCCTTCATTAATCAGATCATTCAGAGACAATCCCTGATTCTGATATTGCTTGGCAACGCTGACCACAAATCTCAGATTGGCTTTCACCAGAAGATCCAAAGCTTTCTTGTCGCCTTTTTTAATTCTCTTTGCGCAGTCAATTTCCTGGATAACAGTAAGCGGGGTGGTTTTGCTTATCTCTTTCAGATAAATATCCGTAGACTGATTTTCTCTGGAGGTATACTGTTTGCCTAATTTCATTTTATAAAATTTTAGCTTTATTTAAAATAATTTCAGATGAATTATTTTTTTCTATTACATCTTTACTTATCAGTTTCAGTTTAAAGACCCTGAATAAGTTTTTGTATCTCTTCGTATTTAACGTAAACATCGGTAATCGGGTTTCTATGCAGATTGCCGTGACAACAGCATCCCTGAAACTGTTATTCAGATTTGCAGATTCAATTTCCCTTAGCACATCCGCAATCGTCAGAGAGTATTTATAGGGAATTCCAAGAACACCTGTACCGTAAAATGAATGCTTTGCTTTTTCCAGCTGTTGTTCATTTTCACAACCGTAAAAAATTTCAGACGCATTTAGTACAGAACTGTAACAATCGAAAAGCGCCAGACTTTTCAGGAGAAGCGAACCTTTTAATCTCTTCCCATTTGTAAGATGGTCTAAATAAATATCAGTATCAAGAAATATTTCATATCTGCTTTTCAATTTCCAGAAATTTTTTCCGATACTTTTTCAAAAAAAGATTTACTGCCGATAGAACCTTCAGAATTGACTAAAAGCCCGATAATATTCTTATCGAGCTTTATTTTTTCATTTAAAATCTTTATTAAATCATTTTTAGATAATTCGCGGCTGTCAGGGACTGTCAAGCATTTTTCCGGCATGTGAGGAACTTAATTTTAAGTCAGTAAGAAATCAGGAAAAGAGATTTATTCAACATTGCCAAGAAAATCGATTTTATCTTCCTTATGCAAAGTTACGATTGCTTTTTTTCTGTCAGATCTGTAACCCTCAAATCTGCCCTTTTTTGTCATCTGTGACTTTTTTTTCCCTTTTTGAACAAGTGTATTTACGTTTGTAACTCTTACATTGAATTTCTTTTCAACGGCTCTCGCAATCTCTATTTTGTTTGAGTTCCTGCTTACCTCAAAAGAATACTGATTAAGGAGTTCCTGAACTGCTGTATTCTTTTCTGTAATGATCGGTTTTACTAAAATTGTTTTCATTAAGTTAAAATCCCGGAGATTAATTTATTAAACTTTTACAAAGTGGTTCAACTGCTGATTTCTGCAATAATATCAGTTTATTGTTCAGAAGATCATATGTAGCTGCTTTATCTGAAATCATAACATTCAGTTTCTCCAGATTCCTGCCTGACTTATAGACATTATCATTTTTCTCTGTCAGTAAAAGCAGTGTTTTCTTATCATCAATTTTCAGAGACTTCATTATTCCGTAAAGATCTTTAGTCTTTGGAGAATCAAAAGTAAAATCTTCAATAACCATAATTTCATTTTCCTTTGCCTTAAAACTCAGAGCGCTTTTTCTGGCAAGACGGGAAGCTTTTTTGGGAAGCTTAAGCTTGTATGTATGAGGTATAGGACCGAAAATATTTCCGCCGCCTACCATAACAGGAGATCTGCTCGTCCCGCGCCTTGCATTTCCTGTTCCTTTTTGTTTAAAAGGTTTTTTACCGCCCCCTCTTACCTCACTTCTGCCTTTTGTTTTATGAGTTCCCTGTCTTTGATTTGAAAGGAATGTTCTGACTGACTGATAAATCAAATGCTGATTTGGTTCGATCTGGAAAACTTCATCAGGCAGATTAACCGTTTGTCCAGATTCGGAGCCGTCAAGCTTATATACTTTTAATTCCATTTTTTAATTTTTATAAATTTCTACAATTCCTGTCTTTGTTCCCGGGACTGCTCCCTTAATTAATATCAGATTTGAATCGGCGAATATTTTCACGATCCTTAAGTTTCTGACTGAAACTCTGTCGCCGCCCATTCTTCCGGCCATTCTCTGACCTTTGAATACTCTTGAAGGATACGAACTTCCTCCGATTGATCCGGGAGCTCTCTGCCTGTCACTCTGTCCGTGCGTTCTCTGACCTCCGCCGAATCCGTGTCTTTTTACCACACCCTGAAATCCTTTCCCCTTCGAAACACCTGTAACCTTGACAATATCGCCTTCTTTGAAAATATCAACTTTAACCTGATCACCTTCTTTGAGTTCATCAGAATTAAAATCCCTTACTTCTTTCAGATGACGTAAAACCGGTGTTTTAGCTTTCCTGAATTTTCCAATTAACGGCTTCGTAGAATTTTTTTCTTTTTTCTCCTCAAAACCAAGCTGGACAGATTCATATCCGTCTTTGTCTTTTTTCTTTATCTGTGTTACATAACAGGGACCAGCTTCTATTACCGTACACGGAACAGCATTACCATCATTTTCAAAAATGGTTGTCATGCCTATTTTTTTGCCTAAAATGCCTATCATATTTTAAATTGTAATTGTGCTTTACAAATATTGTTATACTTTTATCTCTATATCAACGCCGCCCGGCGGATCTAACTTGGTTAAAGCATCAATTGTTTTGCTTGATGAATTAAGTATATCAATCAGTCTTTTGTGAGAACGCGTTTCAAACTGCTCTCTTGATTTTTTGTCCACATGAGGTGATCTTAACACTGTATAAACGTTCTTCTTTGTAGGAAGCGGAATCGGTCCGCTTACAATCGCACCTGTAGTCTTGATCGTCTTAATGATCTTTTCTGTCCATTTGTCAAGCAAGGTATGATCGTAAGACTTTAATTTAATTCTGATTTTTTGTGATGCCAAGTTAATTAAGTTTTATTTATTCTTAAATAAATCCGGGTTTTATATTTTTTTCTCTTATTCAAGTATTTTTGTAACAACACCTGCGCCTACTGTTCTTCCGCCTTCTCTGATAGCAAATTTCAATCCCTCTTCCATTGCAATCGGCGCTATTAGCTCAATAACAAGCTTCTCGACATTGTCGCCGGGCATTACCATCTGAATGGTTTCCGGGAGATGAACTACTCCGGTTACGTCAGTCGTTCTGAAATAAAACTGAGGTCTGTAATTTGTACTGAACGGAGTGTGTCTTCCGCCTTCTTCCTTTGCAAGGATATAAACCTGAGCTTCGAATTTCTTGTGCGGAGTAATCGAACCTGCTTTTGCAAGTACCATTCCTCTTTCGATTTCATTTTTATCAACTCCTCTTAATAAAAGTCCGCAGTTAAATCCGGCTACCGCTTCTTCAAGTTCTTTATTGAACATTTCAGCGCCTGTTACAACTGTTTTCTTTTTTGCGCCAAGTCCTATAAGCTCTACTTCTTCTCCAACTTTCACTTTTCCTCTTTCAATTCTTCCGGTAGCAACAGTTCCTCTTCCCGTTATCGAGAATACGTCCTCAACCGGCATAAGGAATGTTTTATCAATGTCTCTCTGCGGCTCAGGAATGTAAGAATCGACTGCATCCATAAGATCAAATATGCATTTTAATCTTTCGTCATCCACTGTAGATGCAGGATCAATACCCGCTTCCATAGCTTTCAAAGCACTTCCTCTTATAATCGGAATATCATCACCTGGATAATTATACCCGTTCAGAATATCCCTTAATTCGGATTCTACTACTTCGAGAAGCAGTTCAGCGTCTTCCGGTGTTTTTTCCTGCTGATAAATGATATCAACTTTGTTCAAAAATACTACAATTGCAGGAACGCCTACCTGTCTTGCAAGCAGAATGTGCTCTTTTGTCTGAGGCATAGCTCCGTCCGTAGCTGCAACTACAAGAATCGCTCCGTCCATCTGAGCTGCGCCTGTGATCATGTTTTTGATGTAATCAGCGTGACCGGGACAATCAACGTGAGCGTAATGCCTTTTTAATGTTTCGTATTCTACGTGAGCAGTAGCAATCGTAATTCCTCTTGCTCTTTCTTCGGGAGCTTTATCAATTGAATCAAATGCTCTGACTTTGGAATGTCCCTTTTTTGCCAATGCCATTGTTATAGCTGCTGTAAGTGTAGTTTTTCCGTGATCAACGTGACCAATGGTTCCTATGTTAACGTGGGGTTTACTAGCACTATATTTTTCTTTTGCCATTTATGATTTCTCCTTAAAGCAATTTATTTTTTAAAAATTAATTTAATATCAGTTCAGATGTAATGCAAATTCAATTATCCGGATTCTGTATCCGGAATTTTGTAAAAAATAGTGGGTCAGGGAGGAATTGAACCTCCCACCTCGTGCTTATAAGGCACGCGCTCTAACCATCTGAGCTACTGACCCTTGATGGAAATTATTCTTAACATTGTATAATCTTCAGGTTAAGAATTTTTTTATAGAGCGACTTGAAGTGTCTGATCTACGAGTTATATTCCGGATTACCGGAACTGACCCTTAACTTATTTATAAGAACTTTATATAACTATGAAACTTTTTCTTTGCCTTTTACTTTTTCGATGATCTGTTCGGATACGCTCTTCGGAGCTTCATCATAATGCGAAAATTGCATCGTATAAATAGCCCTGCCCTGTGTCATCGATCTCATTGTAGTTGCATAACCAAACATCTCCGACAAAGGAACCAGTGCTTTTATAACATGTGCATCGCTTCTTTGCGACATTCCTTCTATTCTTCCTCTTCTGGAACTGAGATCTCCCATTACATCACCCATATAATCTTCAGGCGTTACAACTTCCACTTCCATTATCGGCTCAAGTAAAATTGGATTGGCTTTTCTTGCTCCTTCTTTAAATGCCATAGAACCGGCAATTTTAAATGCCATTTCGGAAGAATCCACGTCATGGAATGATCCGTCAAACAATTTAACTTTTATATCTTCGACAGGATATCCCGCAAGAACGCCGTTTTTCATCGCTTCTTCTATTCCGTCTGAAACAGGGTTAATATATTCTTTCGGTATGGAACCGCCGACAATTCCGTTTTCAAACACATATCCTTTTCCTTTTTCATTCGGTTCAATTTCAATCCAGACATGACCGAATTGACCGCGTCCGCCTGATTGCCTTACAAACTTACCTTCCTGTATAACTTTCTTCTTGATAGTTTCTTTGTATGCAACCTGAGGATTTCCTACATTCGCGTCTACTTTAAATTCTCTTTTTAGTCTGTCAACTATAATATCCAGATGAAGCTCACCCATACCCGAAATCAGCGTCTGACCTGTTTCATCGTCAGTTCTGACTCTGAATGTAGGATCTTCATCAGAAAGCTTAGCAAGCGATTCTCCGAGTTTATCCTGATCAGCTTTTGTCTTTGGCTCTATTGCAATTGAAATAACCGGTTCCGGGAATACGATTCTTTCCAGTACAATCGGATCACTTTCATCGCAAAGAGTATCTCCGGTTCTGGTGAATTTCAATCCTACTGCGGCTGCTATATCTCCGCAATAAACTTCTTTAATATCCTCCCTGCTGTTTGCATGCATCTGAAGCAGTCTGCTGAATCTTTCCTTTTTTCCGGCGATAGAATTATAAACATAACTTCCCGCAAGAGCTTTTCCGGCATAAACCCTGAAAAACGTAAGCTTTCCGACAAATGGATCAGTCATTATCTTAAATGCCAGAGCCGTGAATTTTTCTTCGTCGTCATGCCTTCTTGTAACTTTATCATCAGTATGAAAATGATGACCTTCAACATCAGCAACGTCAGACGGAGCCGGTAAAAGATCAACAACTTTGTCTAGCAGATTTTGTACACCTTTATTTTTAAATGAAGAACCGCATAAAACCGGAATTATTTTTACGTCAATTGTGGCTTTCCTTAAAACAGCTAAAATTTCCTTCTCGCTGATTTCCTGACCGTTCAAAAACTTTTCAAGCAGAGTATCATCGACATCTGCAACCGCCTCAAGCAGTTTTTGCCTGTATTCATTTGCCTGATCCTTTAAAGATGCAGGAATGTCAACATCTTCAAATGTTGCGCCTAATGTCTCTTCGTTGAACATTCTCGCCTTCATTGTAATAAGATCAATGATTCCGTTAAATAAATCACCCTGTCCAATCGGTAGCTGAATAGGTACTGCATTGGCTTTTAATCTGTCTTTCATCATGCCTATTGCATGAAAAAAATCAGCGCCGATCCTGTCCATTTTATTTACAAATGCAATTCTAGGGACTTTGTACTTATCTGCCTGTCTCCAGACTGTTTCAGACTGCGGCTCAACACCTCCCACAGAACAGAATAATGCAACTGCACCGTCAAGCACTCTGAGCGATCTTTCAACTTCAGCAGTAAAATCCACGTGTCCGGGTGTATCTATAATATTGATCCTGTGCTCATTCCATGAACAGGTTGTTGCAGCTGAAGTTATGGTGATCCCTCTTTCTTTTTCCTGTTCCATCCAGTCCATAGTTGCTGCGCCTTCATGCACTTCTCCTATCCTGTGCAGTTTTCCTGTATAATACAGTATTCTTTCAGTTGTTGTGGTTTTTCCGGCATCAATGTGCGCCATAATACCAATGTTTCTCGTTTTTTCTAATGATACTAATCTTGCCATTTTATAATTATTCTATTCTTTATTTTGATATAATAGTTTTAGTAGAACTCTTTAAAAATTACCATTTAAAATGAGCAAAAGCTTTATTCGCTTCAGCCATTTTATGTACATCCTCTTTTTTCTTTACCGAACTTCCTTCTCCCAGCGCAGCCGCCATCAGTTCATTTGCAAGTTTCAGTGACATGGATTTCTCGTTTCTCGCCCTGCAGTATGTCAGAATCCATTTAATTGCAAGCGCGATCCTTCTGTCCGGTCTTACTTCAGACGGAACCTGATAAGTAGATCCGCCAACTCTTCTTGACCTTACTTCAATTGCAGGCTGAACGTTATTCACGGCTTTTTTGAAAACATCCAACGGCTCCCCTTTTGTCTTCTCTGCTATTATTCCGAAGGCATCGTACATTATCCTCTGCGCTGTCTGCTTTTTGCCGTCCATCATTATGCTGTTTACAAATCTGCCTATCAATACATCATTGAATTTTGGATCAGGTCTTCTTATTCTCTTTTCGGCTCTTTTTCTTCTCATTAAATGAATTATTTTTTACTGATTTAACAATTTTGTTTGGATTTAATTACTTAGCTGCTGCTTCTTTTACTCTCTTTGCGCCGTACTTCGAACGCGCTTTCTTTCTGTTTGCTACACCTGCCGTGTCTAATGCGCCTCTTATTATATGATAACGGACCCCAGGAAGATCTTTTACCCTTCCGCCTCTTATCAATACTATAGAGTGTTCCTGCAAATTATGACCTTCACCGGGTATATAAGCCGTAACTTCTATCCCGTTTGTAAGTCTTACTCTGGCAACTTTTCTCATTGCTGAATTAGGCTTTTTAGGAGTGGATGTGTAAACTCTCGTACAAACTCCTCTTTTTTGCGGGCAGGAATCCATAGCCGGAGCTTTACTCTTCGATATTATCTTCTTTCGGCCTTTTCTGATTAACTGATTTATTGTTGGCAATTTTATGCTACTTAATTCGGAAACATTCAAAATACTAAATTTATAATTTTTAGTCAATTGATTTTCTGATATAATTTTAACTTTTTTCACAATGTTGTCCAAATTAATTTATTTTTGAAATAAATATTTATTTCTATTTAAAAATTGAATTAAATTGTAAGCAATTTTGGACAACCCCACCTGCCTGCCTTCGGTTTACCTCGCTGAAAGCGTGCGAGGCAAGCCCTCTTCTTTGAAAAAGTGGAAGGTTTGGGACAATGCCATTAAGTTAAGGTTAACAAACAATTTATAATGCAACATCCGGAGATGTCCATAAAAATTCAAATATGCTTCAAAGTCTCGAAGTTCTATAATCTTTTAATTTTTTCTGAGAGTCTTTGCGCCTTTTTAATTAGTCAACTTAGGGTAGAGGAATAGAAAACTCTCTTAACTTAATGGCATTGGGGTTTGGAAAGAATTTTGTAGCAAAACAGTAAGCTTTTCAAGAAAATTTAACTAACTTTAATGATAATCATACTATTTAACCTTTTTCATTGGTTATTGAGTTATTGTCATGGGTTACCGGGTCAAACAGGTCATTTGATTAATGCAATAAATTCCTCAATATTTCTTTTGTGAATCTCCCATCCGTTCAAAACGTTATCTTTTTTATATACAGAAATTAATATTAAATATAAAATTTCACTTCCGGCCCGTTCCCGGTTCGGGCAATTCCTTCTGGTTGCAGGAAATATTAAAAATTTCAGAAATCCGTTTTTCAATCAGCGGTTAAATATCTCACCAAAAAATGATTTCATTGCTTCCCACGATCTTTTATCCGCATTCTTATTATAACTTGCTCCTGTTGAGGGATCATTTCCGGCGTTTTCCATAGTGAACGCATGAACTGCTCCGCTGTATTCAGTTAATATATAATCAACTTTCCCGTCTTCCATTTCTTTTTTAAATGCGATAACATCTTCTTCCGTAACGTACGGATCTACTGCTCCGTGTTGTACTGATATTTTGCATTTTATCTTTCCTGCTCCCGGATCGGGTGATTTCAGCGAACCGTGAAAACTCACTACTCCTTTTATGTCAGCTCCGCTTCTTGCAAGCTCAAGTACTGCTCCGCCTCCGAAACAATAACCTATTGCGGCGATTTGACCGGGATCAACTGATATATGTTTTTTCAGTTCATTCAAACCGGCTGTAACTCTTTCTCTGAACAAATTTACATCGGAATAATATTTTCCCGCTTCCTTTCCAGCCTCTTCAGAAAAAGATGGTCTGACGCCTTTTCCGTAAATATCCGCGGCAAATGCCACATATCCCATTTCAGCCAGCATCCTTGCGCGCATTTTTTCATAATCAGTCAGACCTTTCCACTGATGAACGATCAGGATTCCCGGACTCAGGCTGCTTTTGATGTTATCATAAGCCAGATAACCCTGAAGCAAAGTACTGCCGTCATAATAATCAACATCTTTTGTGATTATTTCAGATCTTACATTCATAACCGTAATAAAAATTAATAAAAGAAAAATTGTAAATTTCATTCCTGCTCCTGTTTTTATTTTTCTGAATTTAAAATAAAAAATCCCTTTTTTGAAATGACAATTCAAGTGCATATCTGTCCGAAATGATTTTTATTTACTTAAATTGACCTCTTTAATCTCAGAAGATTGTCTTCCGCCACGAATTGACTCTTTAAATCTTGGTTGGAAGTATTAAAATTCTTTTCGTTTTATCTTATAGACTTTGATACTTTGAGGTGAATTATTTCTTACTGTGTTTATATATAATTAAATAGTCATTTGTTCATTAAAAAAGTTTATATAATACTGATTCAAGTGTATAAAAATTGAAATTATCATAATATTATTTTGTGTGTATATTGAAAACAATTATGATTCAGGAAAAGAAAAGTTTTACTGACGCTATTCAGGATCCGGAAAAAGAAGAGAAAGCAAAAATACTTTCTTCATTTTTTTACAGCGGGATATTTGTATGTATTCTCTGGATAGTACAGTTCATTCAGTATTCTTTTGAAACAAACCTTTCTTCTTACGGCATCCTTCCGAGAAAAGCTGCAGGCTTATTGGGAATACTTACTTCCCCGCTTATCCATGCTGATTTTTCTCACCTGATCTCTAACTCGCTTACTTTATTCCTGCTGCTTTTCGGGATACTGTATTTTTACAGAAGTTCGGTAATAAAAGTCTTTTTCATAATTTACCTCATCGATGGTCTGCTTGTCTGGATCTTTGCGAGACAGTCTTTCCATATTGGGGCAAGCGGACTGGTTTACGGTTTCGCGGGCTTTCTGTTTTTCAGCGGGGTATTCAGGAAAGACAAAAGGTCGATTGCCTTATCACTCCTGATTGTTTTTCTCTACGGAGGAATGATCTGGGGAATACTTCCGACTGATCCGCAGATATCATTCGAATCACATTTGTTCGGTGGTGTAATCGGTCTTATCTGCGCTTTTATTTTCAGAAAAAATGACCCTCCGGAAGTTTATGAATGGGAGGAAGAAAATGATGATGATTATTATCAGGATTATGATGACGGAAAAGATCCGGAAGACGCCGAAATAGACGATGACGCCGAGCCGGATGACTTTAGAAGGAATTATTGAAAATTAATTATATTGTTCCCGATCAGGACAAACCATCAGAAAACAAATTTAAGAAAATTACCTCAAAGTCTTTGGATATTGCAGTTTTTTAATTTCTGAATTTGTCATTTACATGAATTGATTTTATCAATAATAATAAATTTATACTTCAAACATCTCGCCTTTTTCAGGAATCTGGACATCTCTGAAATTCATATTCTTCAGACTCTCTTTGAAAATCACCTGCTGATCGGGCTCGCCGTGAACCAGGAATATCCTTTCCAGAACTTTCCTGTCAAATTTATCAAAGTAATTATGAAGTTCGTCTTTATCAGCATGAGCTGAAAAAGAATTCAGCACGACAATCTTTGCATGAACATTATATTCATCACCGAAAATTCTGATGATCGCATTCACTTCATCCCTTGCTTCAATTAATCTCCTTCCAAGAGTATGCTCCGCCATAAATCCCACTATGAGCACGGTGGAATTTTTATCTTCTATATTGTTCTTCAGATGATGAAGCACTCTCCCGGATTCCGCCATTCCGGAAGCGGAAATTATAATGCAGCATTCATTAAGTGAATTCAGGCTTTTTGATTCTTCAACATCCTTTACATATCTCAGATTCGGAAGTTCAAACACATCATTCCCGCCGTATATCATTTCAGTAAATTCCTTGTCATAACATTCCGGATGAAGCCTGAATATATCCGTTGCTTTCGTTGAAAGAGGACTGTCAATGAAAATCGGTATTACCGGCAACCTTCGTGATTCAAACAATTTCGAAAGCGAATATATTATCTCCTGAGTTCTTCCCACGCTGAATGCGGGGATAATTATTTTTCCGCCTCTTGAGATTGCTTCCGTAAGAACTGCAGCAAGCTGATCATCCATCATGTTGGTTTTGTCATGAACTCTACCGCCGTAAGTTGACTCTGATATAATGAACTGCACGTCTCCGATAAACTCCGGATCACGCAGAATAGGCAATCCCGGTCTGCCAATGTCGCCGGTAAAAGCAAACTTAAATTTCTTTCCTGAGTCGTCAATTTCCAGCACCATCATAGCCGAACCGAGAATATGTCCCGCATCAAAATACTCTACAGTGACTTTTTCACAAAATCCGTCGATACAGAATTTCTTATGATATGAGACAGTCTTGAAATTCTTCATAACATTTCTTGCATCTTCAACTGAATAAAGGGTTTTAAACGGATACAGATTTTTCTTAGCGCGCCTTTTATTTACATATTTTATATCATTTTCCTGAATGTGCGCGCTGTCAAGAAGCATTATGGCGCAAAGATCCCTTGAAGCACTTGTTGTGTAAATATCTCCTGTAAACCCTCTGGAATAAAGCATCGGCAGATTTCCTGAATGGTCAATGTGTGAATGTGACAAAACCACACAATGAAGTTCAGCGGGATCGAACAGAAAGTTTTTGTTGATATCATAAGCTTCCTCCCTCTTTCCCTGATACATTCCGCAGTCAAGAAGTATTTTTTTGCCGCTGATCTCTAATAAATGCTGCGATCCTGTTACTGTGCGGGCAGCTCCGCAGAATTTTATTTTCATAATGTTTTTTTAACTTCCGGGAATTATTACTTCCCTGTTGAATTTATGTTTTGTAACAAAAGGACTGTCCTTAATAAAAAATCTGAACGGCAGATCAGCTCCTTTGCTTATGCCTATTCTCTTAGTCGATAAAATTTGAAATTTCTCCCTTTTCACCGGATGTGAAATGAATATCTCTCCTTCTTCGGTCGCATCCTTTCCGTATAATAATTTGTCTATGTTCAGAGCTTTGCAGAGTTTCCCTGGACCGTTTGTCAGTTCGTATATGTTTTTGATTTTTCCTCTGAATGCTTTCATTGCTTCAATTCCCTCAACCGGTTCAGCGGCTCTTATAAGAACGGCGCTGCCTGTTCCTTTCTTCTCAGTGACAATATTAAAGCAGTAGTAATTACCGTAAATAAAATAGACATATACCTTTCCACCCGTATCAAACATTACTTTATTTCTTCTTGTCATTTTGAGAAATGAATGTGAAGCCGGATCATCTTCGCCTCTGTATGCTTCTGTTTCGGTTATTTTCGCAATGAGAGTTTCCGACTTTATTTTTCTGATGATTAATTTTCCCAGAAGTTCTCTCGATACGATTACAGTGTCCCGCAGATAAAATTTTCTTCCGACGGGTTTGTATTTATCCAATTCTCTGTAGTAATGTTGAAAACAATATATCAAATATTATTTATATTGAATATGGAGAATTGCAAACTTTAGACAGGAATTAATATACTTCAACTTTAATTCTTTTTATTGATTTTTAAATATAAAACTATTCAATGCTTTCTGTTAATTTCAGAAAATATTCTTTCATTGTTTCCTGCGCAGTCCTGCTCTTACTGAGCTTTTATTCTTTGTTTACATCTGTTGACTTGCATCTACAAACGATAAACTTTCCCTATCAGCTGGAATATCGCGAAGGAGCCGTGCTCCCTGTTACAGAGCATTATTTTAAAAATGAAAATCCCTACAATATAATTTATCAGCCGCAGAATACTTACGCTTACGGTTTTCTTTATCCTGTGATAGTCTCACCGTTTGCAAAAATTTTCGGAAATACTTTAGCCGTTCACAGATGGGTAACATATATTTTTATTCTTCTCACGTGTTCACTGGTTTTTTCAACTTTGCTTCGTATGAAAGTAAATCTAATTTATGCATTTACTGCTGCCGTTATTTTGCATCAGTCACTTGTTTACAACGGACTGACTTCAATAGCGCGGCCGGAAGGATTAGGTATTTTTTTATATTTACTCGGGATTATTTTACCCTGGCGTTTTAATTTTTCACGGCTCTCCTTAGCTGCAAGCATTATTCTCGGAGCAGCAGGATATTTGACGAAGCCGTATTATGTTTTAGTTATTCCGTGTATCCTTATTTATCTTTTTATTTTTATAAGCAAAAGGACGGCATTGATTTACGGCATTATTTCTTTGCTTTTTATAATGACAATGGCTTTTACGGTCAATTCGTTTTATGAAACTTATCTTAACAATACTTTTTTCCACCATATTAACACTGCTTCTTACAAATTCAGTTATATGGCAGATCAATTGCTTAATTATTCAGCTGTGAATATTTTCCTTTTGACAATTATTTTTCTGTCAGTCATTATTCTCATTAAAAATTATTTCCTGCATCCGAAAATCATTCAGAAAGATTACAATAATACACGCAAGAAATTTATATTCAGTAAAAGTTTAAACATTTTTAAAAATGAACCTGTGCTGAAAACGGGAAGTGATTTGCTTTTTGGTTTCGTAATATTTTTCACTGTACTTCTTTTTGTTATTAAATTAGGCGGGCATCAGGGTAATTTTAAAGGAGCTTACCTGTATCATCTTACCTCACCTTTTCTGATACTGACAACATTTCAGTTTATAAAGAGCAATAAAAATATTTTTTACCAGTTAGCGGTATCGGTAATGTTAATGATTACTTTACTGATACAGTTTAAGTCTGTAGATTTAGAATTAGGCAACCAATTGAATGATTGTAAAATTACGGAAGATGTAATAGCAAAAAGCAATAATGTTCTTAACACATCTGAAACAGTCTCCATAATGCTTCATCAAAATAAGCGGATTTATGATTCGGGTCATTCCGAATATTTTTCTACCGGCATAAATGATTTAAGCATTTTCCTGAATGTATCAGGCGATGTTGAAAGACGGAATAATGAGTTTAAGAATGAAATAAATGATAAAATAAATAGGAAAGAATTCGATTTGATTTTAATTTCCTCTAATGTCAGTATTTTCAATTATCTTTTCTTTGACTGGGATGCTTTTTACCGTAATTATGAGTTGGTTGAAGTTCTTAACGGACCGCTTTCAAAAATTGAAGCATGGTATCCTGTGAAGTAATGATCACTTTAATTACCATAGATTGCAGTTTAAATATAATTTATCTCAATGCAATTTCGCAGAACAATTTTAAATCATTTGTCCGGCTGCTATTTTTTATTTCCTGAAGTCAGGATTTGAAATACCTTTTTTAAATTGAAGTACTTTGGTTTTATACTTGTTAACTCAGATGATAATCGTTTTATTTACAAAAAAAATTTTATGATCACCGTAGAGAATCTTACCAAAAAATATTCACCCGATACGGTTGCGCTCGACAATATTTCGTTTAAAATAAATAAAGGTGAAATATGCGGTTACATCGGGACTAACGGAGCAGGCAAGTCCACTACAGTGAAGATACTCACGGGTGTTCTCGGATTTGACAGCGGAAAAGTTTTGCTGAATGACATTGATGTCAGCAGAAATCCGTTTGAAATAAAAAAGATCGTAGGATACGTTCCGGAAAATGCAAATCTTTTCAACTCTCTTTCACCCAGGGAATATATTGATTTCATCGGAACTGTAAGAAAAATTGATAAAACTGTTATTTCAGGACGGCTTGATAAATTCTCAGAACTGTTTGATTTCAGAGACCTTCTGGATGAATCTATCGGCAATATTTCCAAAGGCAATAAGCAGAAAGTTCTGATTACTTCCGCTCTCCTTCACAATCCTGATTTTATTTTTTTTGACGAACCGCTTAACGGACTCGATGCAAATTCCATTTTTATTTTTCAGGATCTTGTTTCTTATCTCGTATCTGAGAATAAAACGATACTTTATTGTTCGCATATCTTAAATACCATTGAAAAAATATCAACTCAGATAATTCTCCTTGACAAGGGAAAGATTGTATTAGATTCAAAAACCGAAGATCTTAAAAGATCGGAAAATTATACTGATCTGGAAAATGTTTTCCGTAATCTGAATCCGGAGCAGGAATCCGGAAAAATTTCCTATGAAAATCTTTTTGATTAGAATATCAATATTATTTTTTGCCTTAAGCTCCGTCTGTTCTTTTGCACAGACAAATCAGAACATACCCGATTCCGTTTATTCTGAAAATTTCCTCCGGACAAATCTTTTCAGCGATATAAATCTCGCAAATCTGAATTCAGTCGTGAATTACAATAACAAATTCGGCAGATTCAGCTTATCTCTGGGAAATTATTATATGTCGAATGTTTCAAAGCTTGATCAGAATTTTTTCAGGGATTACAACAATTTTCGGTTTCTGCTTAATTATAACCTGAGGAAAAATCTTGACGCGGGAATCGGTTTTCAGAATAAATTTCTGACTGATGACAAGAATATTGAAACCAATAAAAACAACAGCAGTTATTATTTTGCCAATCTGGATCTGAAGCTGAATGACAATGTTATCATTAATTCAAAGCTCGGGTTCAAATCCGAAGATCAGATAGGAGAGCTGAATAAAGGATTCAGCGGGATTATTACGGGTGAAGCGAACAATTATCTTTACAGTGAATACCTCAGCAGCGGTAAACTAATTCTTTTTTATGAAGACCTGAATTCAAAGAAAAATCATAATTACGAACTCAGCGCCGAAATTTTCAAAAGATTTACAAGAGAAGCAGACAATACGGGCAAGATCAGATATTATAATCAGAGAAATGACTTTTATTTCCCTGCTACTTCAAGCGTCATAAATCAGTACAATGTAAAAAACAATATTGAAAAAAGAACTGAAAACTATTTTTATGCCGGTGACTTTGTCAATTATTCCTTTACCCCGAATTTGCTTTTTTCGCTTGAAGGATCTTATGCTAACAGGGAAATCACAAAAGAATTTAAATACAGATCATCTTCTTCAAACATTCTTTTCGAGAATGTTTATGACACAAAAATTCTGGAAGATAATCTTGAAATCTCCGGAATACTGAATTATAATCTCAGAAAATTAGACTCAAAATTCAGATTCACTTATCACGAAAGATCCGAAAATCATTCCCTGATAAATATTTCAGGTCTGACACAGCCGCAGATAATTGAACTTGAAAAAGCCGAAAAAAACAAAAACAACAACAGCAGAAGGACTTCCCTTATATTTGATCTTCTGTACCGGCTTTCCAACACTCATTCATTCGGATTCAACGGATCGGCTTCAATGCTGAGATATGACACGGATTTTGATCTGAATTATGATGACAGGGATGAGGCTGAAAACATAGCTTCGGTTTTTCACAGATATAATAATCTTATAAACTTTGATATCCTGACAAGGTTCGATGTTATCAGGTCAGGGCTGAGTTATATTTTTTCACAGAGAAGCGCTAACAATTATAAAAATAATATTTACCGGCTTACATCACAGAGTGTATTTTCTCCAGCCAAAAACATCACTACTAAAAATTCGTTTCAGGTACTTGCCAATTATACGGTTTATGATTTTGAAGACATTATTTCACAGGTTCAGAGTTTTTCTTACAGGCAGTTAAGCATAAAGGATTCCACTTCATACTATTTTACGGGAAGATTATTTCTTGAGATTAACGGAGAATTAAAATTTTATGAGCAGGGACAGTTCAATAACAGAAATTTCTCCGTAAAGCCTATAGCATATTTTGAAGAAAAATTATTCAATCCGCAGATAAATTATCTTTTAAGGGGATTTGCAAGAATAGGAGCAGGATATAAGTTTTTTATTCAGGAAAGATTTCAGTTTGAAAACGGGGCAAAACTTCCCGCAGGCACATTTAAAACATACGGACCTGTCGGTGAAATATTCTTTTATCTTAACAATAATTCCGTTCTTCACTTTAAAGGCGGAAAGGACTTCATAAAATATTCAGGGCAGGGAGATGAAAACTCGGCTGTGTATCTGCAGTTAAATATCTTATGGAATATTTAATAATTATTTAATTTGATATTTTAAATAAATCAAATAAGAATTGAACATTGAAAAAATTAAACCTGATTCTTAACAGCAACAGGAATGAAATAAGAAAATTCGAATTGCTTCTTGAAAAATCCAACGAAGAATTTAAACTGCCGGCTGAAAAATTTATTAACCTGCAGATAGCATGTTCAGAAGCCCTGATAAATGCGATAGTGCACGGTAACAAGGAAAGCTCTCAAAAGAAAGTTCATACTGAAATAGCATTTGATGACAATTCTATATTTGTAAAAATCAATGACGAAGGCACTGGTTTTGATGTTGACGGTCTGCCAGATCCGACTTCAGACGAAAACTTACTCAAGGAAAACGGAAGGGGAATTTATATCATCCGGTCGCTGGTGGATGATTTCAGATGCAGCTCTTCTGAAAACGGAACCGAGTTTATACTTACAGTTAAAAAAAAATAAGAGAGATACTTCAGTAAGCATCTCTCTTTTATTCTTTTCTTTTACAGTTTCATCTACTTCAGATTATCAAGTACATCCATGACTTCTTTCACAGCTTTTGCAGATTCATTAACGAGTTTCATTTCTTCTTCATTAAGCTTCAGTTCTATAATTTTTTCAATCCCGTTTTTACCGAGTACAACCGGAACGCCGAGATAAATATCTTTAAGTCCGTATTGACCCGTAAGCCAGGAGCATACGGGAAAAATTCTTTTCTGATCTCTTATAATTGATTCGACCATCTGAGCTGCAGCTGCACCGGGTGCATACCATGCGGAAGTACCCATCAAAGCTACGAGTTCGCCTCCGCCTTTTTTTGCCCTGTCAACGATTGCATTCAGCCTTTCGTCATCGATGAGTTCGGTTACAGGAATACCGCTAACGGTTGTATATCTTGGAAGCGGAACCATCGTATCGCCGTGTCCTCCGAGAAGCATTGCCTGAATGTCTTTGGGGGAACAGTCAATGGCTTCGGCTAAGAAAGCCCTGAATCTTGCTGTATCCAGAATACCGGCCATTCCTATTACTCTTGAAGATGGTATATGAGCGTTGAGATATGCGCAGTAAGTCATAACATCAAGGGGATTTGAAACTATTATCAGGATTGTTTCAGGAGAATATTTAATTACATTTTCCGTTACCGATTTTACAATTTCAGCATTTGTGGAAATAAGATCATCCCTGCTCATCCCGGGTTTCCTGGGGAGACCTGAAGTTATAACCACTACTTCTGATCCTGCTGTTTTTGTATAATCATTTGTAACGCCTGTGAGTCTGGTATCATAATTATTGATTCCTGAAGTCTGCCAGATATCAAGAGCTTTTCCCTGAGCCGTGCCTTCTTTTATATCTACAAGGACTACTTCATTCACAATTTCTTTCTGTGCGATTACATTGGCACAGGTAGCGCCTACATTTCCCGCGCCAACAACTGTTACTTTCATTTTATTGTTTTGTTATGTTAATAAAATTAAAAAGGTTATTCCGGTTTCCCTGAATAACCCATGTTGATAAAATGATTGAAATGAAATTCTATGCATTTTCCAGAGGAAGAACGTGTAATGTTTTCTTTCCTTTTTTAGTGGTGAATTTAACATGTCCTTCGATCAGGGAGAAAATAGTATAATCCCTTCCTAGTCCTACATTGTTTCCGGGTAAGAATTTTGTGCCTCTTTGTCTGAGAAGTATACTTCCGGCTGTTACAAGCTCACCGCCGAATTTTTTTACTCCGAGTCTTTTTGAGTTTGAATCTCTTCCGTTTTTAGAACTTCCGAGTCCTTTTTTATGTGCCATTATTTATTTATTTAAAAAATTTAACAGGATTTGCCGGAAATTATTCCGGGGATACCTTTATATATAAATTCTATGAAATGGAATCGATCTGCACTGAAGTATAACTTTGTCTGTGCCCGTTTCTCACTTTATATCCTTTTCTTCTTTTTTTCTTGAAAACAATCACAGTGTCGTCCTTAATATGATCAAGAACCGTTGCTTCCACTTTTTTGGATAATTTCGGAGCGCCGATCTCGAAAGTCTTGTCATCGGGAGAAAACATCAGCACATTGTCAAATGTAACTTTTGCGCCGATTTCTTCCTTCATTCTCGGTACAAATACCCTTTGATTTTCCTGAACTCTGTACTGATTTCCTTTTATATTTACTATTGCAAACATTTTAAAATTATGTTAAGATTAGAATTTAGATTAAAAAACAGGTTTTATTGCTTACTCGTGGAGCTAAGCGGGGTCGAACCGCTGACCTTCTGAATGCCATTCAGACACTCTACCAACTGAGCTATAGCCCCATTAGCTTTTAGTTCCTTTTTCAAAGCATTTAAAATACAAATATTTGAATGAAATTTCAAACCATTTGTTGAAATTCTTTTGAATAATCTGAATTGCTTAAGGAATTCTCTTAAATTATAAGACAAAGGCATAATATTGTTGAGAATAATTTGTGAAGATTTATAATTGTCCAACACTTTGAATAGTTGTTCCCGAAACTAATTTTATATTGCAAATCATATAGCTTGTGTCTCACAGATTACAAAGATTATATCAGATCAGACTTTTCATTTTCTTTCAGCTTTTGAACACTCCGGTAGGAGCATATTTGTATATCTGTTAAAATTTGTGTCATTTGTAAGAGAAAAGCTTTGGTTTAAATATTAATTTGATTGAAATCCGGAATAGTTTGATGTGCCCCGGAAATTAGATTTGAACTTATTGTATGATTTTCATTATACTGAACTTTTTTCTTATAATTAAACTTTAAGAGTTTCATATTGTCTAAGTATCGGGAAGTTGTTCTTTGTCATCAATCATATTAAATTTGAACCGCAAAAATTCAAGTATGTCCGGATTAGATAAAATGATGTTCTTTTAATTTTTATTAATTTGATTGAAACTTCCTTTAATTTTAATTTCATAAATTTTGTTAAATCTATTAACTTAAAAAACACATTATGCCTCATAAAAATAAATTATACGCTTTGTTATCTTCAATCCTTTTTATTTTGCTTGCCAGTATTTATTCCGTAGCACAGGAGTTACCCGGAAGTAATGATTCAGATGACCAGCTATTCACTGATTCTATTCCGCTTTCGGAAAATCTTCTGGATTCCAATGAGGTTTATAAAAGGCAATTTGACAGTCTTTCAAAAGACGGCGACTGGATAAAAGTTAAAAAGTCAGACTTCGTCAGAGATCTGAGCAAAGGAACCGGTGAGGAATTCCCGGATTTTGATTATGATGATGAACAATATATTAGTTTCTGGAGACCTTACGGTACAGGTCTGAACTGGAACCCTTATACGAACGGCAGATGGGAATTTTCTCATTACGGATGGGTTTGGTTATCTGATTATTCCTGGGGATGGGGTCCTTATCATTACGGAAGATGGTATTACAGCAATTATTACGGATGGATATGGATGCCGGGCTATATCTGGGCTGCTAACTGGGTCATGTGGCGCCAACATAATTTATATGTGGGATGGTATCCGACATGTCCGCATATTTACTGGAGAGATCACAGACACAAATGGCACAGAAACAGAGTTTATTCCAGTAAACCTGCAAACTGGGTCTTTGTAGGAAAGCCTGATTTTACTAAAAAGATCGATGAAAAGGTAATTGCGAATAAAGATGAGTATGCACGAATTCTGAAGAATTCGGAAAACACTGTCACGGCTGTTTACTCAGACAATGATACTAAAATATTCAGATATACCGGACCTGATGTTAAGATCATTTCAAGGGAAACAGGTGAAAAGATCACACCGAAGAGCATAGATATAAAAATATCAAATGCCGGAAATTCTAAAGAAGAATTGGGCAAAACATCTGATAAGAGGATCAATGTCAATCCGGAATTTAAGAGTGCCCCGGGTACAAACGACCAAAAGAAAGGAAGTGTAAATAAAGGGGATACTAAAGTAAGAAACAAAAAAGCACCGGATTACAAAAATTATAAAGTTCCGGATAATGAGGGATCAAAAAATGATCCCCCGGTCAGAAGAGAAGGAGATCAAAAGAATACGGATAGGCAAAATTATAACGAACCGAAGAAAGAAAATAATGATGTAAATAAAGACGAAGGCAGCAAAGAAAATAATGAAAGTGAAATCAATAAAAGCAGAAAATAAAAAACATATGATGTGAAGTAATTCAGAAAGATTTTAAATACAGCAAAGACAGACCTGATTGATTAAGAAAAGAGTGTCATTAAGAGATTTTTTAAATAAACATTCAGAACCGGAATATCTCATTTCCGGTTCTTTTTGTTTTATGATAATATCCTGCATAACATATGGCATCAAATTGGATAAATATTTTCAGAGCATTTGCAGAGAAATATCTTAAATCATTATTTACCTTAAACAATTAATTTATTATCTCTAATTTGCACCAAATCTGAAAATGGACATAAAATTTCTGAAAGGTGTCGGGGAAAAGAGGGCGGAAGCTTTTGAAAAGATCGGGATAAAGAGTCTCGATGATTTTATAAATTTTATTCCAAGGGCATACTTAAAAAAAATCCCGGTCAGACAGATCCCGCAGAATCTTTCTGAAAATACTCTTGTCAGCGGTGAAATAATAGATATCAGATTTCCGAGAAAGGATAATCAGCCGCTGGAAGTGACTCTCTATGACAAATCAGGTTCGGTGGAGATACCAATCTTCGGAGCAAGCGAATTCCGTTCAAAACAGTTCAGACTGAAAGAGAATTTTTTATTCTGGATAAAAATAGATAAGGAAAATTTCAGTTCGAAATTAAAAATCAGCTACAGGGATCATATTAAAATAAATCCATCCGACGCTCTCGATGCCGGATTTCTGAAATACTCTTACATTCCAATTTATGAATTGTCAGGCATTCTGAAGAAGACATGGATAAAACCTCTTCTTCTTTCCAAAATAGTTTTTAACGCTTTCAGCACTCTGATTAAGTCTGATCCTGAATACATTAAAGAAACACTTCCTGATGAATTTCTGAAAGAATACGGATTGATCAGCAAGAAGGAAGCCGTTCTGAGAATTAATTTTCCCGTTGAATTTTCCGATATCGAAACTGCAAGAAAGAGACTAGCTTTTGAAGAGCTGTTTTATCTTGAACTGATTCTTGCGCTTAAGAAGAAATCCACAGAGAATGAAAAGAAAGGAATTACTTTTAACAGAAATGTAGCAGACTTAACGAATGAATTCAAAAGCATACTTCCTTTCAAACTTACTTCAGCTCAGATCAGGGTAATGAATGAAATTTATAAGGATATGCGTTCGGATAAATGCATGAACAGACTTCTTCAGGGCGATGTCGGCAGCGGAAAGACAATCGTAGCGGTTTTCTCCATTCTTGTCGCAAGGGAAAACGGTTACCAGAGCGCTTTTATGTGCCCTACGGAAATTCTCGCCGAACAGCATTACAGGAATATTTCTGAATTGCTGAAACCTTTGGGCGTAAATATAACTTTACTGGTCGGCGCTCAGAAGAAGAAACATCGCGAAGAAATTTTAAATGACATCAGATCAGGCAAATCCGAAATTATAATCGGCACACATGCGCTGATTCAGGAAAAAGTGGAATTCAAAAATCTGGGATTCGTTGTAATAGACGAGCAGCATAAATTCGGCGTAATGCAACGGGCAAAGCTCAAAGAGAAAGGTCTTAATCCGGATGTGCTTGTCATGACAGCCACACCAATTCCCAGAACTTTATCAATGACATATTACGGAGATCTTGATGTGTCAGTAATTGATGAATTGCCTGCAAACAGAATTCCTGTAATCACCGCTCTGCGGAAAGATACTGACAAACAAAAAATATATGATTTTATCAGATCGCAGATAAAAAAAGGAAGACAGATTTATATCATTTATCCGATTATAGACGAATCAGAAAAGCTTGATCTTAAATCAGCTGAAGAAAACTACCTTCTGCTTAAAAATAATATCTTCAGAGAGTATAAGGTCGGCATGGTACACGGAAGAATCCTCTGGTATGAAAAAGATGAGGTCATGGAAGATTTCAAAAACAAAAAGCTTAATATTCTTGTTTCTACTACGGTTATAGAAGTAGGCATTGACATTCCGAATGCTACAGTCATGATCATTGAAGAAGCTCAGAGATTCGGTTTGTCCCAGCTTCATCAGCTGCGCGGAAGGGTCGGAAGAGGAGCGGAACAGTCATACTGCATTCTTGTTGCAAAGAATCTCGATGAAGTTTCGGCAAAACGTCTCAATATCCTATGCGAGACAAATGACGGATTTAAGATAGCAGAAGCGGATATGGAGATCCGCGGTCCCGGAGAATTCTTCGGCATAAGACAATCCGGAGCTTTGAATTTTTCCTGTACAGACCTGAGCAAAGACAAGCAAATACTTGAGACTGCAAGAAATGCCGCATTCAGAATCATTGAAGAAGATTTTCAGCTGAGAAAACCCGAACACATAATTATAAAAAATGCTTTCCTGAAGAATTTCAGGAATTCATTGTATCTGATGGAGATCGCGTAAAACTTTTTTAAGTCAGGATTCTTATTAGATTTTCTCTTTCCTGTTCGGGATTCTGTTTCGATTTCAGGAAAAGGATTTATAATTGGATTTTATGCACAAACGGATTCGGTTATACTTTATAAATCAAACAAATAATGGATATTAAACTAAAAGAGCTTTTATCTTCGATCAATTCCAGATTTTCCGGTCCGCAATCAGCAAGACTTTATGATATGTCAACAGGAAGGATAAATTTTGATCAGTATGAAGTCAGGGATTATCTGAACGGGATAATAAATTTCGGAGGATCTTACGGAAGCAATAACACACAGGATAACAGTAAAGACGCAAAAGTTTATCTGGAATTAATCAACAAATATATCGAGGAAAGGGATAAAAACAGAGATTAATATTTCTAAAAAATATAGAACACTCAGTTTTTAATTCCCGCCATCCGGAATTGCAAATTCATCTGACTTTATATCAATATTTAGTGTGCAATAAATCCCGCATGTTTCTTTATTTTTAACAGCTTACTTCAAAGCGTCAGCTTTTCCGTTCCGTTTATCCTTATTATTTTAAGTAACGGTAGTTTATTCCGAACCTTAAATTACAATCTTAAAAAGGTAACCAGAAAAAGTAAAAGTGAAAAAATCAGCATAAGCAGTGCCAGGAGAGGAGTAAAATTGAAACCTGCTTTGCTGTAAAACATTTTTATCCTGTTCATATCCGATCTGTATTGAATCAGTGCGAAAAACAATCCGGTAAACCCGAAACCGATCAATACCAGTCCTATGTCCCGTGATGAAAAAATTGTATTGTAGTTCACTATATCTTCCGATTTTCTGAATTCCTGAAAAAACTTATAAATAGTAAATCCAAAAGAAATCAGAGAGGTGGATGTTCTGATCCAGGCCATAAGAGTTCTGTCATTGGCAAGAACAGTTCTTTCATAGGCTAAATTAGTTCTGTCCTCGGCTAAATCATTTGTATTTTTCTGAGCCGGAGGATTATTCTGTTCCATTTTAACGAAGTTTAAATAAACCGGAAATTTCTGATTTCAAATTACTCTTTATTAAATATTTAATCCATACAAATGTATTTGATTCATACAACTTTAAAAAAGTTAAGATAAGTTTAATTGACAAGTATAAAGAGAGTGATAAATAATTTAAACGGCGACATGGAAATTAGTAATCCGAAAAAAGCAAAAATGAATTTACCAAACTTCATTAGTTATAAATCTAAAAATCAGATCTTTTTGAAATTTTTCAGATTACATACAATAAAAAAAAGCCGGAAAGATCTCTCTTACCGGCTGTATTATGCAATATGTATCTTTTTAATTTCTTCTTTGTAATTGTAACTTTGACTATTTCAGAAGCAGCATCCTCTTAGTCTGTACAAAATTCCCTGTTTCTAACTTATAGAAATAAACTCCGCTTGCAAAATTGTTTCCGTTAAATTCTGTTTCATATCTTCCGGGCGAAAGATTCTCATTGATCAAAACAGCCACTTCTTTTCCAAGCAAATCAAATACTTTGAGTGAGACAAATCCTGAATTGGGAATCCCGAATTCTAATTTGGTTACTGGATTAAATGGATTAGGATAATTCTGATTTAAATTAAATTTATCGGGAACTGAAGAGGATATCTGTCTGATACTTATGATTTCATAATTTTTCGGATTGAACTGTGACCAGTTCGATGTCCAGTTAACAGAACCGAAAGCTCCTCTGTATGTTACATTTTCAAATCCGGAAAGATTCGGATTACTGAAAGAAGAACCAGACAATGCAGGGGAACCTGACTGCGGAATCCAGTAATTGACATTGTTAGCAGGCAGCGGAACATCAGGATAGATGCTGAAAGGACTTGTTAACTGCACCTGTGTGTTCTGCGGAAACACCGTATTTCCAAAGGAAGAATTCTGAAGCCATGTCTGAGGTGCAAATGCTCCGGTTCCGGTACTGTCTGCAAGTCTTAAATTCCCTGCAAAAATATTATTCCTTAACTGAATCGTATCAGACTGAGATGCATCACCTACTCCCGAACCATCGAATCTTATTCCGGTTCTCCATCCCATTATAATAGAATTGTAAACTGAAGCAAGCATATTCCTTCTTAAATGCGCTCCTCTCTGAAACAGGGGATTTACATTTGAGGAAGAAGTCATATAAGGTCCGACAACAGTCATATTTGAAAATACAGGCTTGGTTCTGGGATTGTTAAAATTGACAGGCGACTGATTGTTGTTGTCAATTTCAAATCCGTTAGATGAACTCACATCTGCTAATGCACTGTCTCTTACGCTTAAGCCGAACTGAACTCTTCCTCTGTATCCGTTATCAGCATCCCAGTCATCATCAAGTCCTTTGTATGCAATCAGATATTTGCAGTTAACATTGCCTCCAAACCATTCGAATGAATCATCGCCGCTGTAGCTCACCTGCACATATTCTATAACCGTCCTGCTTCCCACTCCGCCCATTGTAAGTCCGTTGATTTCATTTCCAGAAACACCTGTAAGATTAACTCCGGCAAATTCAATTCTAATAAATCTTAACACACCTGAACTGTCATTATCTATCCTCGGCTGACCTCCGTAAACAGGTCCGAGTCCTGCACCGAAACCTTCTATCTCTGCAGAGTCGACCCCTGTTGAAGTGTTGATCCCGGATCTGCCAAGAATAATTATTCCGCCCCAGTCACCTGCATTTCTCTGACCGGCGGGCTTTCTGCTTGTAAAAACTATCGGGTCGGAAGCACTTCCGTTTGCATAAATTTTACCGCCCCGTTCAATTATAAGAGTGCCTTTTGTGTTAAAGTCACCGAAAATTTTTGTGCCCGGTTCAATTACCAAAGTTGCGCCTGACTTAACAGAATTATAACCTTTCATTACATATGTAACGGATCTGCTGAGTGTTGTGTTTGAAGTGATGCCTGACGAATTCAGTGTGGTAGAATCTATCGCTGAATAAGATTGTTCAGAGAACAAAACTACGGACACAACACAAAGAATTATTAACTTTGTTTTCATTTGTTTTTTTTATTTTATTTTTTTAAATAATTACTCTTGAAATTTTCTGACTTTGCCGGTGATTAAAACGTTTCCTTTTAGAACTTATATGACAATGACAAAGAATAATCTGTTCCTGAAGAAATTCTTCTTACTTCTTTAGTTATATCAGATCCGTTCAGTTTAAATTTCTGCGTAAAGATGACATCCTGATTAAATAAATCTTTTGCATTGAACTTCACTTCGAAATTTTTAAGAAAAGATTTTGAAACTGAAAAATCCAGGATGTCCCTTCCGTTTTCCATTACATCACTGAATCCGCATTTGCCTGCTTCGGAAATCTTGTCCCCTGATCTGTTATAAAGCAGGTTAGCGCTCAATCCGAGTCTGTAATTATCATAAAAAAGTCCAATATTAACTGTGTAAGGTGATTGTCCCTGAAGTCTTCTTGAACTCTCGCTCACTGCCGTCTGAAGTCCTTCCAGATCAACCTTTGAATTAACAAGTATCAGATTTGCGTTTAAAGAAAAGTCTCTCAGGTTTTTTGAAATGAAGCCAAGCTTCTTTCTCAATTCGAATTCTACTCCGTAGTTCATTGCTCCTTTTTTTGCATTGTCAAATGTATATGAAGGTATTGCGGCAGTGAGTGTCGGTACTATTACTTTCTCTATAGGCTGATCAAAATGCTTATAAAACAAACTCACTGATGCTATCTCTCCTGCATCCGGAAATATTTCATATCTCAGGTCAAAATTCTGTATCAGACTTTCTTCAAGTCCCGGATTGCCTGACAGCTGTCCTTCGGTAATAAAATCTATGAATCCGAACGGCGCAATCTCCCTTAATTCAGGTCTTGAGACTGTTTGCGAAACAGAACCTCTTAAATTTGATTTTTCCGATAAGGCATAAGTAATGTTCAGGGACGGCAGGTAATCATTGCTCCTCTGGGAAACATTCACCGTATCACCGGATCCTCTTTCAAATCCGTTCAGCTTCTGCTCGTTGTATTCATATCTGAGACCCGTAATTATCCTCAGTTTTTTTAGCGGAATATCAAACATCAGATAACCTGCGTACAGATTTTCTGTTGCCGAATATTTATCGCTTTTATCCGTTGTTTCCACATAATATATTTTTGATGAATTCATGTTCTCAGGGCTGAATATTCTTTCTATCGGTTCATATCCGGTCATATACGAACCGACGTTCACAGGAGCAAAAAGTCTTGCTCTGAAATTTCTGTCTGTTCCGGTTGCAAGTCCGCCGAATTTTATTTTTGATCTTCGTGTCTTTCCGGTTTTAAGAAAATTCATATCGAAATTCACACCCGCGCCTCTGCTGATGTCAAAAAGTTCTGAATAAAATCTCTGTCCGACATTTGCATTTGCTATTGATGATAATGGCATAAAGTAAGGGTCTTCAGAACCAAGCTCTCTCTGATAATAAGCAGTCTTGGAGTCAGGTTCATTTTTTTCAGATTCAGAATATGATGCATTCCATGTAAGATTAAGACCTGAAATCTTATTCATATAATGGCTTCCGGATATCTGAGAAGAAATAAGTTTCCTTTCCGTAAAATCCGTGGCATAAATTTTTCTGTCAAAATCCGCAACTACTCTTGTAAATCCTTCGAAGTACTGAGTTTTGTCGTCTGAATTAACAGACATTGTATTCTTAAAACTGATTTTGTTGTTTTCTCCGATCTTGTAGTTAAGATTAAGTACGCCGCCGTTAAGTACGCTATAGTTTGATGACCTGCCTTTGAAATTCACTAGAGAAGTTGTATCGGAGTTGTATTCGCTTCTCTGAACAGTTTCATTTTTAAAACTGTTTTTGTAAGTATATGCAAAAAACACTCCTAGAAGATTTTTAAACAGCGAGAAATTATTTCCGGATGAAATCTGGAATCCTCCGTTTAAGGGAGCTTTAATTTCATTTTGCGCCCAGTTATTCTTCAGACTTTTTCCGTATTCATTCGGTCCGGAGAATTTATCCGAAGGAAATTCAGCCGGGATGTTTCTTCCTCCGTCATCAAATCCCGAATTAAAGAATAAAATCTTGTTCTGACCTGCATTATAGGAATAAAATTTTCCTTTTAAAGTAGTGCCTGACAGAAATGAACCTGTTGTTTCAAAATTGAATGTGAACTGATCTGCAAAATCCTTTGTATTCAGCTGAACAAGCCCTCCGGAAAAATTTCCCGGAAGATCAGGACTGAAAGACTTTGCAATGATAATGTTTTCAAGAAGTTTTGAAGGGAACAAATCAAAGGAAAATGATTTTCTGTCTGATTCAGTACTCGGAAGCTGGACACCGTTAAGAGTTGTGTTGCTGTATCTCTCTGAAGTTCCTCTTATGTTAACAAATTTATTATCCGCAATATTTACACCTATGACTCTTTTTAATACATCTGATGCTGCAGCATCAGGAGCTCTTTTGATCTGTTGTTCGCTTATACCGTCCTGAATCCTTGAGGAGTTTTTCTGTTCGGACAAAATAGACTGTTCATTTGACAGAGCAGCATTTGATTCTACTGAAATCTCTTCCGTCGTAAGTCCGTCAATGGTCAGAGAAACATTTATTTTTGTCACTTCTCCTGATGAGACTTTCACGCCTTTAATCAGTTTACTGTTAAATCCGATGTAAGAAACCTCAAGATTATAAATGCCCGGATTTAATTCATCAATTCTGTAAGTGCCGTCCAGATCAGACAAAGCGCCAATGCCTGTTCCCTGCACTTTCACGACCGCTCCGGTTACCGGCCCGGAATCCGTTGCATCAGTGATTTTTCCCTGTATTGACTGTGCATATCCTGAGGCGGCTGCGAGAGTAATTATCAGGACAAGAAGAGATAGAATTTTTTTCATGATTTCACATGGTAAGATTAATGTTAAGCAAACTTACTTTTACTTCATTTAATAATTATTAATCAATCATTAATTGTATTAATTTATTGTTATGGAATTGTTAAGAAGTATGATTCGTGAAGGAAGCGAAGTAATCAGTTTTATAATTTAACTCTTTTTCTCGGAAAACTTTTGTAAAACCGTTTATCCGGCAAGACTGCTAATATACTTTTAAGAAAAAATAATTTCTGTTATGTTAATTCTGATTTAAGCGAAACTAAAAATTCTTACTATCAAAAACAGGATTCTATTATTTCTGATCTTAATATCTGAGCTGGTCTCATTTTCCCTTCTTTATTATTTCAGATATAAAAATCAAAATTTGACACTTACGGGATTTGAGAATAAAACGGGAAATATCGTTTCCGCTGTCTTATATCTTCTTATATCATTATTCATCATTTTAAATATATTCAGTTCAAAGAACTTCTCAGCTCCTTACCTGTCGTTTTTGCTCATCATATCAATTATTGCCGCAGCTGCATTAACCGCAGCAGGGTTATTTATCCAGAAAGAGATCAGAATAGTCTTATCAAGCATTTTTATAATTACAAATATTTTTATATTTTCCGCATTTACTGTAATGACTTTTTCTTCAAATTTGAAAGCTGTTTTTCTGAAAAGTCTGTTGATACTTGTTCTTATATTTCTTGCCGGGATGACATTTGTTTTTATCCGTGTACTTAGTTTTACTGATGATTCCGAAACTTACATTACAGGAGACGGAAAAGCCGACGCCGGGGTGATACTCGGAGCAGCAGTATGGGGAGGAAACCGTCCGTCACCCGTATTAAGGGACAGGATAAATAAAGGTTATGATATTTACATCAAAGGCTCCGTGCCGAAGCTTGTGATCACAGGCGGCGGTTCACCGAATGAGATGACTGAAGCGGAAGTTTCCAAAAATGCTTTGATCAAATACGGTGTGGATCCGCAGAACCTCATTGTAGAGAATGAATCAAATTCTACAGTCGAACAGATTCATTTTGTAAGAGATAATCTTTATAAAAAAAGAAACTGGAAAAAGATTGTCATTATTTCTGATAACTTTCATCTGATGAGATCAAAAGAAATCTGCAGCTTTAACGACATTAAGGCAGACTGCATTTCCACGGATAAGTCCTATTCAACGGAAGGTTATATGAATTTTTATCTTAAAGAAAGTTTTGCATTGATAATTTTCTGGATGTGCGGTATATAAATCAGTTTAATTGCAGATCATTTTTGATTTCGGTTTAAGTTAAGCGCTTTCAAACAAATTAATTTTTTCAGCTCCGGATAATTTATTTAGGCTGCGTTCTTATTTGCCGATGCAGAAATTCATAAAAATATTATTCAGTATCGTATCATTTGTCACTTCACCAGTTATCTCGCCAAGATGATTAAGTGCATTTCTCAGGTCAACAGAGATAAACTCGCCGCTCATTTTGTCTTCTAGGGATTTAAGCGCATCATCAAGAGATCTTATAACATTTTCCAGACAGAACTTATGCCGTAAATTCGTTAAAACAATTTCGTCTTTTGAAAACGGGATGAATGAGGATTTCACTTTATCGGACATTATTCTTTTCAGGTTATCCAGTGTATCTTCATTCAGCAGCGAGATGCCTGTTCCTTTATCAGAAATAATTTTCTTCAGGTCGCATTTCGAAAATACATGCACAGATTTATCTTTATCAAAATTACTTTCAAAATACGAAATGTCTTCATTAACAGATCTTTCGTCCTCCGCAGAATCAGTAAGATAAAGTATCATATCAGCTTCATCAATTTTCCCGAAGCTTCTTCTGATGCCCTCGCTTTCAATTTCATCTTCCGAACTTCTGAGTCCGGCAGTATCAATAAGATTAAAAAGCACTCCGTTAATAATTATATTCTCTTCGATATAATCCCGCGTGGTTCCTGCAACAGGACTTACGATCGCGCGGTTTTTATTCAGGAGATAATTAAAAAGAGAAGATTTCCCGCTGTTCGGCTTTCCTGCTATAACCAGATTTACTCCGTCTCTTATTACTTTTCCGGCAATGTAAGATTCTGTGATTCTAATAAGTTTATGTTTGAGATCCAGGATCATTGCCTTTATGTCATCAGCTTTTACAAATTCAAGACCTTCTTCGGCAAAATCAAGTTCGAGCTCCACAAGCGAAGTAATATTTATGATTTCCTGTCTTGTCCTGTGCGCAAATTCAGATAAAGCGCCTTCAAGCTGTTTAATGGATGATGAATGAGCAGAATCAGTCTTTGCTTTTATCAGATCGGCAACAGCTTCCGCCTGTGAAAGATCGATCCTTCCGTTGAGGAAAGCTCTTTTTGTAAATTCACCCGGTTCGGCATTTCTTGCGCCTGCATTTATCAGAACTGACAAAATTTTCTGTGCTATGTAAAAACCTCCGTGAGATGAAATTTCAATTACATTTTCACCTGTGTAAGAATTCGGACTCTTAAAAACGGAAATAAGAACTTCATCTATCAGATCATTATTTTCTGAATTGTCAAATATATAACCGAAGTGAATTGTATGAGTCGCTGTGTTCAAAAGATCAATTTTCTTAATTCCCGAACTGTCTCTCCGGAAAACTTTTTCTGTAAAAGGGAAAGCATTTTCACCTGATAATCTGAGAACAGAAATACCTCCTTCTCCGGCGGGGGTGGAAATTGCGGCTATTGTATCGTACAAATTAATTTTCATTAAATGATTTTTTCTTTTTTAAAATCAGCCACACAAAAACGGGAGCTCCTATAAATGATGTTATGATGCCTACCGGCAGTTCCGACGGAGCTATGATAATTCTTGCAAGAGTGTCAGAAAGCAGCATGAAGAAAGCCCCGAGCAGAATACTGCATACTACTGAATATCTGTGATCATTACCGATCAGCAGTCTGGATAAATTGGGAATGACAAGTCCGACAAAGCTGATAATTCCCGCAACTGACACGGCGCTTGCAGCAAGGAGTGAAGCTGCGAAGACGGCAATTCTCTGCATTCTTTTCAGATTCAGTCCGAGAGACGAAGAGAACTCCTCTCCGAGACTCAGAATATTCAGGTCTTTTGAAATAAGAACGGAAATAATAAGCCCTGTCAGAATAAAAAATATGCTGACAGAAAATTCATTCCATCCTCTTCCCGAAAATCCGCCGTTCAGCCAGTAAAGAATCTGGATTACGCTGCTTCCGGATATAAGCAGAAGCAGCCCGTTAACAGAGGAAATAAACGCACTGATTGCTATGCCTGTAAGTATGATTTTATTTGATGAAATGTGATCAGCATGTCCTCCACCCAGACCTCTTGCAATAAAAATTATCAGAAGAGTTGCTGAAAGTGCAAAGACAAATGAAACAGGGGTAATCACTAAATACGGCAGGGAAACCGGAAGTATAAAAATAAGGATTGCTCCGAGACCTGCTCCTGAGGAAATACCAAGCAGCCCGGGTTCAGCAAGATTATTGTTAAGAAGCGATTGAAGCACCATGCCGGAACACGAAAGTGCCGCTCCGACAAGCATTGCATTGAGCAGTCTCGGAAGTCTTATGTCAATCAGTATTTTTCTTAAAGATTCGTTATCTGAAGAGAAGATTCCTATAATTTCCCTGAGGGGAACCGCTACACTGCCCAGAGAAAGTGAAATTAAAAATGTCACAAACAGAATTACGGCTAAAGAAATTATTATGATAATTTTTTTGGACAAGAATAAATAAATTTAAATATGCATTTATATACAATATATTAAATCGAAATCCATAGCATAATGAATAAATTTGGCTCACTAAATATAAAGATTGCTTTTATCATTAGCGGAGTTCTGATCGCATTTATAGTTTTGTATTATACGCAGACGCTTGCTCAGAAAATACAGAAACGTGAAAAGGACATTGCGGAGCTTTATGCAAAATCAATGGAGTATCTTGCAAATGATGAAAATTCATCCGGAGAATACGGTTTCATTTTTGATCAGATCATTCCTCAGATTGATTTTCCCATAATTGCAACTGACAGAGAAAAAAAGGAGATTATACTTACAAAAAATGTTGATTACGATACCACGCTTTCCGAAAGCAAAAAGAATGAAATTCTTTTTAAGAAAGCAAATGAAATGGATGAGATAAATCCGCCGATTGTTGTTTCATATAAGGATTCAGTCATACTGAACTACATTCACTACGGTCAGTCAAGTCTTGTAACAGAGTTAAAACTTCTCCCTTTGTTTGAAGTCATAATAGCCGGTATATTTGTAATACTCGGATATGTCGGATTTTCGTACATAAAGAAAAACGAGCAGAGCAATATCTGGGTGGGATTATCAAGGGAAACTGCTCATCAGCTCGGAACGCCTCTCACGTCACTGATGGGCTGGGCTGAAATGCTGAAGAATATTTCGCCTCAGACGGAAGATCTGAAGGAGATCACGGGAGAGATCAATAACGATCTGGACAAGCTTAAGAAAATAGCGGGAAGATTTTCCAAAATAGGTTCGAAGCCGAAATTAGACAGGGAAAATATCAATGCTCTTATCGGAAAAGTTGCAGACTATTTTGAAAAGAGAATTCCAACTCTTGTCAGCGCAGACGGGATTGCAACAAAAAAAGTTCATATTGAGATAAACAGCAGCGGCAATGCAGATGCAAATGTAAACAAGGATCTATTTGAATGGGTCATTGAAAACCTGATGAAGAATGCGCTGGACGCCATGAATAAAAAAAGCGGAAGGATAATTTTCGATATTTCGGATACTGAAGAAGAGGTTAATATAGATGTATCGGATAACGGAAAGGGAATAGATTCCAAATACAAAAAAGATATTTTCAGGCCGGGATATTCGACAAAGACAAGAGGCTGGGGTCTCGGACTAAGCTTATCAAAAAGGATAATTGAAGATTATCACAAGGGGAAACTGTTGCTCCTCGAATCAAATACCGGAAAGGGTACGACATTCAGAATCAAACTCAATAAAAATCAGAATTAATTTTCATTCGATAAGATCATTTGGAGCTAATAACAAATAACAAAACTCAGAATATTTTAAAGCAGCTTGTCATTCTGAAAGACAACTTTATCTCAAGTTATACTTTTCAGATAGTAACACTGCTCTTCCTGAAAATACTATTCCAGTTAGTTATACTGAATTCAGGTTACAGATGGCTTTCAGCCGATGACTATTGCAGAACAGTAAAATCATTCGAATGGCTGCAGAGACCGGTAATAGACTCCGGAGTTTGGCTTACTCCTCATTTCTGGATAAACGGCTTTGTAATGATTTTTGTGAAGGATCTGTTTACTGCAGCAGCATTAACCAATGTGATCTTCTCAGGACTTACGGTGATTTATTTTTACAGCGTTATCAGGATGACATTTAATTTACCTGTTGCATTCTTTTCATCACTTATTTTTTGCCTGTTTCCGTTTCAGGTTTGGCTCAGCATTTCGGGACTTCCTGAGTCTGTTTTCTTTTTCTTTGTCATAGCAGGTATATATTATTTTATCAGATGGAAATTTTACGGTGAGAGCACCATATATCTTGTCTTAAGCGCTGTTTCATTTGCATTCTCAAACGGTTTCCGGTACGAAGGATGGCTGTTCAGCGTCGTGCTTGTGATGCTTGTACTCATTGATCTACTGAGGGAGAGAAGGCTTACGCACAAAATAATCAGAAATTTTTTAATCTCTCTGATTTCATTTACAACAATAGTCTGGTGGCTGATACAGAATTATGCAGATCATCATAATATGTTCTTCTTTGCCGAGGAGACTACGAAAATATTTAAGGAATTCAATTCAGCCGGATTCCTGCAGAGACTTGTTCAGTATCCGACATTCATTTTTTTTATAGCGCCTGTTACAACTTTCTTTTCTCTGAAAGTCTGTTTTGAAACACTCAGGAATCCGGGGATCACTAAAGCAAAAATCTTTCTGCTTTTTAATGTGCTGGAACTTTCTCTTCTGACACTTCAGGCGATACTCGGAACAGGCGGGACAAATATGATATCGAGATATATAGTTATCAATGCATTGCTCCTGATTCCGTTTGCATTGCAGCAGATATTTGAATTAAGAAAATTAATTTCCGTTATACTCATTGCATTTATTCTGATTGTCAACATAATCTGGAGTTTTTATTACCCGCAGCCGTTCAGGGAAGATACATTTGAAGTCGGTTATCTTCTGAAAAATATTCAGAAGAAAAACGAAATAAGCGAAAAGGGGAAAATTTATTTTGAAGAGGTGCAGGGTTACTTTGATGTATTTGCAATACAGGCATTATCAAATGATCCTTCGAGATTCATTCTCGGGGATTTTCCTTCAATAAAGTCCGAAGAGAAGAAAAACAAAAAGGGAGTGAAGAATCCTTCCGAGGAAGAACTTAATATTCTTCAGCTTAAAAGCTATCTCGAAAAGAACAATATCAGCATTGCGGTAGTGAAGAGCGACAGTTACAATGATAAACTAAAAAAGCTAAGTCTGCGGAACGAAGAAATAGGAGATTATAAGATTTTTTATCTGCAGGACAGGACATCAAATGTAAATGATTCTTCAATTTCATTATTCTCGGATAATATATTAAAGCTCGAAGAAAATCAGGACCTGATTAATTTCAACAAACTTCTTGCCCTTAAAAATTATACGATTGATAATACGAACTTCGGACTTAATCCGCAGACAGTAATACTTAACTGGGGTGCGGTCAATAAAAATATTTTAGACAGTATCGACTATGAGAATCTTGATTATGAAAGATATACTTCTGCCATCGACATAAGATCATCGGAAACAGATTCTGTGGTTTATACCACTTTTACAAAAGTATTTTCAGACAGAAACATTGAAGACCTGATTACTGATAATAGTGTCCGGAATATAATTGTGCTTAAACCATTCGCAATTTTAAATTATTCTAAAAAGTACGGCAGGTCTCCTTTTGAAGGAGGTGTTTATAAACTGGATCTCAGGCTCATAGACAACAAGTCGAAAAAGGATATGCTGCTCTTCAGAGGGGACAGTTTGTTTAAGGCGGATACAACCGGTGGCAGTACTGATACAACAAAAACACGGACCGCCGATACCCTTAAAACAGCTGTGAAGAAAAACATCAGGCCAAACAAAGACACTCTTGTGAAAAGCTACAATCTCGGTACAGTCATTGCAATGTTTCCTGATACGGATTATAACAAGATAGCAAGTAAATCCGGAACTGATATTTACAGAATGCTTATGAGAAACGGTCTTCAGGTATTCTTCTCGCAGAGATATCAGGGAGACCAGTTCCTGAACTGGGTGTTTAATTATTTTTAAAATCTGTTTTTCTTTCTGATACAAATCTACCGCCTGATCAAAGATACACACTTATAATTCTTACCAGAGTGTTCAATAATTGAAAGAAAAATGCGGAAACTGATCTGTGTTAATCTGAGTAATCTGTGAGTAACCAGCATTTAGAAGGATGTGAAAATTTTCCGTCATCCGCACGGATTATTGGATTGTAAAATGAATGCGCCTGACTTAAATTTCCTGCTTACAGTTTTTATGGCAAGTACACCTACAAATAAATCGGACAGAATAATCGTCAAAGGCGCAAGAGTTCATAATCTTAAGAATATAGATATTGACATTCCCAGAGACAGTCTGGTCGTATTCACAGGTCTTTCCGGCTCGGGCAAGTCATCATTGGCATTCGATACAATTTATGCAGAAGGGCAGAGAAGATTTATGGAAACGCTTTCCGCTTATGCGAGACAGTTCATCGGCGGCATTGAGAGACCTGATGTTGACAAGATAGAAGGATTATCTCCGTCAATTTCAATCGAACAGAAAACTATCTCACAGAATCCGAGGTCTACAGTAGGAACTGTCACCGAGATCTACGATTTTCTCAGACTTTTATTTGCAAGATGCGGCACACAGTATTCGCCTGATACCGGAAAAGCCGTTACAAGACAAAACATCGATCAGATACTTGATAATGTATGCAGTTTAAAAGAAGATACGAAGATTTCAATACTTGCCCCCGTTATCAAAGGCCGTAAAGGTCACTATCGGGAATTGTTTGAGGAAATCAGTTCGAACGGATATACAAAGGTAAGAGTTGACGGTGAGATACAGGAGATAATTCCTGAAATGAAACTTGAACGTTTTAAAATACACGACATTGAAATTATTGTTGACAGGGTTGCCGTCAGTGATAAGTCGCGTCTCAGGATCAAGGATTCAATTGAGACTGCGCTCCGTCACGGACAGGGACTGGTGATCATTAATGACGGAAAGAATGATAAGCTGTTTAATGAGAAACTGTCAGATATAGAAACCGGGCGCAGCTTTTCCGAACCTGCTCCGAATTCCTTCTCATTCAACTCTCCATACGGATGGTGTAAAGACTGTTTCGGTCTGGGAGAAAAAAAGCAGATTGACACTGACAAGATTTTCCCCGACAAAAAACTTTCAATTAATGAAGGCGGTGTGATACCGCTCGGCAAACCCAGGAGTACGTGGGTTTATTCCATTTTCAAGGCTGTGATAAATGAACTTGGATATGATTTTGATACTCCGTTAAGGAAATTCAGCAATGAAGCTATGGATGTTATTCTGAACGGGACAAAAGAAAAGATAAGGTATGATCATACTAATTCAATGGGAAGGACAAATTCTTACAGACACAGATTCGAAGGTCTTTACAGTTATATTAAAAGATATGCCGATGACACTTCTTCCGAGACGATCAGAAACTGGGCTGAAAGTTTTATGACTATTACAAAATGCAGTAAATGCAACGGCGGAAGACTGAAAGAAGATTCTCTCTTTGTGAAAGTGGATAACGTAAATATCGCATACATAACACAGTTGTCAATAAAGCAGTGCAGGGAATTTTTTGATAAGCTAAAACTCGACGACAGAAAGCAGATCATAGCCGCTCAGATCATAAAAGAAATAAAATCAAGACTTGATTTTCTTCTGAATGTCGGACTTGATTATCTCACTCTTGACAGGAGCGCAAGAACTCTGTCAGGAGGAGAAGCACAGAGGATAAGGCTGGCGACGCAGATTGGCTCTCAGCTTACGGGAGTTCTTTATATTCTTGACGAACCGTCAATCGGACTTCATCAAAGAGATAATATAAAACTGATCGAATCACTGAAGCATCTACGGGATGTAGGCAACTCTCTTATTGTAGTAGAGCATGACAAGGAAATGATCGAGTCATGCGATTATGTTGTCGATCTCGGTCCCGGTGCAGGTGAGCACGGAGGAGAAGTGGTTGCTTCCGGTCATCCTTTGAGTCTGAACGGCATTTCAATAACAGGAGAATATCTTTCAGGAAAACGTTCAATAGCCGTTCCCGCTTCCCGCAGACCGGGTAGCGGTAAATTCATCATATTAAAAGGAGCTAAGGGAAATAATTTAAAAAACGTAAATCTGAAAATACCCCTTGGAAAATTTATCTGCATAACCGGTGTAAGCGGTTCTGGCAAATCGACGCTAATCACTGAGACTCTCTACAGGATACTTTCACGGAAATTCTATAAAACACCGGAACCGCCGCTCGAATATTCTTCCATTGAAGGACTTTCGAAAAAAGGAGAAAAATATACTGAAAAAATTATCGATAAGATTATTGAGATTGATCAGACTCCGATCGGCAGAACTCCAAGAAGCAATCCGGCTACCTATACGGGTCTTTTTACTTT
Organism: Bacteroidota bacterium; assembly: GCA_018266895.1. Classification (GTDB taxonomy): domain Bacteria; phylum Bacteroidota; class Ignavibacteria; order Tepidaquicellales; family Tepidaquicellaceae; genus JAEUSI01. The sequence continues at coordinate 61,636 of JAFDZQ010000059.1, forward strand.
TGTGAGGGATATATTCGCAAATCTTCCCGAATCAAAAATACGCGGATATAAAGCCGGAAGATTTTCTTTTAATGTCAAAGGAGGAAGATGCGACGCCTGTGAAGGTGGCGGACTGCAGAAGATCGAAATGAATTTCCTTCCGGATGTATATGTAACGTGTGATGTATGCAGGGGAAAAAGATATAACCGCGAAACTCTAGAAGTGAAATATAAATCGAAGTCGATTGCTCAGATACTTGAAATGACAGTTGAGGAAGCTGTCGGATTTTTTGAAGCTGTGCCATCATTAAACAGAAAACTTCAGACTCTTCATGATGTAGGTCTGGGATACATACGACTCGGACAGCAGGCAACCACTTTATCAGGAGGAGAAGCGCAGAGAGTAAAGTTATCTACGGAACTTTCAAAAGTTCAGACTGGAAGAACTCTGTACATTCTGGACGAACCGACAACCGGATTGCATTTTGAAGACATAAATATGCTGCTTAACGTTCTGAACAAACTTACTGACAAAGGAAACACTGTTATTGTCATTGAACACAATATGGATGTAATAAAATCTGCCGACTGGATAATTGATCTGGGACCTGAAGGCGGAAATGCAGGTGGAAAGATAATTGCCGAAGGCACCCCGGAAGATGTTGTGGATAAATTTTCAGGCGTCAGTTACACGGCGGATTATCTTAGTCGCGAACTAAAGAAAAAGTAATTACTTCCCGGACTTTTTTATTTCTTCTATTTTTTTGTTCAGTTCATTCTTCCAAATCGGATCGATTTTAATCGCAGTTTCAAAATCCTTAATTGCTTTTTCTTTATTCCCTGTCTTTTCATAAAGCAGACCCCTGTTATAAAATGCAATATCATCCTTAGAGTTCATTTTAATTACCTGTGAATAATCCTTTATGGCTTTTTTGTCGTTGCCTGCAGCCTGATAAAGAGTAGCCCTGTTATAATAAGCATCAGTATAGTTTTCATTGATCTCAATCGCCTTTGAGTAATCGCTTATTGCAGAAGGAAAGTTTTCCTTTCTTTCGTAGATTACTCCCCTGTTAAAATATGCTTTGTCATATTCATCATTCATTTTAATTGATTTTGTCAGTTCAAGTATCGCTTTGTCAAAGTCAAAATACATGAAGTAAATCAGCCCTTTATAGTAACATACTTCGAAATCATTTTCTCCTTTGTTCAGGATCTCAGACAATAGCTTGTTGGCAGTTTCGAAATCATCTGAATAGAAGGCTTTTTTTCCTTTCTCATAAGTTTCTTTTATTGACTGTGCTGATGAATAGCTTTCCGTGACGAGCAGAACAGCTGCTGTGAGCAAAATAATTTTCAGAGTCTTCATTTTAATATAAATTAGTTTATAAAACATTCTTAAGATATTTTCCGGTAAATGATTTTTTTTCTTTGATTATTTCCTCCGGTGTCCCAGTGGCAACAATGTATCCGCCTTCATCACCGCTCTCCGGACCGAGATCTATAATATAGTCAGCGCATTTTATCACTTCAAGATTATGTTCGATGACCAGTACTGAATTTCCGTTCTTAATCAGTTCTTCAAAACATTTAAGAAGTTTTGAGACATCATAAAAATGCAGTCCTGTAGTCGGCTCGTCAAATACGAACAACGTATGCCTGTCTTCCTCCTGAAAAGTAAGATGATAAGCAAGTTTTACTCTCTGTGATTCTCCTCCTGACAAAGTCGTAGCTGACTGCCCTACTCTTAGATATCCCAGGCCGACATTGTCAAGCACTTTTAGTTTATTGACTATCTTCGGATATGGTTTAAAAAAATTCAGAGCTTCCAGCACAGTCATTTCCAGTACTTCACTTATATTCCTGTGCATTCCTTCGTTGCCTTTCAGCTTAATGTCTAAAACTTCCTGCTTGTATCTTTTGCCTGAGCATGTTTCACATTCGAGCATAATATCAGCCATGAACTGCATTTCAATCCTTATTACTCCTGTGCCTTCGCAGGTCTCACATCTTCCGCCGGGAACGTTAAATGAAAAATATCCGGAATACAGATTTCTTTTTTTAGATTCAGGAATATTTGCAAATGTATCCCTTATGATATCGAATGCTTTTATGTAAGTAACCGGATTACTCCTCGGAGTTTTTCCGATCGGATTCTGATCGATCATCTCCACAGAATCTATATTGTCATATCCTGTTAACGCATCGTGTTCGCCGATTCTTTGATTATAACTTCCTTCAAGCTTCCGTTTAAGATCGCCGTATAAAATGTTGTTTACAAGAGTTGACTTTCCTGATCCGCTTACTCCCGTTACGCAGACAAACATTCCGAGAGGTATCTTCACATCAATATCCTTAAGATTATTTTCTCTTGCTCCTTTTATGCAAAGATACTTTGTATGTTTATGCTGGAGTCTCCTTGCTAACGGATATTCTATCCTCATCTTTCCGCTTAAATATTTTCCGGTGAGTGATTTTGAATCCTTCAGTATTTTATCATAGCTTCCCTGAAATGTTACCTCTCCGCCTTTTTCTCCCGCAAAAGGTCCCATGTCAATAATTTCGTCTGCTTCTTTCATCATCTCACTGTCGTGTTCTACTACAAGTACCGTGTTTCCCAGATCTCTGAGTGATTTCATAATGTTTATCAGCTTATGATTGTCCCTCGGATGAAGCCCTATAGACGGCTCGTCCAATACATAAATTGATCCTACAAGTGAAGAACCGAGGGATGTGGAAAGATTTATTCTCTGTGATTCACCTCCCGAAAGTGAATTTGAAAGTCTGTCAAGTGAAAGGTAGCTTAATCCGACATCATTGAGATATTTTAGACGCGTTACTATTTCTTCAAGTATCCTCTCTGAGATTTTTTTGTCGTATTCACTCAGCTTAATGTTTTGAAAAAAATCGAATGCTTCGTTTATTTTCATCTTAACAATGTTAAAGATCGTTTTTTCATTGATCCTCACATACAGTGCTTCTTTACGGAGTCTCGAGCCTCCGCATTCACTGCAGGTCGTATATGCCCTGTATCTGTTGAGAAGAACTCTGTAGTGAAGCTTATAGGATGCTTCCTTTTCAATTATCTTAAAGAATTTATTCAGTCCCTTGTACTTTTTTCCTCCTTTTAAAAGGAATTCCATCTGCTTTTCATTGAGTCTGTTAACGGGACAGTGAATATCAAATCCGTACTCCTCGGCTTCTGTAATAAGATCGGTTAAATTTTCGGAATGTTTGGGAGTTGTGAATACGGCTATCGCGCCGTTGAAAACAGTTTTTTTCCTGTCGGGAATTACGAGTTCCATATCAATGTCCATTGTCTTCCCGAACCCCTGGCATTTCTCGCAAGCGCCGTAAGGATTGTTGAATGAAAAAAGTCTCGGCGTTGGTTCGTCGAATTTGATTCCGTCCTTTTCGAGATATCTGCTGTACTTCAGATCATACTGTCCGTCATCTTTGTAAACTCTTACGGTTACAAATCCTTCGCTTTCATTATATGCCAGTTCAATCGAGTCATTTAGTCTCGTAACCGACTCTTCATCATTCGGATCAAAACTGACCCTGTCAGTAAGGACTCCGTTCTCTTTTGCATTTAAAATAGATTCTTCTGTTTTGCTGAAATTAGCTTCTTCATAATCATTGAGATCAATTATTGTATTATCCGATACAATTCTGTAAAACCCTTTTGAAAGTAATTGCTTTATTTTCAGACGGAGATCTTCAGTGCTACTGAAAGTAAGTTCTGTCAGAATATAAATTTTTACTTTTCCGGCTCCGGCTATTGCCGAGAGTTCATTTATGATGCTTTCGGGAGAGTCTTTTGTAACAACCGTATTACTGACAGGTGAATATATTTTTCCGATTCTTGCAAAAAGAAGTCTGAGGTAATCATAGATCTCTGTCGTAGTCCCGACCGTAGATCTCGGATTCTTGATCTGTGTCTTTTGCTCGATCGCCATAGATGGAGCAAGGCCAGCCATAAAGTCAACATCGGGTTTATTAATCCTTTCCAGGAACTGCCTGGCATAAGAAGAAAGACTTTCCACATATCTTCTCTGTCCTTCTGCATAAATAGTGTCAAAAACAAGCGAAGACTTTCCGGATCCGCTTACTCCGGTAAAGACTGTCAGTTTATTCTTGGGAATATCCAGATTGACATTCTTGAGATTATGCACCCGTACGCCTCTTACAATAATAAATTCTTTCGGATCCCTGAATTCTCCGTTAACTGATTTGCTTTTTTTAGAAATTCTCTTTGCCAATTGCGTCAATATTAGTAACCGTGAATTTAGATTATATTAAAATCATTTTCAGTCCATTTTCCTTTGCGGAAGCTGAATGTCATTCAAGGACATCCAAAACTACTGTTATGTGCAATTAACTTATTAATTTTTTGTTATTCTACAATTCAATGTATGCTTTTGAAATTAACATCACACACCACGACTTTAAAAATATGTCATCCTTAAATATAAATTGACAAAGATTCACAAAAGTACATAGAATTATGTTTGGAAAACGGGAAATCATTTCCCGTTTCATATCATATTTAATTTCATCCTGACATATCAGTAAACTCTGATAAAACAGAATAACTGATTACCCTTTATTGAAAAAAATTATTAGTGTATTAAAAATAATATATTTGTAATTTAAGAAAAAATATTTATGACAAGGAAAGTTTCACTTTTCATTTGCATGATACTGCTAAGCAATGTTTCTTTTTCACAGGAACTGTACATAATGACGCATCCAGCAGCGAATTTATCCAGACACAGAATTGAGTTCAGGAATAATGTCATGAGTTATGATAATTTTAAATATTACCATAATTCATTTGAGATCAATTACGGTATTCTGGGAAATCTCACTCTTTATAACAGTGTTTATTATACTCTTGATAAAGGCTATAAATTTATCGGTAATTATGAAGGAGCCGTCAGATACCGGATTCACGATGCTGACAAAAAAAACTATCATCTGAGATTTGCAGCGCAGACCGGCGCTGTCATTCCCGTTAATGCAAAACCTATTGTAGGCGATCAGGTTGAATATGAACTTCATCCCGGACACACGGTTAAGTTTTATAATTTCATCAGTGATATCACCGTTCCCTCAGTAGATTTTCATACTACAGATAATTACACATTTAAAAATGATGTTATAGTTACAAATCTCATAAAGAAACTTGCAATAACAGGTGAAATGGGTTTCAATGTTAACGTTCCCAAAAGCGATTTTAAATTCGGAAATTATTTCGACTGGTCTCTGGCTTTCGGCTACCTTGTCCTTCCGAAACAGTATAAAAGCTTTAATGATGTTAACATAAATATATACTCGGAATCCAAAGCTTATTACTTTTACAAAAATAAATTTCTCGGGGAAGAAATTGTTAACTCCGGAGGATTCAGACTTGATACATATATTGGAATTCAGGCAATTTTTCTTTCGTCAATTATGGCTGAACTCTCATACAAAATTCCAGTACATTCCAACGAGTATGCTGAAACAAAGATAGGCAAAAGAGCTACAGGACTGCTGTTCAGTTTCAGATATCTTTTCTTCCTTTAAAAATTATCTGATATGGTTAAGAGCATTTTATATTTGCTGATATTCATTATTCTTTCCGTATCAGTTTCACTATCTCAGACATATTATTCATCTGTGGCTGAAATTGAAAGAGACATTCAAGCGGAACAATTTAAGAGATTAAAAACTGATTACAAAAGCGATACTAACGTTAATGTAACTTACTATAAACTTTATCTTAATGTTACTTACAACCCCGATTACTTAAATGGCGAAGTTTCGATAATCAGCAAATCTCGCGTTAACAATCTTTCCGGAATCTTTTACGATCTTAGCAATAATCTGACCATAGATTCTGTTATTTCAGGAAATCAAAGACTCATGTTTTCTCATCTGATGGACAGAGTGAATATTAGTCTTGCTTCAACCGTCAATTCAGGAGACGACATCACGTTAATAATTTATTACAGAGGAGTGCCTGTTCCTACAGGATTCGGGAGTTTTATTTTCGGTTCGCATAATAATGAACCATCCATCTGGAATCTCAGCGAACCCTTCGGTTCAAGCGACTGGTTCCCATGCAAAAATGTTCCTTCGGATAAAGCTGATTCATCCGATATGTGGCTCAGATGCGCAGACGGTCTGACTGCCGTTTCAAACGGAACACTGACAGGCGTTGAAAATAATTCCGACGGAACACATACTTTCAAATGGCATAACTCATATCCGATTGCAAATTATCTTATCTCTCTTGCAATCTCAAATTATGCGCAGTATAACTCATTCTTCAGATATTCGCTTAATGATTCAATGCCTGTTGTGAATTATATTTATCCCGAAAATCTTGAATCGCTCAAACCTCAGCTTGACAAAACAATTTCCATGCTTGGATTGTTTTCTGCAAAGTATGGCTTATATCCTTTTATAAATGAAAAGTACGGTCATGCTGAATTCGGAAGAAATGCAGGGATGGAACATCAGACAATTTCTTCCATGGGAGCTTTCTTTGACAACATTCTTGCCCACGAACTTACTCACCAGTGGTTCGGCGATATGATTACCTGCCGCAACTGGGAAAATATCTGGCTCAATGAGGGTTTTGCAACTTACGGCGAAGCGCTATATCAGGAAAATACTTTCGGCAGAACTGCTTACGATGAGTTTATTAAATTCAGATTTTCTGATTCAAAACGCGCCATCGGATCAGTTTATGTTCAAGATGTAAATTCTGTCGAACAGATATTCAGCTCTGACAGAAGTTACGCCAAAGGCTGCTCTGTCCTTCATATGCTCAGAGGAATTACAGGCGATTCTGTTTTTTTCAGTATTATACGGAAATATGCTGCCTATACATCTATTGCATACAAAACTGCCGTCACCGAAGATTTTCAGAATGTTGCGGAAAATGTTTACGGATCAGATCTGAATTATTTTTTTAATGAATGGATATACGGCGAGAATTATCCGAAGTATAATGTAAGCTGGGAAGTGGCAAACACAGGGACATCTCAATACAGGGCTTCTGTGAAGATACTTCAGGATGTAAATTCCAATCCATCTTTCTTTTCAATGCCAATGAAAATTAAAATTACGACTCTTGTTGGAGACACGGTATTTTCTGTTTTTAATAATATGCAGTTGCAGACATTTGACTTTGATCTGAGCAGCAGACCTTTGAATTTTAAAATAGATCCGTATAATTTTATCCTTAAAGATGTACGGGGAGAAAATATTTTGCCTGTAAATTTTATTCTCTATCAGAATTATCCAAATCCTTTTAATCCTTCTACAACAATATCCTATCAGTTAGGCAGACCTTCATTTGTAAAGATCAGAATTTATGATCTTCTCGGAAAAGAGATATCTGTCCTGGTAAATCAAAAACAGAGAGAAGGCGACCACAGAGCTGATTTTATTCCTGCCGGACTTTCATCAGGAATATATTTCTATTCTATAGAGGCAAAGGATCCTGAAGAAACAAATTTGCTTTTCTCGAAATCCGGGAAGATGTTGTATGTTAAGTGATCTGTAGATTATTAATTTTTTGATTTTGATTTCTTAATCCTCATTCCAAATCTCCCCGCCTGAACGTGAGACAGACAGATCGGGAACTGCAGTTACAACTTCCCAAAATATTTACTTAGAAATTAGTCTCACCTATAGTTAAATTCTTATACAAAAAAATTTTATCTGATATATTAATCCATGTAGGTAAAATTCTGTTGTTACTATATGTCTGATAATTCTAAATTAATAAATATTTTTTTAACAGCGTTCCCTGCATTTAACAGCAGAAATTATAAATTATATTTCAGCGGACAGCTGATCTCCCTGATAGGAACATGGCTGCAGATTGTTGCGCTCGGTTGGCTCGTTCTTAAAATGACAAACTCAGCTTTTCTTATAGGACTTATCACTGCTCTGGGTTCGCTGCCTTCCTTATTTTTTACTTTGTTCGGTGGAGTTCTCGTCGACAGATTTCCGAAAAAGAAAATACTTCTTATCACACAAGGATCCGCTATGATACTTGCAATTACTCTCGGCATACTGACTGTATTCAATTTAATCAATTTCTGGGAAATAGCGTTAATCGCTTTTTTAATGGGAACAGTTGCAGCTATAGATATTCCCGCAAGGCAGGCATTTGTTGCCGAACTTGTATCCAAAGATCAGATACCTTCTGCCATTGCGCTTAATTCGGCAACATTCAATGCAGCTCGTGCTATAGGTCCGGGTATTGCAGGATTACTTATTGCATGGATAGGAACAGGCGGAGCTTTTCTCATCAATGGATTAAGTTATGTTGCCGTAATTGCTGCTTTGTGGTCTATGAATATTGAAAGCATAACCACAGAAAAGAAAACAGGTACTCTTGCTGCAATAAAGGAAGGTCTTATCTATTCGTTTTCACATCCTGTAATAAGGATGCTTATAATATTCACGGCAGTTTCATCTGTATTCGGATGGTCTTATTCTACAGTATTGCCTTTGATCGCAGCAAATGATTTTAATCTTGATGCTGCCGGACTTGGATATATGTATGCTGCCGGAGGACTCGGAGCATTGACAGCCACTCTTCTGATTGGTTTGTTCTCAAAGAAAATTTCTTCAGTTTATTTCATACTCGGCGGGAATACTTTGTTTTCGGTTTGCATACTATTATTCAGCTTTACGACTGATCTCACATTAGCTCTGGCACTGCTGTTTTTTGCGGGATTCGGATTACTGTCACAGTTCGCAATGATGAATACAACAATTCAGAGACTCGTTAAGAGTGAATTCCGCGGACGTGTTCTGAGCATTTATATTTTTATGTTCATGGGACTGACTCCGCTGGGAAATTTCGAGGTAGGGCTTCTCTCCGAAAAAATGGGAACCGGCTTCGCCATCAGAGCGGGAGCATTCATAGTATTCCTGTTCGGAGTGCTGATCTATTTTTACAGAGCCAGGATAAAAAAAGATTTCACCGAGTATAAAAAAGTCATCTGAGGATTATCTGGACCATTACCTTTTTTTCAATATCCAAAAATTCCTGTTTCAATTGTAAACATACAAATGAATAGATTAAGAATTGAACAAATTGGTTGTCATATTTTTATATCAATCGTCGTTGTCGCAGAAACGCCCAATTTGGGCGTCTCTGCAAAAAATTTTCAACGGATTACCAATTCAATGGATTATCCAAAATGTATTGCCTGATTCTGTTTAATTCGTTTTCATCTCGAATTATATGATCATGAAATCTTGATTGCCACCCAAAATTAATTTTTATTTTCCTGATTTCAATTGTGCATATGCGTTTAAATTGATTTATTATAATACCTATTGGTTGTCGAATTTTTAAATTATTCGTCGTAGAGACGCCCAATTTGGGCGTCTCTACAATAATGGGCGTTTCTACAACGTTGGGCGTCTCTACA
>JAFDZQ010000059.1:71113-87078 GCA_018266895.1 Bacteroidota bacterium
CTCTACAACGTTGGGCGTCTCTACGACGTTGGACGTCTGTACGACGTTGGACGTCTCTACGACGTTGGGCGTCTCTACAACGTTGGGCGTTTCTACGACGTTGGGCGTCTCTACAACGTTGGGCGTTTCTACAACGTTGGGCGTTTCTACAACGTTGGGCGTTTCTACAACGTTGGGCGACTCTGCAATTGATATTTTTGCCGGTTTTATGTGATCATTTATAAAAATAATACCGTGTAAATGATCCGGCATAATAACATATTCATCCAATATTACATACGGAAAATGATCTGGTATTTCTCTCCAATATTTTTTAACAATTTTCCCAAACTCATTCAATACCATTTTATTTTTCCTGATATTTCCAAAAAAACATTTCCTGTTCTTTGTAACGATCGTTATGAAATATGCACCCGGATTTGAATAATCATATCCCTTTAATCTGCTTGATTCAATTCTGTATTTATTCTTAAACAGCATATTCTACCTTTCTTCTCTAAAATTTCTTTCCTGAATGCATTAATTATTAAAAATTTTAAAGAGACTCAAGGTATTCTATAGCGTTAACTGCGAATTACACTTGACTTTTAAGATTCATCTGTGTTTTCCACTGCTTAGTTGATTAAATTTTTTATCCGGGAAAATGATTAAAAAATTTTAATTTCCAGTCCTGGTAACATTGCTTTGATTTTTTTTAATATTTCTCCCGAAGGATAATCTGCATGTTTAATCTTTCCGTTGACATTGATTTCATTAAATCTCTCTGTATGCTTCAGCATTCCGGTTAAAGTATCTTGTATTGTCCTGTCGTATAGAATGATCTCACCGTTTTTTAAAATTAAAAGTATATCCTCGGGATTGGTATTGTAAAAAGACTCATAAATATTATCCGTATTTTGCCTAGCTATGACTATATCCGCATTTTTCCCTTCCTCAATACTGCCGCAGTTATTCAAACCCCAGACTTCTGCGGCTGTCTTTGTCAATGAATGGAAAAGTTCCTGATCGCTTAACATATTAAGATTTCTTGCGGTTCTTAAGTTCTCAAAAATATTCCCGTCCGATGTAAGCGTTGAATCTGTCCCGAATAATATCTTTGTGTGTTTTTTTAATGAACTGATATCGGCTGTCCTGCCGAACAAAAAAATATTTGAGTCAGGACACCATATAAGCGCTAAGAATTTTTTAATTTGCCTTTCTGTCATCGCTATTCCGTGTATGCCTATAAGTTTTCTGTTGAATAAATTCCATCTTATGAGTTCGTCAGTCTCATCTGCGGATTCAGAATTCGTTCCCTCGCCTGTATGTATCACAAAAGGCTCTCCGTTTTTAAGTAAATTAATTTTATACTTCCACCTTCCGCCGAGACGGACTGAATGTATACATGTTCCTTTTCTTATTATTGTGACAGGCGAATTATCCAAAACAGGATTATATGAACCGTGATGCGCAACTGCTGTAACACCGCAAATTAAATTTTTTATCACTCCGTATTTCATTCTCAGATCTGACGGAACCGACTCAATTGAATTTATTAACTCTTTATCTTTAATGTGTATGTCATTTCCCCAATCTACATAATCTCTGTAAACTTTATGCCCGAGACGGGGATACAGATTAAATTCGAGATGATCATGTGAATTTATGAGTCCGGGAAATGCTATACAGTTTTCAAAATTCAGAATTAAATCATCATTAAGGTTAACTCTGTCCGCAGAATTCATTATACCAGCAATAGTATTTCCTGCTGTATGTATATTCCTTCTTTCAGTATCTTTGCCGACAATATGAAGATTTTTTAATATCAATATTTTTTCAGATGAATACCTGTGATCAGAGGGGTTCCGAAATATTTTCTGAAAGCGGAAGTAAAGTTCTGTTTCTCGAACAAATGCCTGACATCATTGTCAATGGTTTTTTGATAAATGGAAATTACCTCCCACTTTAAGACTGAAAATATATTATTCAGGAATCCTGTATCATACAAATAGTTTTCAACTTCTATCACTTCATTTTCCAAAGAAAAACTTCTTTTCATACCTGCAGAAAATGCTTCGGGATGAAAATCAGTGATGATAATATCACCGCCAGACCTGAGCTTTTTGTTCCATTCATTTAAATATTTTTCTATTTCTCTGACGTGTCCGATTGTAAGTGTGGAGATCACTATATCAAATGAAGAGTCTTTCAGAAATTCCAGTGAATGATTATCCGAAACATACACTTCCGATCCGGGAAATTTAGCTAAAAGTTTGTTGAGCATTTCTTCCGAACTGTCAACTCCTGTCAGTCCTGAAGGATGCAGGCTTAATAATTCTTTCCAGTGCCTGCCTGTGCCGCATCCTATATCAAGTATTTTTTTATCTTTAAAATTTATTGCTGATATCATTTCCGTAAACAATTTATCTTCCAGGAAAAGAACTGCATTATAAGGCTGATCATCATAAAATGAAGACCATAGCCTGTAAGCGTCCCGTGATGAAAGTTTACGGACAGGTTTTTTCTTTTTGAACTTATTTTTTATTTTATCAATGTATTTCATATATAAAAAATTATACAATTTTGATTCGGTTTCATCAAAGATAAAATATAAATGATCTGTTTACGAAACTACTAAATTTCCTTAAATGAAAATCCTTCTGTTTCCGGCTGACGATACCTTAATAACTTCATCGCAAGACGGACTTCATAAGGAGCGTGATAAAATGATGCTGAATATCTCCAGCTTCCGAGTGCATTCAGAAGTTTTCTCCTCCATCCGGTTATCTTCAGATCACTTACAGTCGGATAATTAGCATTCAGTACTTTTTCAAAATTACGGATCTTACTTATGTGACGTTTCTTAAGCCATGGAGTCATCGTTTTTTTTCTGAGGTCAAAATTTTTCCATTTGTCCGAAGTCCATTCCTCAAGTGTAGATGGATATTCAAAACCTTTAAGCTTTGATGCGACTGACAATTCCGAATCCTCGTAATTCACCGGAGAGTATATATAAATTATTATTTCAGAAGCGGGATTGATCTCTTTTACTTTTCTGATAAAACTGATGTCATTGTCAATGCTTTTATCTACATCATCCGAGGGACTTCCGAGAACAAAAGAAAATTCGGGCACGATTCTGTATTTCTTCAGACGTTCGGCTAATTCCAGTATTGTACCCGGAGTCTGAGTACCTCCCTTATTCATGAGTTTTAAGGTTTCCTCCGAACCCGATTCAGCTCCGTAAAATACCATCTTCAGTCCCGAAGCTGCAAGCAATTCGAATGTCTCATCAGAATACTTCATCATTGTATCTGCTCTTGCTTCCCCCCACCAGCCAAGTCTTAATTCTTTTATCTTATCTGCAATGGAATAAATTCTTTTTTCCGAAACGAACATATTGTCATCATGAAACTCCACTGCATCTATTTTATACTTTGAATGGAGATACCGCAGATCATTTGCCACAAGATCAGCGTCTCTCCCTTTCCATTTTCCCTTGTATATTCCTGCAATAGCGCAAAAGCCGCAGGTGAATGGACAACCTATGCTGGAGATATAAGCAATTGTTCTTTTCCCCAGATATGTCTTTCCGAGCTGCAAATATTTTTCCGTCTGAACTTTCCCGTAAGGAAGAAGAGGTATAATATCAGGATCAATTGTTTCAATGTCAGGATTAGTTAATATTTTTCCGTTTTCTTTGTAGGATATTCCTTTTATTTCAGAAAGTTTCCCGGCTCCGGGTCTGCCTTCCATGCAATCAAGATATTCCGGCAATGAAATTTCAGCATGTCCTCTGAATGCTACATCCACATAATCAGACTTCAGAACTGTATTGCGGTGCTGCGAAGGGAAATATCCTCCCCATAATATTTTCAAATCAGGGAAAAGCGATTTCATTCTTTTGCTTAACGGAACTGCCCTGTGCATTTGTGGTCCCGGCATAACTGTTACTCCGAGGTATTTTATTTTCTTTTCTTTTATTAATTTTATCAGAGTATTTTCAACATCATTATCAAGATTTTCATCGACAATTTCATATTCGTATTTTCCTTCAAGAAATGCTCCGAGATATAAAAGACTGTTAGGAACTCTGAATCCTGAATTTGCGCTCTTGGGATTGAGGAGTATGATCATTTGATGATTGTAATTTTCTTTAATCCGCGTTTGCGGATATCGTAATTGAATTTGTATGACTGAGTCAGCATGAGAAATATCTCCGTAATTGTCAGCGCTATTGCGCACCCTGTATAATCATAGAATCTTATCAGAATAATGCTTAAAATAATATTGATACTCCATGCTGTAATTAAAATAACTGAAAGAAATTTTTCATCATAAACAGAAAATAAGTAAGACTGTGTCACAGTATAAACAAGTACAGGAATTATTGTGAATGAAAGTATCTTAAGAACAATTGCAGATTCCGGTGTTTTAAAAGTAAGTCCGATCAGATAATCAGACAGAATAAATACCGGTATTGTTATAATAAGTCCGGTTATAAACGAAAAAAACATGAATTTTTTAGTCAACTCTGCCCTGGCTGTTAAATTATTTTTTAAATTGGAAACTACAGGATAGAACGAATTGAACAGCGCTCCTGACAGTAGTCCGGCTCCGTTTATAAATTTAGAACCGGCTGAATAAATTCCGACCGAAGCCGCTGTGGATAAATATCCAAGCAGAATTACATTAAGACCTTTTATTGAAAGCATAAGAAAATTATTCAGAAAAAAAACTGAACTCTCTCTTAATATTAAAATAAATTTTCCTTTTGTTCCGGATTCTGTATTCTGTTTAACGAATACCTCTTTATCAGAAATATATTTATCAATTATAGTTTTATTCACTGCTCTGAGTATGATCAGAGTTAAAATGTCAAGTAAAAGAATGCAGAGCATTATTACTTTGAGACCTAAACCTTCCTTTAACAGAAAATATGAGACCGTAAGCTGCAGAAATGAGTTTCCGCTTTTAATTATTACCGGCAGTTTCTGATTATCAAAACTTCTCATCGAAGCTTCATATGTTGACATCAGTGATCGCGGTAATATAAGAACTGCACCGGTTATGAATGCAGCGGAAAGCATATTTCCGGAGAATATGTAAATTGAAGGGATAAGAACTGCCATTACAATGATCGATAATGATAATTTTATCAGATTAAAATCTCTTATTTTATCTCCTGCATTGAATTTATTTTCGCCTATTTTTCTTATGAGTAAAGTTGATAAACCGAAATCACAGACTATACCCAGTAATAAGACAAAAGCAAATATAAGACTGTATTCGCCGAAACTTTCTAAACCGAGATACCTTGATACCAGAATTGCCAGTACAAAAGAGCTTAAGTAATTTACAGTATTAAGCGAAAGGACAAGAAAAGTATCCTTTGATATTTTATTTATAAGCTCTTTAAACATTCTGATGATATGATTTTTCCGGGAATGCTGAGACCCTTCAGAAAGATATCTGTTTTTCTTATAATTTCAGTTATCTCAAACTGTTCCATGCATTTAGGCGAATCGTAAATACAGTTCACTGTTTTTGAATTACTGACGCTCATACAGGGACTGCATTCAAGTTCATTATAAAAAACCAGGCTTCTGCTGCTAAGCGGACCATATCTTACGGGTGATTCAGGTCCGAAGAAAGCGATAACCGGAATGTTCAGTGCGGACGCAATGTGCAAAGGTCCGCTGTCGTTTGTTATGAGGCATTCAGATGAATTAATCTCTGAGATAAGTTCCCTGACAGATGTTTTCCCACATTTATTTTCAACAGATTTTTTATTTTTAATTTGTCCGTAAATATTATTTACATATTCAGTTTCATCTGCAGATCCTGTCATAATAACTTTGCATCTGAAATTCTCTGAAATGTAATCTGTCAGTCTGACATAATATTCTGCCGGAAGCCGTCTCTCGAATGCGAGCTTGCTTGCATTAACATTGATTGTGATTTTCATTTCGCCGTTTGATTTGCCGGCAATTGTACTCAGCGAAGGAAGATCATCATTAGAGGAAATTTCTGAAAGTACAGTCTCATCTGAATTTACAAGATGAATGAAATTATCTTTCGTATGAGTATTGTCTGCAAACGGAATGGTTTGCGTGAAAACTATTTTGCGGTTATTCTTTAAATTATCAAATCCGAAACTTCTTTTGCATTTTATCAGATAAACAATTACAGCTGAAAAGTAAGTGTAAAATTCAAAGTCGTAAATGATCTCAAAACCTTTTTTTCTCAAAGCGTATGTCTTAACGAAAAAATCAGTAATGAAAGCAACAGGACCGGATATATTTACTGAAATTATTTCATCAGCGTATTTGATTTCATTTAATATCTCCGTATTAGTATTGAGAGTAAGAAAAAATATTCTTGCATCAGGATATGCTGCTTTCACTTTTCTTACAGCAGCTGTTGTAAGTATAATGCTTCCGATTCCCCAGAATTTTATGAATAGTATGTTTCTATTGTTGATATCACCATTAATGATTATTTTTCCGAAAATATTTTTAAATCCCGAAATAAAAAACATTATCATTCTGCCTGCATACTCATCAATAATTTTCATTAAGGAAATGGACATATATCTGATATATAATTATTTGTTAATTTTAATTTCATACAACGCCGTAAACCCGACTCCTCTTCCTCTGTCCGAACAAAATATAATTCCGGAATCATCCCCGTTGAAGACCGGGAAATAATTGAATGATCTTCCGGTTGTCATCTGTTCTGTCTTAATTTCATTGATTCTCTCAAGAAATATCTGTCCGTTTAATGAATAACATCTCATCGTTTTGTCTCCGGAATACATTGCTCCGACTGAATCTGTCCTTTTTGCTATCTCTGTCCGGTCAAGAGAATTTAATGATAGTCTGTTATAAACAGTTTTGCCTTTTACGAATGTCGTATATTCTATTTCATTGTCATTTATGAAATCAGGATTAAAATAATTATCACTTTCGGTTTTAAATCCGAAGTTAGAGTTCAGAATGAATTTCTCATTTCTGCATTCCGTAAATAAGATTTTTCCGTCCCTTACAGCAGGCATTGAGATAAGATAATTTGAATTTATAAGAATATTTTCAGCTCCGTCATTATCATCGCTGATTTGTGTAAGTGAAACTTTCACAAAGATCAGGATAAGAAACACATAAACATAAGAATATCTCAGCAAAGTTGCTTTTGTAATATTTTCCACAGATGATCTGCCGCTTACTGAAAGTCCTGTGACCCAGAAAATAAGCAATATGTAAAGCTTGATGTATCCTAAGTAAAAATAATGTTTGTTCTTAGTCATGTTAATAATATAAACTGTCAACGGACTGTTCATGATAAAAAACAGACTAAGTATTACTGCAGTAAGAATGTATTTTTTTTCGGAAATGTAATGATGAGAAAGTATAGCAATAGCAGTTATTAAAATCACATACTGATAAGATGCATTTACCGGAAGCAGAAGCATACAGACAAAAGAGAATAATGGGATCTGCATTTTAAAGGAATTAACATCTTTGCCCGCTCCTGAATTCATAACCGATAAAACCGAAGTAAGTATAATTCCGAAGTAAAATAAATATTTAAATATAAAATAGAGCTCAGGACTTTCTGTCAGCGGATACGGATTCAGCGAGAGTTCCCTGTAAAACAAAGTATGAAGCAATGAAATTACTGACTGAAACTCCGGAGCATAAACTGTCCCTACCCAGCCGTCGCTGATACGAGGCATTATTGCTGTGTAATAATAAATATTTATGTCCCAACCTGTTATGGTAAAAACAAATAAGTTGAGGATAATAATAAATATAACTGTAGTAATGACGAGTTTGTATTTTTTTCTGCACAAAAAAAGAATAATGAAGAATATTGTGTAGAATTTTAACAGCACACTCAGTGAAAACATGAAAGCAGCCAATACGTCATTTTCCCTGAACAAAAAATAAAGTGAAGCTGAAAATAGTAACAGAACAAGCAGATACGCCTGTCCGAAGAAAAAATTATTTACAAACGCATAACCGGATAAAAAGAACAATATTCCCGTCAGAAATAAATTTAATCCGGATATTTTTGATATAAAGAATGCACTGAGCAGAAAAAATATTAAATTCAGAATATTCCAGATCAACTTAGCGGTAAGCGGTTCAAGCCTTGCTACGGGAAGCATAAGCAATGAATTTACAGGCGGATAAGGTACAAATGATACAATCTGATTTTCTATACCGTACAAAAGTACTTGTTTGTTAAACTCCACATTATCATAAGCGGATTTCAGGTCAGCGCCGTCGAGGAGCATGTTAGCAGATACATAATAATTAGGAAAATCCGTGTTGATCTTTTTTAAAGAAGGGAAAAAAACAAAAACAAAGAATAAGGCAAGCAGGATTAAAAACAGAATAGAGTGATATTTCCTGTTGCTGAATATTTCAGTCATTTATTATCTGTTTTTTTTTCGCTTCAGGACAATCACAAAATGGTCACCGATCCTGTTCAGAGGAAAAATGCCTTTTGTAATATTATCCAGTTTCATTAAAGCTCTGACTACCGGCTTAGCCCTGTCGTAAATTCCGTACAAATACGGCGGAGGCGAAAAGAGTCCGTGCGAATAAATTTTTTCGGTATCAAAGTATTTCCCGAACCTGTCCGCAAAATCACCCGGAGTGAAATAAAATGTTTTTATCTTAAACTCACTCAGATTAGCTTCGATTCCTTCTTTATTGAATCTTCTGAATGCATTTGATGGATCTGATTTAAGCAGATAATAGAATATCTCCCACGGACAGAATGAATTCATGACGACAGCAACAAACTTCCCGCCCGGTTTGATACGCTCTGCCAGTGATTCAGAGAGACTTTCAAAATTACTGATACAGTTCAATCCTCCGAAATTTGATACAGCCCCGTCAAAATCTTTTTCATTTATTTTATTAATATCACCGAATGAATAATTTTCAGCTTTTATCATTTCCTGTAAATTATTTTCCCTGATTTTTAATTTGAGCTTAGATATCATTTCATCGGATATGTCAGTGGCAAAGACACTGATTCCTTTTGATGCAAGATAAACAGCATCAATACCTGTACCTGCATTTAGCTCAAGAAGCTTATCTCCTCTTTTAAAACAGGATAAATAAATTCCGTAAACACTCTTCCTCATCCACTGTAGAATTTCGTTTTCCTGATCTTCTTCGTCAAACGCTTCTGCTATTCTGTTAAACGAATCTTTTGTATGGATTAAATATTCTTCCACGTTTTAACTGACTGCTTCCTTTAGTTTAAAAATATTTTTATTCCTTTTTTCATCCTGCTCCGATTTCATAAGCTTAACTGAATTCCACCACCATCCGGCTAAATAATACGGCAGTTTCCAGAGAGAGCTCATTCTTTTAAATGGTTCTTTTATGATCTGCAGAGCACGGAATTCCTTATGAATTTTCTGATGAAGGATTCTGTAATATTCAGATGTGTATTCACCGTCAAACATCATTTCAAAATCATCTGATCTTTCCCAGTTTTGCTTACCTTTCATCTGACTTAATACCCTGTCATAAAACTTTGTGCCGGGCAATGGGTAAGACACAGATATTCCTATATCATCAGGCATCAGGTCCTTTACCATTTTTATTGTCATTTCAATATCTTCTTTCGTCTCGCCTGAATAACCGAACTGAAGAAAAAAGCCGGTCTTTATATTGTATTTCTTAAGCAGCTTTGTTGATTCATAAATCTGTTCGACTTTTGTACCTTTATCCATTGAATCAAGTATTTTCTGCGAACCGGATTCAGCTCCAATCCAGACTGAATCGCATCCGGCGCCGGCAAGATGCGGTATGTTGTTTTCCTTTAACAGAAGATCCGCTCTTGATAAGCATTTAAAATTGATCCTGGCGTTTTCTTTATTTACAATTTCGTCAAACTTATTTATCCACTCCGGCTTTAATCCGAAAATATCATCACAGAACCAGATATGATCCGGTGAATAAGTTTCCTTCAGATATTTCAGCTCTGCTGCGACATTCTCCGGACTTCTTGAATTATATACCTGTCCGTAAATCGGCTTTGCGCACCAGTTGCAGTGGTAAGGACAACCCCGTGTCGTCACGACATTCATTGAAAAATATCCGTGATGCCTGTACCAGAGTTCTTTGTATCTGTCGGTATCAATCAGACTTCTTTCAGGAAAAGGAAGAAGATCAGGATTTTTAATAACCGTTCTTTTTCCGGTTCTGTAAATCTCATTATCTTTAATAAATGCAAGACCTTCTATTTCATTGAGATCTTTCCCCGAAATTCCATTCAGATAATCTGTTAACTCGCCCAGTGTAATTTCACCTTCTCCGCAGATGATGTAATCAGCTTTATGCCCTATATATTTATCGGGATGATCGGCAGAGTCTGAACCTGATATTATTATCCTGCATCCATATTCAGCCGCTATCGAACTCATTTTGAAAGCAGCTTCTCTCATCCTTGTAAGACACATTTTTGTCAGGTAATTAAATCCGTCATCATAGATCACAAAAATACCGGGCTTATGAATTTTCAGTTCTTTTATGAGATCAGTTTCGGAATCTGCCAGCATCGTATCAAAAAGACTGACTTTATATCCCTTCTGCTTTAGATAAGAAGCGGCGTAAAGCGTACCTAAGGGTGCATAAAGATTCATTGCCTTATATTCTTTCGGATCATGTTTAAGGAAGTAAGAACTGGCAAGAAGGATTTTATTCATTGCATTCAAGATTAAATCTTTTCAGTCTTTCCATGTAATTGTTTAAAATAACTCTCTGCATATTTCCGGGATGAGTTTTTGAAACTCCAGTCGTAGAAGTAAAAAGCTTTTCTCTTTCTTCCTTATCATAATTTGAATACTTTTTATTCCAGTGCTGAATGGTTTTTTCCCTGAAATAATTATCAAGCTTATAACCGGCTTTTCCTGAGAATAAAATTTCAGTTATACCCTGAAAAATACTTTTCCTGTCATTCACTTTGAATCCGGCAGAATTGAAATAAGGATCACCTGTTTTGTAATTCGGAAAAAATACTTTTACCCAGGAATTCGCTTCAAGGAATCTGTACATCATTCCGGAATTAAATGTAGATTTGATGTGAACAATTTCCGTTGCAATGAATATGTTCTTTTCATTTATGCTAAGGCAATCCTCAGAAATGAAATAATTAATGCAGAAATATTTGTGACTGTTGAACAGAAAAATCTTCTTGAAAAGCATTAACAATGTCCTGCTGATCCACAGACGGTTTTTCTCAGTTACAACCATAAAATCCAGATCACTGTCCGGCATAGAACTGTTCTTTGAGAGTGAACCGGTTACAAATACTGCTCTTACAAATGGAAATCTTTTTATTATATGCGTTACAATTCTTGCAAGCTTCCAGCTCTTTCTGGAATAAGTCTCCCTTGATCTTCTTAATTCAATATAATTTTCATTCTTCCCGATGAAATAATAATTATACTTTGAATGAATAATCCGTTCCTCAGCTGTTAACTGTAAAAGTACTTCACTTACATCTTTATCAGTAACCGAATTTTGAGGAAGAAGGGAAAATATTTCCTCGGATTTAAGTGGATGACTGAAAATATCATAATACAACAGCGTCTTTAAAATATTATTTTTAAGATTTTCCATTCTGTTTTTTATGAAATAATTTAATAAATAATAACTCTAAATCCAAGCACCGATTGATGATTAAAGTAGGTTTCAGAACACATCCGGCCAACTCGTTAAACAATTGTTATTTATATTCAATTATTGTGATAATCCGTGAGTTCTGTGAGCAACAATAAATCAAACTAAAATTACTGTGAACCGGTGTTATATTTTCTGTGGAGGAATTATATCCCCTTTTCCTACGATATCAACTCTTTTTAGAAACTCATCTCTTGAATTGGTATTTGGAAAACTCTCTGAAGGAACAGGCATTTTTAAAAATCTGCAAAGCGGTTCCCAGCCTTCAGATACATTAAATACAAGCAAACGGTCCGGATCAATTCTTTTAATAACGTTTTCCGTATGCTTCTCAAACGCTTTTAAAACTTTTACTCTGTCGGAGAGATCCTTTCCGAATTCAAGACTCATTAGTTTCCTGTTATATCTGAAAACATGAAATCTCTTCTGCACTACTCTCGAGACGGGATACCTCATAGCAAATTTTAAAATTCTCCTGATATCCAGATTACGAGCCATGAATATTGTATGCAATGCGCTTTCATACCATTCTTCAGGATCTCTGTAAGTATGTATTATCATGGCTTCGGGATAATGATCTGAAAGCTGTCTGTAAAACCTCGCCGCAGGATAATCAACTGAAGAATTGTAACCGTTAAATACATCATCCCATTTCACTTTCTCGCCTCTTTCCGCCTGTTGAAAATACGTGACTCCTTCAGGATTCTGAAAAAGTTCTGTCATATGATAGCATTTTCCGAATCCCAGATGTTCGAGTGCCAGCTTAAGAGAAAAAGTCCCTGTACGACCCAATCCTGATCCTATAATCTTCAGAGACATTTATAATTTTTTATCTTTAACATTTCGCAGAATTTTTTTATCAAATATAAAGTAATCTGTTAAACCGATACATCGAGATATATTTTACCTGACTGATCACAGAATATAAATTTTCCAGCATCACAAATGCCAGTGATGTTTCAGCTCTTTGTTGTCTTTTCCATGAAGCGATATTGCAAGTATTCCTCCTGCTGTCACTAATACTATTCCGATTAAGGATGTAAAATCCGGTAAATAACCGAATATTATCCAGTCCAGGAATCCCGTAAATACAATTACCGAATAATTGAACGGAGCAAGCTTCAATGGTTCTGTATATCTGTATGAATATTGCAGTAGAAAATGGTATCCTGTAAAGAAGACTCCGTTTAATACCCCGAAGCACCAGATATACAGCGGCGGGTTTGACCAGTGGCTTAGAGCAAACGGCAAGGATAAAACTGTAGCGATTAATGAATAATAGAAAAGAATAGTTTCGAATGATTCTGTTTTAGTAAGAATCCTGAGAGCCACATAAGTGGTTCCAAGAAAAATTCCTGAGGCGAGTCCGAATAAATCTCCCGGCTTTAGCATTAAGCTTAAATCAGGTTTCAATATAAATAATATTCCGACAAGACCGGTTGAAATGCCCCACCAGATTCTTGGGTCAATTCTGTTTTTAAGCCAGAGAAGTGTAATCACCGGTATGAATATTGGTGCGGAATTGTTAAGGAGTGTTGCGTTTACAAGAGGAATTTTTGTAATTGCAATTACATACAGAGAGAAAGCAAGAACACCTGTAACACCGCGGATGATATGATATTTTAGTTTTTCCGTTCTTAATGACCTGAATTTATTTCTTGACGATATAACAGAAATAATCACAAGACAGGTTAAGTACTGAATGAAAACAATCCATTCTATAGAAGCCGAACCTTTTTCTTCGAGTTTTACAAAGATGCTTACAAGTGCAAGAAATAAAAATCCTGTCAGCGCAGCTGTTAATGCTTTAGCGGTTTTGTTTTTTTTTCGGACAGTACTATTCATAGATTTTTTTATACTGTTATGTCAGAAACTTTGATTTAAATATATTTTCCGGGTGTTGTTTTTGTCCGGGCAAAATAACTTTGTTTGAACGGAAATATAATACTAAAATTTATTTACAAATATTTGCGTATAAACCCAAAAAAATATTTCAAACGATTATCCGGTGTTTTAATTAACATTGTATACAAAATAATGGATATTAAATTGCTTCAAAATTGATTATGTTTTCACAGTTGAAGACATGAACCGTAATGCGGCGAATTTAATGATCGGAAAGATTATTTGATTTATTCTTTACTGTGATTATCCGCAATTCAGATATTCCTTTCCAAAATCCCGGACATATTCCCGCATAACGGAAGTAAAGATCAATAATTTAAATTCACGTATTTCTCAAATTCAAATGTTTGTATCATGCAAAAATTATCAGCTGAAAAAGAAAGGGAACTTGATAATGATTTATCCCCGCTTCTTTATGTGAAAATCGGAACTCAGTGCTGGATGCCTAAAAATCTTAATGTTAACAGATTCCGTAACGGAGACTTGATTCCTGAAGCCTTGACTTTCGATGAATGGAAATCCGGAGGACCACACTTTTGTTTTTACAATTTTAATCACTGTAACGGCAGAATATACGGGAAACTGTATAACAGAGCTGCAGTAATTGATCCCAGGGAATTAGCTCCTGAAGGATGGCATATTCCGGATAATAAGGAATGGTTAAAACTTATAGATTATCTCGGAGGACCGGATGAAGCCGGCGGAAAATTGAAAGAAAATAAAGCTACACACTGGGCATCTCCGAATCTCGATGCTGACGACAGCAGCCATTTCAAAGCGCTGCCCGGCGGCTGGTTATGTTCGGAAAATTTATTCCAGTATATGCATACTTACGGCTTCTGGTGGAGTAAAGATCTTTATGATCAGAATCATGAAGAACACAAATATCCCGCTTTCTTAACGCTGAGCTTCGAATCAGATAAAGCGGATTTTTCATTTATGAAGTTTGATTGCGGATTATCCGTACGATGCATCAGGGATCTTCATCATCAAAATTAATTGATACTCTGTCCCTGCAGGTTATCTGACTGAATTATAACAGAACAATTTATCTTTTTGTACCGGATTAATTATTCGAAGGTGTGTTATTTTTAACAGCGATCATTATGATTGCAGTAATAATACTATTTTTCTGTATTTATATTAATTCTTTTGTTAAATTGTTAACTGTTTAACTGTTTTAACTCCTTAACTGACTCTGTAAATTACAGATTCCGGAAGTGTCATTCCGTTGATCTGAACAGGTGACATTTTCAGACTGCCGATACCACTGCCGGTTTTTATAGTGCTTTTCAAATTAATGCAGAATTTATCTTTTGAATCTATCAGACTAATTTTATCTGCTGTTATCGTTATACTGTTTTCACGAATTATTCTTTTGATGTTTCCGAGAATATCATTAATTCCAATTATTTTTAAACCGGGAATTCCAAACAACAGAGTCCATTCTTTTTTATCCGGAAAATTTATCCATAATACTACTGGATAATTAAATCCTTCCTTGTCCAGGCACTCTATTATTCTTTTACCTTCCTGATACAGCGAATCTGTAAATTCTTCTTTTTCTTTTTCCAAAATTTAATTTTAAAATTTTCTTGACCAATAAAAATACGGATCATCTTTAGTAAAGTAAAATGTAAAAACACTAATTGAAATCATAAAATCTGAAAATCAATAAATTCCTGTGAATACTTTTCTCCATAGATGGTGTAGAGAAGCATTCTCGGATATTCTTATGGAGATTTTTATCAGATTATTACGAACTGCTTATCTGTCTAACTGCTTAACTGTTTAACTGCCTTAGTCATTCATCTGCTCTCTTTTCATCTCATTCTTTCTCTTGCTCCATTTATTGATTCCCGCGATGTTCTGACTGTTCTTCAGATCTGGATCGAGTGTGTAAAGTACGTTACCAACGGGATCGAACTTCTGTGCCGCGTATGATCTGAATCCCTCATTCCAACCCATGTAAAAGTTTATTGTATTTCCTGCCGAATCCATTCCGAGTACAGCGGCTGAACTGTATGTCCCGGGTTCTCTTCCGTTAAGAAAGGACGGAATAAATGTATTAGACCAGCTTTCGTTGACAGGAGGATTGCTGCCTGTGACAGGATATTTGACCATCCAGAATCCGTTTGGTGCTCTGTCACACGAACCGGTTACATAAAGCGAATCGCCTTTTACAAGCACTGATGAGGCTCTGTCATTTCCGGATACTTCTGACGGATAATCAAAAAACTTCACCCATTCCCTGTTCTTTTCAGATACATTGTATTTTATCGTCACAAAATCTTTGCCCGTGCTGCCGTTGTCAGAATATCCGGTTACGAATATCTGACCTGCAGGTTTGTTTACTGTAACGGCTGTGGC
>JAFDZQ010000059.1:87161-87458 GCA_018266895.1 Bacteroidota bacterium
GCATTATCAGAATGACCGATTACAACAGTTCTCGATTTATTTCTGATATCTCTGGATATATTTGCAAAAGCAAATCCCGAAGGATATTCATCTGATCCCGGTTTTCTGTAAAACCTGCCTGAAGAAAAGTCCCCGGTCTTACCGTAGGTTACAAGCAGCAGATCATTCCTGTATTCCGGACCCTGGTAAGCGTATCCCATCAGATAAACAAATCCTTCATCAACAAGAATATCCGTTGCGATATCATCTTCTAAAAATTTTGAAAAATTGGTTGTATTCAGCCACTCGCGGTTGCCG
>JAFDZQ010000005.1:0-31080 GCA_018266895.1 Bacteroidota bacterium
ATTAAACGTTTTGGACGGATATGATATGAAATTCCGGAATATTAATATTATTCATGCATAGGATATGACTCATTCAGTTATTCAGGTAGAAAACCTGTCAAAATTATATCGTCTGGGTATTATTTCGTCGAAGACTATAGTTCAGGATTTCTCCAGACTATGGTCTAAGATATTTGGAAATGAAAATCCGGATTTTAAAATCGGCGAACTGAATGACAAGTCAGTAAAAAGCGGCGGTCAGTATATTTGGGCTCTTAAGGATATATCTTTCATGGTAAAGGAAGGGGAGCTGCTTGCAATTATCGGTAAGAACGGAGCGGGTAAATCAACTTTGCTTAAAATACTGTCAAGAGTAACCACACCGTCTACCGGAAGCGTGAAGATAAAAGGTAAAGTAGCCAGTCTTCTTGAAGTCGGAACTGGTTTTCATCAGGAACTGACAGGCAGGGAAAATATTTTTTTGAACGGATCCATTCTCGGACTGACAAAGAAAGAGATCAAAAGCAGATTTGACGAGATAGTGGAATTTTCAGGAATAGGAAGATACATAGACACACCGGTAAAGAGATATTCATCCGGAATGTATGTCCGTCTCGCATTCGGAATAGCTGCTCACCTTGATCCTGATATACTTATAGTTGATGAAGTGCTTGCCGTCGGAGATGCTGAGTTTCAGAAAAAGTGTATCGGTAAGATGCAGGATGTAGCGCATAAGGAAGGCAGGACAGTCATTTTTGTAAGTCATAATATGTCAGCCGTAAAAAATCTTTGCAAAAGAGGAGTGATACTTGAAAACGGCTTATTAACATTTGACAGTGATATTGATTCTGCAGTAAGCACTTATCTTGCTTCCGGCAGTTATGACGGAAAGATGAATTTAAAAGACAGGACGGACAGGAGCGGTAACGGCAAATTCAGATTTACAGAAATTGTCTACCGGGATATGAAGGGAAATATTCTGTCACAGATTATATCCGGTGAATCGCTGTTGATCGAAATGAAATATGAAAGTGAAATTCGCCTGAAAGGAAACATTATCATATCCGTTACATTCATGGACGGATTCGGAAACATAAAAGCTTCATTCGTCAATGATGAGATGGGAGTGAAATTTGAAGAAATTGAAAATGACGGAACCATTTTTCTTAAAATACCCAAACTCCTTCTCAGAGCTGATAATTATTCCATAAAATTATTTGCAAGTATAAACGGAACCGGAGCAGAGAACATTTTGGATTCAATTGAAAGCGCATCAACTATTCAGGTACTTCCCGGTGACTTCTGGAAATCAGGAAAACAGAACAGAGCCGGAAGTTACGGACTTATGGACGGACAGTTTTACAGACAATAAATTTTAATTTGAAACAAAATTTTTTTCCTAACGGAATTCTTTATTTCCTGAAAACTGAATTTAACAATTTACATCCTGTGTTTTTTATCGGGGCTCTGTACAACCTTCCGGTTAACCGGAATGAATCAATCTCATTTTTATAATTATGCGTCTGCTACTTCTCGGACACTGCAGTTATTATACCGTAGCAAATCTTTCTGAAGCGATCAGACAATACCTTCCCGGTATTAAGGTAACAGCCGCTGACCCTGTAAAGCCGGGAGGCGGAGAAATCAGCGAAAGGGAAAGCAAAGTTTTTGACGAAGTAATCAGTTTACCGCTGAAAAGACAGATCAGGATTTCTGCAGGAAACAGAATTAATTCCCTGTCTGAAATTTTTAAAGATAAAAAAAAACTCAGCACTTTACTGAAAAATATTTTTCTTCTCAGATTCATATCCGTAATAAATCAGATCAACTCTAATGCAGAAGAAATTCTTTATTCGGAAAAAATAAAATCGTTATTCGGTAATTACGATATTTTTCATTTCCATTACCTTGCTCCGGAATATCTTTACAATGTAAGATACATTCCTTCAGGCAAAAAAGTGATAATGACATTCTGGGGTTCTGATCTGTATCAGATATCCGGAGCTGAAAACTACAGAAAGCAGCTGGAAGCATTTGACAGAGCGGATATCATAACAGTTAACGCACTTGAAATAAAGGAGACGGTACTTGCAAAATACGGCAGAGAACTTGAAGATAAAATAAGATTTTCAGATTTCGGATTAGACAAGGATAAACTTGAGAGATTAAATTCATCTGACAGGGAAAAGTTTATTTCCGGATTCAGAAAAAAATATAACATTGATGAAAGTAAGGTTATAATAACAGTCGGATACAGCGGTTCTTCAAAGCAAAAGCATATCGAAATACTTAATACAATTGAAACACTCGACGATAAACATAAAAAAAGAATATTAGCTGTGATACCTTTGACATACGGCTTACAGTTTGAAAAAAAAGACTATCCGGAAAAAGTGAAGAACGTATGTAATGAATCGGGTTATGATACACTCGTGCTGGAAGATTATATGACCGGTGATGATCTTGCCGCTTTTACATTATCAGGAGAAATTACGCTTAATTTAAGAGATACTGATGCTTTAAACGCTTCAATGCTTGAATCAATTTATGCCGGCAATATAGTCATAAACGGTGCGTGGCTGCCTTACGGCAAACTTAAGAGACTCGGAATATATTTTAAAGAAATCGATAAGATCTCCGGATTAAAAGAAATTTTATCTTTTCTGCTTGATAATCTTGAGGAAGAAAAGAAAAAAACTGCCAGTAATGCAGAAATCATTAGGAAAAATTTTTTGTACGAAAATTTCATAAAAGACTGGGAAGCAGTTTATTTAAACGGAAACTCAGACACAAATCAGAATATATATTAGTTTGAAATTATTAAAATTTGACACAGTTAATCCTGAAGAATACTTAAGGAACAAAGTGCTTGAGAATTTTGAACAGATAAGCAGAATGAACAGAAGTGAATTCCTGGACTTTATTATATCTTTAAGATCCAATTTTTCAGATTTTTATACTTACAATCTGAGAAAACTCGGCTGGGAAGCTGAAGAGTTTTTTGTGACACCTTATTACATAGATAAAGTCGCCGATGAAATGTACGGAAGCAGGAAAAAGATGATGAAAATAATGAACAGGATCAAAGATAAAATAAGACCAGTGCGAAAGAGATGGATCTTAAATGTAATTCGTGATTATATCAGTACCTGCAAGCCGGATGTAATATTAGTAAGAGAAGTGATAGGGCTTCCGAGTGAATTCTGGAGAAGTTATGACGATAAAGCTCTTATTGTCAGCAGATTAGCAGCGCCCGTACCGAGATACTGGTCACTGACTGATTTTAATCTGATTCTTACTTCGACAAAGGCGTATAAATCATTTTTTGAATTAAACGGAGTGGAGACCAGCATTAATCCGAACGGATTTGACGGAAGAATTCTGAATGAAACCGGAAATTGCGCTAAGGAGTATGATGTAACATTTGTAGGCGGACTTGGTGACAGATACTGGGCTAACAGGACTAAATGCGTAAATTATTTTGCCGGGAAAATTGATTTCAAATGGTGGGGATATTGCGGCAATAAATATCCCGAAGATCATCCCATCATAAAAAGCAATCAGGGAATAACTTCAGGACTTGATATGCTCAGGATTTATAAAAAATCAAAAATAGTTTTTAATGATTACGGGGAGATTGCGGAAAATGAAGGAGTGAATCAAAGGATGTTTGAAGTTATGGGAATCGGCTCAATGCTGCTGACAAGGGAAGCCGAGAATCTCAGGAAAAATTTTCCCGGAAATGTTTTTGTAACATTCAGTGATGAAAAAGACTGCCTGGATAAAATCAATTACTTTCTTAAAAATGAAAAAGAGAGGGAAGAAATAGCTTCTGCCGGACAGAAATTCGTTCTTGAGAATTACAGTTTTGAAAAATTAATGATAAACCTGGATCAGATATTAAAGAACAGTTACAGAAAAAAATTTCCCAATACAAAATAATATGGCAGAATACATTAAACATAAAGATAAACTTCTTGCAATAATAATTCCTTCCGGCTTCCAAAAATCTGGGATACATTTTTTTACTTCAAACGAACTTTCCCAGCAGCTTGCATACATGCATCATCCTGCAGGGAAAATTATAGAGCCGCACGTACACAATCCCGTTCCAAGGGAAGTTAAATACACACAGGAAGTTTTATTCCTCAGAAAAGGCAAACTCAGGGTAGATTTTTATGATGAGGATAAAAATTATCTTGAAAGTAGAATACTCTGCGCCGGAGACGTAATACTGCTTTCAACAGGCGGTCACGGATTTGAAGTGATTGAAGAAATTGAAATGATAGAAGTAAAGCAGGGTCCTTATGCAGGAGAAGAAGACAAGACAAGATTCAGCGGAATTAAAAAAGAAGAAGCAAAAATAAAATCCTGATGAATTTCATTCCCGTAAACGAGCCGCTTTTAAACGGAAACGAAAAGAAATACTTAAGTAACTGTATTGAGACAGGCTGGATATCATCAGAAGGTCCTTATGTGAAGGAGTTTGAAGAAAAATTCTCGGAAAGAACCGGAAGAAAATACGGCATTGCAGTCTGCAACGGCACAGCCGCGCTTGAAGCTGCGGTAATTGCAGCCGGAATAAAGAAAGATGATGAAGTCATACTTCCTTCTTTCACCATAATTTCATGCGTGTCATCTGTTATCAGGGCAGGCGCAGTCCCTGTACTGGTGGACTCGGAAGAAGACAGCTGGAATATGAACGTAAATCAGATCAGAAAGAAGATAACAAAGAAGACAAAGGCGATTATGATCGTTCACATTTACGGATTGCCGGCTGATATCGATCCTGTGCTGAAGCTTGCGGAAGAATTTAATCTGAAAATTATAGAAGACGCAGCTGAACTTATCGGCCAGACATATAAGGGAAAGCCGTGCGGAAGTTTCGGGGATGTAAGCACATTCAGTTTTTATCCTAATAAGCACATTACCACCGGTGAAGGAGGAATGATTGTAACAGACGATCCTGAAATTGCAGACAGATGCAGATCTCTGAGAAATTTATGCTTCAAACCGGAAAAAAGATTTGTGCATGATGAGCTGGGTTTCAATTTCAGAATGACAAATCTGCAGGCTGCTCTCGGACTTGCTCAGTTTGAACGGCTTGATGAATTTATTCTGAGGAAGCGCAGAATCGGGAAATTATACAACGAACATCTGAGAAATTTTCCTTTTTTTGATATACCGATGGAGAAGTCTGAATCTGCCGAAAATATTTACTGGGTTTACGGAATACTGCTGAATGAAAAAAGCAAAATGAATGCTGAAACAGCAATGAAACTGCTGAATAAAAAAAATATCGGCACACGGCCTTTTTTTTATCCGATGCATTTGCAGCCGGTGTTGAAAAAATTGAGACTGTTTGAAAATGAAAAATATCCTGTCTCGGAAAAATTGGCTGAATTCGGATTCTATATTCCCAGCGGATTAGCGCTGACAGATGAACAGATCCTCGCATCGGCTGAAGCTCTGAAATCTTTATTCTGAAAGGCGGTAATTGAAATTGCAAATGAATGAAAATAAAATACTGAATTCGAATTTAACAATATCAAGACCTGCAGATGGCAATGATCTTGAAGGATTTTTCTGCGGTGAATATTGACGATAAAATATTAAACCGTAAACGGAAAATTCAACTGAGTTCAAAAGCCTGAAAAAAGGAATTCTTGACGGTTATCTTACCAGACAACAGAAAAAGCAATTACTGATATTTTTAGCATTTCACTGCATTTGAAAAGCAGAATAAAAAATTTAAAAGCCCGACTGAACAGAAAATCCGCTTACATTAATTTACTGAATCCCGGAATTTCATTTCCCGAAAAGAAATTCGTGATATACACCAGAGGCAGAACGGGCAGCACCGTACTTTCAGATCTTATCAATTGTCATCCCGATATATTCTGTGATGTTGAGATTTTCAATTTAATTTATTCGGGATCAAAGATTGCATTCCCGATGAAATACATTAGCAGCTGCAGCAAAAGGGCGGATATGCACGGAAAAAGAGTTTACGGATTCAGAGTAAAAATATCCCAGCTGAGAATAGAACACAATTACAGGAATTACGATAAAATATTGTTAAGACTTCATGCTGAAGGCTGGAAGTTTATTTATCTGAAGAGAATCAACTTCCTCAGACATAAAATATCAAACATTCTGGCTACCGAAACAAATGTATTTCATTTAAAAAGAAATGAAAAGCCGCACGGAAAAAAACTGAAAGCAGACTGTGAATTGCTGATGGCATCAATTAAGTTCAGCGAAGACATTGAAAGAACAGAAGAAGAAAATCTAAAACACATACCTCATCTGAAACTGATTTACGAAGACGATATTTCAGATAGCTCAAAGCATCAGGATACCGCCAATAAAGTATTCGGATTCCTTGGTCTCGGGTATCACAAGGTAAAAACTGATTACGTGAAAGTGATTCCGGATGATCTTAAAATGACCTTAAGTAATTATGAGGAAGTTTATAATTATTTTAAGGATACTAAATACATACAATTTTTAAAATAACAAATACTGATTTTGAAAAAAGTTTTTGATCTTTACGCAAAGTATTATGACCTTTTGTACAAGGATAAGGATTACTTCGGAGAATCTGAATATATTAACAGACTCATGGAAAAGTTCAGGCCAAATTCAAAGAGTATTCTGGATCTCGGATGCGGCACCGGGAAACATGATATTATATTTGCAGAAAACGGTTATGATGTGACAGGAGTAGAGCTGTCGGAGAACATGATGAGAAAGGCAAAAATAAATCAGGAAAAAAACATGCAGTATCTTAAACTGAATTTTATACAGGAAGATATCAGAAATTTAAGACTCAACAGGAAGTTTGACGTCATATTCTCGCTGTTTCACGTTATGAGCTATCAGACCACCAACAAAGATTTAAGAATGACGTTCGCGACTGTAAAAGAGCATCTTAAAGATGACGGGATATTTATATTTGATTTCTGGTACGGACCTGCAGTGCTGAATGAAAGACCTGAAAGAAGAGTGAAAGTGCTTGAGGACGAGGAAACGAGGATTGAGAGGTTTGCCGAACCTGTACTGAAAATAAATGAAAACACAGTTGAAGTAAAATATGAAATGTACGTCGAAAATAAAATTGACAGGACGAAAAACGAAATTTCGGAATCGCACAATATGAGATACCTGTTCATACCTGAAATAAAGATGTACCTGAATCAGCTTAATATGGGAGTAATACACTATGAAGAGTGGATGACCGGGTCTAAGCTGACCGATAAAAGCTGGTCTGCTGTTGTACTTGCAGGAAATAAATCATAAAACATAAAAACTGAATTTGAAATCAATTATCTTCGTAACGCCAAAAATTGATACATTCAGCAATCCGACTCTGATTTTTCTATTCGAAAAACTTCTGGAAAAGGATTACAATATTTTATTTTACGGATTTGAACAGATATTCATACCGCGTGAAATAAGAAAAAGACTTGAGTTTTATCAGCTGCCGTTTAATTTTTATGAATTTAATTTCGGATTCAGGGATATAAAAAAATTACTGAAGCAGTATTATTACATATACAAAGCTCTTAAGATTAAAAACAAACCGGACAAAATTATATGTGTTGATCCTATGGGGCTTGTCATTGCAGGCAGAATGAACAAGATTCTTAATCTTGAGATAATTTATGCTTCATTCGAAATTTTTTTCGAAGATGAATTCTACGTACAGAGGAAGAAGATCATAAAGCACCTTGAAATGAAATATTCCGCAGAAGTTGATCTGGTGGTTATACAGGACAGCACCCGGGAAAAACTTTTAAGAATTGTAAACAATTTTGGAAAAAAAACAAAATTTCTTCATATACCGGTTTCGCCAAAGCCGATTGATTATATTCCCGGAGGATTTGATATTTACACTGATCTGAAAATCCCGAATGATAAAAAGATAATTGTTTACTCTGGAACACTTATGGCTTGGAGCGGCGTGAACGAGTTGCTGAATCTTCTGCCGGACAAGCTACGAAAGGATTTCTGGATTGTCATTCATTCACATCACAAACTTTCAGATAATGACGAACTTAAAATCAAAATGCTTGAAATGTCCGGAAAAAATTACAACGTAACTTTTCACAACAAGCCGTTTTATGAAAACAAAGATTACTATGATTTTTTATCGGCATGTCACATCGGCATTGCGACATACTTTCCTAACAATGTGGATATATTTGCGGGAAAGAATATTCAGGAAATCGGATTGTCATCCGGAAAGTTCTCGACATATATGATGGTAGGTTTGCCGACAATAACAACTCCGAATACAATTTACAAAGAACTGAATTACAAGTACAATTTCGGCGAAACAATTGAAAAACCGGAGGACATTCCTTCTGCTGCCGAAAAAATCATGGCGGAACACAAAAAAATTTCGGATAATTGCAGAGAACTTTATGCAAAAGAACTTAACCCCGTTTCAAAAATTGACCAACTCATGAATTACATTGAGGATCCAAAAACGCTGATTTAAAAAATGGATAAAAATTATTTGCAAAAAGGTCTGCTTGATAAATTGCCTCCACCTCCGGAAAATAAGCACGGCTGGCCCTGGACTGAGGAAACCGAGCCGCGGATATACGGAGATTTAAAGTATGTGCCGAAGATATCCATTGTAACTCCGAGTTATAATCAGGGTGAATTTATTGAACAGACCATCCGTTCAGTTCTTCTTCAGAATTATCCGAATCTGGAATATATAATTATAGACGGAGGAAGTACTGATAATACAACGGAGATAATTAAAAAATATGATCAATGGATAAGTTACTGGGTGAGTGAGAAAGATGACGGTCAGTCACATGCCATTAATAAGGGAACAGATAATTGTACAGGTGAAATATTCAACTGGCTTAACAGCGATGATTATTATTTCTGTGACTGCTTTAAAAATCTTGCGGAGAGTTTCAATCAGGATGATGTATATGTAGTTGCAGGCAATTACAGATTTTTTGATGACAGCGGAGAGTCCGACGACAAGCTGATTGATTTCAGATTGAGGGAAACACTTGAAGAAACCTTAGCATTTGTGCTTATTAACCAGCCTTCCACTTTTTTCCGTCTGGATAAATTTAAAAGTATTGGTAAACTTAATCAGAAACTGAGTTATGTAATGGATCAGGATATATGGAAAAAATATTTGTTCAGATACGGACAGGACAACATAAAAGTCATTGACAAAGAACTTTCCAATTTCAGGTTTCATTCCAAATCAAAAACATTTCAGTTTTTATTCAGCAGTGAATATATCGGAATATTTTATTCAATAGCGAAAAAAGCAGATATGCACCGGCATACTGAAC
The DNA here is from genome assembly GCA_018266895.1 of Bacteroidota bacterium. Classification (GTDB taxonomy): domain Bacteria; phylum Bacteroidota; class Ignavibacteria; order Tepidaquicellales; family Tepidaquicellaceae; genus JAEUSI01. The sequence continues at coordinate 9,315 of JAFDZQ010000005.1, forward strand.
TGATGAAAAAACTGTATGATAATTGCAATGAAGAGAATTATGAATTCAGTTATCAGTTTTCGGAAGAAGATAAAATACTTGCCAGAAAAGTCATCAACTATTATTTTTTTCTTAAGGCAAAGAATTCATTTACAGCAGGCAAGTATGACTTACTGAAAGAATGTTTAAAAGTCATTGAAGTGAATTATTTGCAGAAGAAGCATAAAAAGAAAATATATAAGCTCAGAATTAAAACCATCCTGATCAGATACAATCTTACATTTATTTTAAAGCTTTTCAGAAGAACGATGAATTTTAAAAGCGACAGGAAATTCAATACGTTCATCAATCTAATTTTCAAAACACACACAATAAATTGAAAAAAATCGCTTTTGTATCGACTAATAAATCCGCCTGGGGCGGAAGTGAATATTTATGGTACAATGCCTCATTCAGATTTAAAGAATCCGGATATGAAGTTATAGCAAGCGTCCCGAGATGGAAGGAACTGCCCTCTTCAATAGAAGAGATGAAATCAAAAGGAATAAAGGTCTATTTTAATACGGACATACCGGCACACAAAAAATTTTTTAACAGATTTGCTCCGAAGTCGGTTCAGTTTAAATACAAGGATGACGGATTCAGAATACTTAAAGACTTCAGATCTGACCTTGTAGTGATTAATCAGGGAGGAAACACGGGAGGAATTGATCTTATGGAATACTGCATAAACAATAATCTGAAATTCGTTACGATATCAAATGCAGCCAACGAAGCTAAATGGCCCACTGACGATCTTAACAGCCGTCTATCCGCAGCATTGCCGAAAGCGCTCAGAAATTATTATGTAAGCACGGCAAATCTCAGATTAACGGAAATTCAGATCGGGCAGGCAATAACAAATGCAAAGATCATTATGAATCCATTCAACGTGAGTTATGAAAATGACATCGGATATCCCGGAGTAAATGAAAATTATTTGCTTGCCTGCGTAGCAAGGCTCGAGTTTTATGCAAAAGGACATGATATTTTATTTCAGGTGCTTAATGAGGACAAATGGAGAAAAAGAAATTTAATAGTAAATCTTTACGGCAAAGGCGAGCATATCAATTCTGTCAGAAAGCTTATTAAATATTTTAATCTTAATAAAGTAAATATGGAAGGTCATGTAAATCCTTCGGAGATATGGAAAAAAAATCATGCGCTGATACTTACATCAAGATATGAAGGGTTACCGCTGGCGCTTGTTGAAGCAATGTTATGCAGGAGAACTGGTATTGTAACAAACGTAAGCGGAAACCCGGAAGTTGTTATTGATAATGAAACCGGATTCATAGCCGGAGCCGCAGTTCCTGAGTTTGTGGATGAGGCTATGGAAAGAGCATGGAACAGAAGGGATGAATGGGAGGATATCGGTATCAAGGCAAATAAATTCATTAAAAGCATCATTCCGGAAGATCCTGTTGACAGTTTTTTAAAAGAAATAAATAGTTTAAACATTTAAGAATTATTTAATAAAATTTTCGGAAGCATTTTAGTTTGCAGAACAAGAAAATCAAGATCTGTATAGTTACGGCAATACTTCCTCCTGCATACGGGGGAGCTGAAGTTGCAGCTTTCAAATATGCATTGAGGCTGAATGATAAAACGGATTCACAGATAATTGTTATCGGATGGGACAGAACGGGAGCTTACGGGAAAAGCAATCTCAAGTATGACTTTGTGCATTCGGTAAGTTTCAGGGAGAATCCCAAAGACGCAAAAGGAATACTGATTTATTTTCAGCAGATGTATCATATGTGGAATTGTTTCATTGCTTTAATTCCTCCTATGTGGAAATTCAGGAATGAATATGATTTTGTGCATAATTTCAATTCCGGTTTTGCTTTTAACCGTGTTTCAATATTCATTGCAAAAATTCTCGGGAAAAAAGTTATTACCGAGACTTCTCTTGTGGGAGACGATGATCCTCTTTCTCTCGGAAGATTCCCGGTGTGGAAGGATTATTTCAAGCCGAAATATTTAAGATATCTCTTCTATAAAATGGCTGACAGATATGTAAGCAAATCCGAAGTTATAACCGGGATATTTGAAAAATCGGAAATACCGATGGATAAAGTGGTACAGATACCTTATTCAGTGGATACGGATATTTTCAGACCGCTGGAATATAATGAGAAAAGAAATCTGAGAAAAAGATTAGGAGTCTGGGAAGAAGGAGAGATTATTTTATTTGTTGGAGGAATTAATATCAGGAAAGGAGTGCATCTGCTTGTTGACGCATTTATCTCTGTCGAAAAAGATTTTCCCGGAGTGAAACTGCTTATAGTCGGTCCTACTTACAAATATGATCAAAAATACATTAGTGACATAAAGGAAAAAATTACAGCCGCAGGTATGGATAATAAAATCTTACTGACTGAAAAGAATGTTACGAATGTTAATGAGTATATGCAATGTTCGGATGTATTTGTACTGCCTTCCAAACAGGAGGGTTTTCCCATTTCAATTATAGAGGCAATGTCATGCGGTCTGGCTGTAATAGGGTCGGATATTCCTGAAATTTCCAAAGCGCAGATAACAAACGGTATTGACGGTTATGTCTTCAGTACAGGCAGTCATGATGAACTTGCACAGGTGCTGAAAAATCTGTTAACGGATAAAGAAAACATCTTAAAATTAGGAAAGACTGCACGTGAAAAAGTAATCGGCAACTGGTCAACTGAAATCGTCGATAATTCCTATAAAAAATTGTATGAATCATTGCAGAAAATATGAATTGCAGCTTAGGAAATATCAGGTGTTGTTACTTTTGATTTTGAATAAGGGAACTACATATTGAAAATGAAGCGCCGGGAAAGAAAAATTAAGATTCTTTATACTATTCCCAATTTTAATACGGCAGGAAGCGGAAAGGCATTGCTGAACGTTATATCACGGATTGATAAAAATATTTTCGAACCGGCTATCTGCTGCAGGCATGAGAAAGGCGAGCTGTTTAAGACTGCGGAGGAAATGAATGTTCCGATATACATCTCATACTTTACTGCGCTGATGAAGCCGAGACTGAAGGGCATAAAGAATATACTGAGATTATCACGGCTTTTTAAAAAAATTAATCCCGACATCATTCATTCTTACAATTATTCGGATGATTATTCCGAAGGTCTTGCTTCAAGACTTTCAGGAATCAAATGGGTTTATACAAAAAAAAATATGGGATGGGGAAGCAACGCATGGAAGATCAGATCGAAAATTGCTGATGCGATAATTCCGCAGAATGAAGAAATGGTAAACAGGTTCTTTCCCGGATCCGGCAAGCTTGTTCTGATACCTATAGGAATTGACATAGACGAATTTGCAGGATTAAAAAGAGATACAAAAATTATAGATGAGTTTAAACTCCGGGATTCTTTCCCTGTTATTCTTACAATTGCAAATGTTATTCCGATTAAAGGCATTGATTATCTGATCAGGGGCTTCAGTCTTGTCCTGGAAGATTATGGTAATGCAAAACTGCTTATAGTCGGGGAGGACAGAACGGAATATGCTGACAGTCTGAAAAAGAAAGTATCTGAGGAGGGTCTGGACGGAAAAGTAATATTTACCGGAAAGAGGAATGAGATCAAACCATTCTTTTCGGTTGCGGATATATTTGTTCTGTCATCAACAAAGACAGGAGAAGGGGGTCCGATTTCCATACTTGAAGCAATGGCAAGCGGGATTGTTTCATTCGGAAGCGATGTACCCGGAATCAGGGATCAGTTCAGGGAATTGCCGGATCAGCTGTTTGAATCTGAAAATCCCGGAGCAATTGCAAACAAGATAATTAATTTCGTTCAGACTGATGATGAGACAAAACAGAAGATGATAAAAAAACAGCTGGAATTTATCAGGAAACATTATTCGGTGGAAAATGAAGTATTGAGACTGCAAGAACTGTATCTTAATTTGTTAGGCAGACACGTAACTTAAAACAAGTAAGTGAATCCATTAAATATTTTCAGAAATCTTCCTTATTATCTCAGGAAAAAATTTAAAGATAATTACATAATAATTGAAAGCGATGACTGGGGTATGGAAAGAGCAATATACCCGGAGACGATTGACTGGATCAAGAAAAAATACGGACATGAAAAATTCAGCAGATGGACTCTCGATACACTTGAAACACCGGAAGATCTTGAAATGCTGTTCGGTGTTCTTGAAAGCTTTAAGGACAGGTTTGAATTTCCTCCCGTCATAACTGCTAATTTCATTACTCACAATATAGATTACACTAATGCAGGAAATCTGAATTATGAAGGACTGAATGAAAAAATCACCGATGAAAATTATCCCGGACTCAGAGAACATTATATTTCGGGAATTAAAAACGGATTCTTATTTCCTCAGCTTCACGGATATTCTCATTATGATTTTACACTTATGAATAGTTACTTTGAAACTGCTGAAGGAAAAGAAGCATTCGGTAAATATTTTTTTACAGCCAGATCCACGATAAAAGGCAATCTCTCATTTCTGCACGGTGAAATGAGCCGCGGCAATTTTAAGACAAACAGATTATCGGAAGCATGTGACGAGTTTGAGAAGTTTTTCGGATACCGGTCTGTTTCAGTAATCCCTCCGACTTTTATTTTTGACGAAGAATTTGAAGAAGTACTGAAAAAAAACGGGATCACTTTAATACAGTCATCAAACCGTCTTGTTTCTTCAGGTAAAAAAAGATACCGTTATAATTATTTCGGAAAAACCAGAGGAATTGTCCGTTCAGTAAGAAATGCAAGACTTGATCCTCACAAGGACTATAAATTTTATCATGAACAGTGCATTGATTCCATTGATAATGCATTCAAAAGCAGAATACCTGCAGTTATAGATTTTCACAGAGCAAATATTTCAGGAAAATTTGATCCCGAATACAGAGACAGGACAGTTTCGGAATTAAAAAAATTGTTTGCCGGAATTTATAAAAGATGGCCGGATGCAAAATTTATTCACACACAAAAATTAAACGAAATACTGTGGCAACATTAAATCAGATACTTTATATCAGACTGAATAAGGATATTTTAAGCGAACCTGTTCTGATTGTCGGCTCAAAGCATTATGAATTTGACAAAGAAAACTTAAGGACAAGACTGCATGAATTAGGAATTAAAAATATTACCGGCATAGATCTGTTTGAAGGAGAGGGCGTGGATTTTGCCGTAGACATAACGGACAGTAATTCAGAATTTATTTTAAAACATCAGAATTATTTTTCGACTCTTATCTGCATGGAAGTGCTGACACACGTAAAGAATCCGTTTACTGCTGCCGGTAATATGATATCAATGATGAAGAAAAACAGTACTGCTGTTTTATCCGAATGCTATGTCAGAAAGATCTCGAAAATGCCTGCAGATCTCTGGAGATTTACATATGACGGCACAAAGGTTCTGTTTTCAAAACTGGCTTTTGATGATTCAAAGGCAATGATCTCGCTGACAAGGGAAAAAGACGAAAGACTTTTGCCTCTGAAATATCCTCTTCCGCAGCTATTGCAGCAAAAGCACGAGGATGAAAGCATACCGGGATATTTTGTCAGAAGGATTCACAGAAAGTTTTTCTCAAAAGGGATTTTTAAATTATCAAGACTGCTGCCTGAAACCACAATTTATTCAATTGCAAGAAAAGAAATTTAGTACAGTGAAAAAAGAAACTTTAACAGACATCATCAGAGACAAGGCGGCATTTATTGTTTCGAAAAATAAACTGCGGAAATTTCTGACATCTGATAAGATAGAAGATGTCCTCGATTCAGTAAAGAAGTATTCCGGCAGGGGTTTTTATGACAAAATACGTCTTGCTCAGATCGAAGAAGAGCTTTATGAGTTGTGCAAAAGAGTTGTCAATCACAAACCGAAGATCATTGCAGAGATAGGAACCTGGAACGGCGGTACGTTTTATGTATGGACAAGAATTAATCCGCAGGCGGAAAAAATTATCAGCATAGACCTTCCGGACGGGCAGTACGGAGGAGGCTATGATGAAAAGCGAATTAAATTTTTCAGAGAGTTCTCACACGGAAGGGAAAAATGCGAACTGTATTTTATCAGGGGAGATTCAAAATCAAAAGACACAATGGAAAGGTTAGAAAAAATTCTGAGCGGGAAAAAGATAGATTTCCTCTACATTGACGGTGATCATACTTACGAAGGGATAAAAAAGGATTTTACCATTTATTCAAACTATATGGCTTCAGACGGACTGATAGGATTTCACGACATAAACACGCATAAAGAAGGTTACGGAGTAGTGAAATTCTGGAATGAAATTAAAGATAACTACAGGCATGAAGAATTCATTAAGAAGGACAGCAGAGTGATGGGCAACGGATTAATTTATCTGGATAAATAATACATGCCTCTTGTCTCAATAATAACCCCGCTTTATAACGGTACAAAAACGCTTGACGAAACTGCTGCAAGCATTTTAAATCAGGATTTCCCGGACTGGGAATGGATATTGTTTGACGACGGAAGCAATGACGGGTCACAGGAACTCGGAAAATCATACAGTCAAAAATATCCGGATAAGATTTATTATTTTGAACATTCAGAAAACAGAAATTACGGAACTGCATTTACAAGAAACCGCGCTGCAGAAAAATCAGCCGGTGAAGTTATTTCGTTCATTGATCAGGATGATGTATGGTATGAAAACAGACTGTCGGAACAGCTGAACATTTTTAATCAGTTTGATGAATGCGCAATGATATGGGGACCCGCTCTTTACTGGTATAAGGAAAGAGAATTTAAACAGCCGGTCGGATACAAAGGCAGCGGACTGAAAAGCGGAATGTATAATCCTCCTGATTTTGTGGAAATATTTTTATCTGATCTCAGAGGCACACCTCTTCCGAGCGCAAGTTTAGTCAGAAGAAAATATTTTAACGCGGTAAAAGGATACGAAGAATCAATTCGCGGATCGGAAGACATTGTGCTTTGGCTTAAACTGGCGGATAAGTATCCCATTTATTATCACGATGAGATACTGATCAAATACAGGAAACATCAGGATTCGACTCTGCGGATTGCAAAGCAAAGCGGTATAATGGATGAATGGGATTTGGGTTTTTATAACTGGGTAATAGAATTTCTGAAAAGAACATCGGCAAAAAAAGAATTGATAGAGGACAGTGAATTCACATTTTATAACTGCTTAAAGAGAATTGCCGGAAAGAAAAATTACTTTGAGAGCAGATCCGAACTCCTCAGCAGACTCAGGGATTATCCGGATTTTAAAAAAAAATTCATGAAAGATTTCTTTCTGGATCTGATACTTCCGTTTGATATAGCTACAAAGGTTTCGGCAAAAGTAAGATTTGAATGGTTCAAAAATAAAAGGTAAATGATTTGACGGATCTGAGAACGGATATAATCCCGGCTGAACAGATATTTATAAAAAACGGCAGGGACAGAAGTTTAAATCTGAAAGCAATCTGCATCTTTGCCGCTACGGGTTTTTTTCTGGAAAAAGATACATACTTTACTGATCTTGAAGCGCTGCAGCCGGCGACAGATTATAAATTTGACAGTGAAAATAAAATTACGGATTCAAAAAGATACTGGGAATGGAATTACAGCCCGCGAAATCTTTCACTCAGGCAGGCGACGGAAGAGTTTGCGCATCTGTTTGAAAAGCTGACCGATGAAAACTTAAGAGGTAAAAAAATCATACTTCCGCTTTCAGGAGGTCTTGACAGCAGGACGCAGGCAGCAGCAGTCGAAAGAAATTCTGACATCAGCTGTTATTCATACAAATTCGAAAACAGCTTTAACGAGACAAAATACGCTAAAGAAATCTGCAGAATAAAAAACTTTAATTTCAGTGAGTATACAATTCCTTCAGGATATTTATGGAAAGTTATCGACAGGTTATCCTGTATCAATCATTGTTATGCAGATTTTACTCATCCGAGGCAAATTGCCGTTGAGGAACAGATAAAAGATCTGGGAGATATCTTTTATCTCGGGCATTGGGGAGATGTGCTTTTTGATGATATGGGTGTGGAGGATAATTTATCTTTTGATGTTCAGTCAGAGATACTTTACAAGAAAATTGTTAAGCGCAGCGGGACGGAACTTGCATCAGCCCTGTGGAAATACTGGGAATTGGAAGGAGAGTTTAAGGATTATTTTAAAGAAAGAATTTCGGATCTTCTGGGTGAAATTAAAATTGACAATGCGAATTCCAGGATCCGGGCATTTAAATCCGGATACTGGGCACCGAGATGGACAAGCGCGAATATGAAAATCTTTTCAGAACTTCATCCTGTATATCTTCCTTATTATGACAATGAAATGTGCAGATTCATTTGTACAATTCCTGAACATCTTCTTGCAGGAAGACAGATACAAATCGAATACATTAAAATGAAAAATCCGGAACTCGCAAAAGTACCGTGGCAGACTTATGATCCTCTGAATCTCTATAATTACAAAGAGTTTGACAGGATAAGCAGATTACCGCTCAGAGCTTTTAATAAAGCAAAAAGAATTTTCAGAGAAAACATATTAAAAAAGAAACTGACTCTCAGGAACTGGGAAATTCAGTTCAAAGGAGAAGAAAACCAAAAGCATCTTGAGAGATATCTTTTAAAAAGTGATTCACTGAACAGGCTTGTATCAAAGGAAATCGTAAAAGAATTTTATGATAAATTCAGAAACGAGGATGAAGTATTTTATTCGCATTCTGTCAGTATGCTTCTGACATTATCCGTTTTTACGGAAAAATTCATGGATGAAGAGATTGTCTGAAAAACTGAAAATAGCAGTCTATTCTGGTAACATTCCCTCAACTACTTTCATAGAAAATCTGATTGAGGTTCTAAGTGAAGACGGGTTTGAAATATTCCTGTTCGGAAAAAAGAAGAAGGAAATGAGATACAATGAAAACGTAAAATTATTTCCGACACCTGTGTCAGAAATAAAGCTTGTTTATTTTGTATTAAAAGAATTTCTTATTCTTTTCTTAAAATCTCCCCATTTGTTTAAAAAATGCTTTGGCGAAGTCCGGGAAAAAAGCAGAAACATAAAAATATTTTTCAGAAATGCGGGGTTTATTCTTCCTGTGCTAAATCATCAGCCTGATATCTTTCACATTCAGTGGGCAAAGACAGTTGAACAGAATCCCGAATTGTTCAGATTGCTGAAATGCAAATTTGCAGTCAGCTTAAGAGGAGCTCACATAAATTATTCGCCGCTAACCGATAAAAGTCTTGACAAAGCATACAGGAAATATTTTCCTGAAATAGACGGGTTTCATGCCGTGTCAGAAGCAATTTCCGCCGAGGCAGTAAAATACGGAGCTGATAAAAACAGAATAAGTGTCATACATTCAAGTGTTAAGGACGAATTGCTTGATCTGAATCCGGAAGTTCACAAAAAAGGAAGTAAAGTTGAGCTGATTTCAGTCGGAAGACATCACTGGAAGAAGGGTTATCATTATGCGCTCGATGCAATGAAAATTCTGAAAGACGAAGGAGTAAAATTCACATATACAATAATCGCGCAGGGAGAGATTCCGGAAGAACTGCTTTTTATGATTGACGATTATAAAATTGAAAATGAAATCAGGATCATAAACGGAATGCCTAATGATGAGCTTATTGATCTCCTTCAGACAAAGCATATGCTTCTGCTGCCAAGTGTAGAAGAAGGGATCGCGAATGTGGTGCTTGAGGCGATGGCTGCGGGAATACCGGTTATGACAACTGATTGCGGCGGAATGAAGGAAGCGGTAGCTGACAGGTATAGTGGTTACGTTGTGCCGGTAAGAAATGCCCGATCAATTGCAGCTAAAGTCAAAGAATTTATCTCAGAGGAATCTGATGTAAAAAGAGAATTAATAAGAAATGCGAAGATGACAGTAAGAAAAGAGTTCACAAGAGAAAAACAGAGAGCCGGATTCAGGAATTTCTATGAAAATGTATACGGAAAATGAGAATTGGAATGGTTCTTCCTGAAGCTCCTCAGTATTCCGAAACATTTTTTAATTATAAAATAAAATGCCTGAAGGAATCAGGATATGATGTTACAGTTTTCAGCGGGAAGAGATCAAAGAATAAATATTTTTATAAACACATCGCCGCTTACCCTGTTTACAAAAATAAAAAATTCAGACAGTCCATACTTTTTATTTCGGTAATTATAAAAACATTTGTAACATCGCCATACAGATCGGTAAAGTTAGCCGGTAAAGAAATAAAAGACGGCAGTTCCTTTATTGGTGCCGTGAAAATATTGTACATGAATGCTCACATTATCACACACAATCTGGACTGGATTCATTTCGGATATGCAACAATGTCTTTAAACAGGGAAAATCTGGCTGAAGTGATGAATGCAAAGACGGGAGTGAGCTTCAGAGGTTATGATATTAACATTTATCCACTGAAAAATCCCGGATGCTATAAAAAGTTATGGGGAAAATTAGACAAAGTCCATTCAATATCAGATTATTTGTACAGCAAGGCACTAAAACTCGGATTGCCCGGAGAAATTCCATACCGGAAAATATCACCCGCTGTAGATACAGCGCTGTTTAAATTTAAAAGCGATCCGGGCAGTATAAAATCCCCGCTGAGAATATTGACAATAGGGAGATTAAGCTGGATCAAAAATTTAGAAACGGCAATATCAGCAATAAAGATATTGAAGGAAGGAGGGACAGATGTTGTTTACACGATTGTCGGATTCGGAAGCGAGTATGAACGTCTGAAATTTGCAGTTTACCAGAGCGGACTGGAAGAAAATGTAATTTTTTCCGGTAAGAAGGATCACAAAGAGATCACGAAAATAATGAATGAATCAGATATATATCTTCAGCCGAGTTATCAGGAAGGATTTTGCGTATCCGTGCTTGAAGCTCAGGCATCAGGACTGCTTTGCATTGTCAGTGATGCCGGAGGATTAAAGGAAAATATAATTGACGGAGAGACGGGGTGGATAATGCCGAAACGGGATCCGGAGGCAATAGCAGAAAAGATAAGAGAAGTAATGAATCTTCCTGAGGAAAAAAGAAAAGAGACGGCTAAGAGAGCCAGAATAAGGGTTGAAAAAGAATTCAGTCTTGAAGATCAGAAAAAAAAGTTTTCGGAATTTTTTAAAGATTAAATGAATAAGGAAAACATTAAATTATCCGTCATCAGTCCGGTTTATAAATCGGAAAAGATAGTTGATGAACTTGTCAGAAGAATTACCGAAGAAGTCTCCCGGATAACGGATAACTATGAAATTATTTTAGTCGAAGACTGCGGAGGCGATAATTCCTGGAAAAAAATTGAAGAGAACTGCATCAGCAACAGCAAGGTGAAGGGAATAAAATTAAGCCGTAATTTCGGTCAGCACTACGCAATCTCCGCAGGGATGAAAGAATCAAGCGGAGATATAATTGTAATTATGGATTGTGATCTTCAGGACGATCCGTCTCACATAAAAAAATTATATGACGAATTCAAAAACGGGTTTGATGTAGTATTTACAAAAAGGATCGCAAGAAAACATTCCTTTTTCAAAACAATTACTGCGAAAATATACAATTCGCTTTTTTCAATGTTCGCTGACAAGAACTATGATCTGAATGTCGGTTCCCTGACAATGATAAGCAAAAGAGTAAAGGATGAATTTGTAAAGCTGAAGGATCAGGACAGACTCTACATTCAGCTTATAAAATGGATAGGGTTCAATTCAACTTATGTTTCAGTAGAGCACCGGGAAAGGTTTGAGGGTAAGTCCACTTATTCAATTTCAAAATTATTCATTACCGCAATACAGGGCTGGACTTCATACTCAGATAAACTGCTCAGACTTTCTGTTTACAGCGGACTGCTTATTTCACTGATCACATTATTAGTCGGGATATACATAGTCTTAAGTTATTTCATGAAAAGTTTTCAGCCTGGATGGCCGAGTCTTATTGTGGCAATTTTGTTCTCCACCGGACTCATATTAATGAGCATCGGAATAGCAGGCATTTACATCGGCAAAATATTTGATCAGACAAAAGGCAGACCATTGTATATAATTGATAAAAAAATAAATTTCTGATTTGAAAAAAATAATTATAACACAGTCAAATTATATTCCGTGGAAAGGTTACTTTGATTCCATAAACACTGCCGATACTTTTATAATTTACGACGAAATGCAGTATACAAGAAGAGACTGGAGAAACAGAAATCAGATAAAAACCCCTGACGGAATCAGGTGGCTTACAATTCCGGTGGAAGTGAAAGGAAGATATTTTCAGAAAATCAGTGAGACTAAGATAAGCGATAAAGACTGGGGAAAGAATCACTGGAATACAATAAGGCATAATTACGGCAAGGCACTTTATTTCAAAGATTACAGTGAAATTTTCGAAAGTCTTTATTTAAATACTGATGAAGAGTATTTAAGCATGATAAATTATAAATTCATAAGCGCCATTTGCGGAATATTTGACATCAGCACGGAAATGATCCAGTCAGGGGATTTTGAACTTCCTGAAGACAGGAATGAAAGACTCATTTATCTCTGTAAAAAATGCGGAGCTACTGATTATTTTTCCGGTCCTTCGGCGCAGTCATATATGGACTTAGAATTATTTGAAAAGGAAAACATAAAAGTTCACTGGTTTGATTATTCCGGTTATCCCGAATACAGGCAGCTTTACGGGGAATTCGTTCATGCCGTCAGTATTATAGACCTTCTTTTCAACGAAGGTCCCGGTTCAAAAAAATTTATGAAATCATTTAATAATGAATTATGAAAACAAAAAAATTAGTAATAGCAGGAAATACATCGAATGCAAGACTTGCAAGATATTTCTTTGACATAGACTCTGATTATGAAGTCGTTGCATTTTCCGTTAATAAAGAATACATAAAAGAGGATACATTTGAAGGACTTCCTCTGGTTTCTCTGGAAGAAATTGAGAAGTCATATCCCGCTTCCGGATATGAAATGTTTGTAGCGGTAGGATATACAAATATGAACAAGATCCGTGAAAAACTTTATCATTACTGCAAGGAAAAAGGATATACTCTTGCCAATTACATTAGTTCGAGATGTTCATTCCTGACACAGTTCCCTACCGGAGATAACTGCTTCATACTTGAGGACAATACAATTCAGCCTTATGTAAAAATCGGAAACAATGTAGTCCTCTGGAGCGGAAATCATATCGGTCATGATGTTAAAATCGAAGATCATAATTTTATTTCTTCCCATGTCGTAATATCAGGATTTGTAACAGTAAAAAGAAACTGCTTCATAGGTGTAAATGCAACTCTGCGCGATGCGATAACAATTGCCCCTGAAACACTTATTGCAGCCGGAGCAATCATAATGAAAGATACTGAGGAAAAGGGAGTTTATCTTCCGGCAAGGTCAACAAAGTTTGATAAAAAAAGCGACGAGATACAGATATCATAATGCAGAACTGGAAAAAACTCGGTCTGATATTCTGTCCCGACGGAAGTATTGAATGGATGAAAACACATGCAATGATGCCTGTGATCGATCTGCTCGGGAAAGACATAGCAAGGATATATTTTTCTTCAAGAGATGCAGAAGGAAGATCACAGGGAGCTTTTATTGAAGTTGATCTTAATGATCCGTTTAAGATACTGAAAATATCGGAAGAACCGGTTTTAAAACTCGGACAGCTCGGAGCATTTGATGACTCGGGTATAATGCCAACATGTATTGTCACAGAAGGAAGCAAAAAGTATCTGTATTACAATGGATGGACTCTCGGTAAAAATGTTCCTTTCTTTTCATTTAACGGAGTTGCCGTAAGCGGTGACAACGGAGAAACTTTTATAAAAAAATCCAGAGGACCTGCCGTGCTTTACTCAAACGAAGCAGATCCTTATTCAACATTTGCTCCTTATGTTTTAAAAGAGAATGATAAATGGAAAATATGGTATGTTTCACTGATAAAATGGATAAGAGAAGAAAACGGACTGAAGCATTATTATAATATCAGATATGCCGAATCGGAAAACGGATTTGACTGGAAACGCGAAGGAACAGTCTGCATAGATTTTAAAAGTAAATTTGAATACGCGATTGCAAGACCTTTTGTAATCCGGGAAAAAGGAAAGTATAAAATGTGGTATTCAATCCGTGAAAGCGAGCATATCAGAACTTACAGAATCGGTTACGCTGAATCTGATAACGGAATAAACTGGAAAAGAATGGACGACGAAATATCTCTGGATGTTTCTGAAAGCGGATGGGATTCTGAAATGATTGAGTATTCATATCTGTATGATTTTAAAGGAAAAAGATTTATGCTTTACAACGGAAACAGTTACGGCAAAACAGGTGTCGGACTTGCAGTGCTTGAATAAACAAATCCGGAAAATTATTTTCACAGCTCTTATACAATAAATTAAAAAAGATTGAATTCAGAAAAGAGACACATAGGATTTAATAAACCTTATCTGACGGGAAAAGAAACGGATTACATACTTGAGTCAGTTAAGTCAAGAAAAATATCCGGAGACGGTTTATTTACAAAAAAGTGCAGCGAATTTTTTGAAAAAAGATACGGATTCAAAAAAGTATTACTGACTACTTCATGTACAGATGCGCTTGAGATGGCTGCAATATTAATTAATACCGAACAAGGCGATGAAGTAATAGCACCGGCTTATACATTTGTATCATCCGTGAATGCATTTGTGCTCAGGGGCGCTAAGATAGTATTTTGCGACAGTGAAGCGTGTACGCCAAATATTGATGTAAATAAAATTGAAGAACTTATTACTCCAAGGACAAAGGCAATTGTTGTAGTGCATTATGCGGGGATGGCAGCAGACATGGATCCTCTGATGGAAATTGCCGCTAAGTATAATTTGTTTGTAATTGAAGATGCCGCTCATTCGATTGATTCTTACTATAAAGAAAGACCGCTGGGAAGCATTGGTCATATTTCTGCTTTTTCATTTCATGAAACAAAAAATGTCATTTCAGGAGAAGGCGGGATGATAGTAATTAATGACGAGAGGTTTTCAAAAAGAGCGGAAATAATCAGGGAGAAAGGAACAAACCGTTCTGCTTTTTTCAGGGGTGAGGTTGATAAGTACGGCTGGGTTGACATCGGCTCATCATTTCTTCCGTCTGATATTATAGCGGCATTTTTGTATGCACAGTTAGAAAATCTTGATGACATACAGAACAAAAGAAAGGAGATCTGGAATTATTATTATGACAATCTTAAAGCACTTTCTAATGAAAAATATTTCAGATATTCTGAAATTCCTTCGTATGCCGTAAACAATGCTCATATGTTTTACATTGAATGCAGAAATCTCAATGACAGAAACCTGCTGATAGATTATCTTAAGGAAAAAGGAATTTATGCAGTCTTCCATTATCTGTCACTTGATAAAAGTCCGTATTACAGGGATAAGCACGACGGCAGGGAAATGAAAAATTCGGACAGATATTCCGACTGCCTTTTGAGACTTCCCATGTATTACGAACTGACAAAGGATGATCTTGATTATATAATGTTTTACATAAAAAAATTCTACAAAGGATAATTTGAAAGAATATTTACTAAAAATTTATGATTCTTCAGGAAGAACCGGAAACATCATCCTTTTATGTCTCCTGATATTTTTCGGGTTGATAAACAGATTTTATATGGTTTATCAGTACAGGGATACGGATTATATAATTGAAATTTTTCTGATCGCTGCCGCTGCATTTCTTGTCTTAAGAATATTTAAAAAAAATATTTTTGAAATTGACAAAGCAATTTTATTCAAAAGACTGCTGATCGCAGGAATTGTTTTAAGACTGATACTGGCTGTACATGATTTCAACAACAGACCCGTGCAGGACAGTGACTATGAGAAACACGAAAAACTCGGGCAGAGGCTGGCATTAGAAGGCGAGTTCTATGACTTCGCCGGAGTCGAATTGAGAAATTTCAGGCAGCCTGGATTACCGGTGATTTTTGCGGCGGGCATTCTTATTTACAACCATCCTGTGACTTATGCCGTTATAATGATCTTGTTTTCATTCGGAGTGCTGATCTCAGGATATTATTTATTTAAAGATCTGAAAAACATTGCAGCTCTGATTTCATTTGCTTACCTGAGTTTTTCTCCAAACATGCTTTTTATGGCTTCCAATTCTAACACTCAGCTTTCCTTTTTCTTCTTTCTGATTCTTCTGTTCATTGTTTTAAAAAATTATTCGGGAAAAACATATCAGCTGATACTTATAGGATTACTGCTTGCAGCTGAAATGTATGTAAGATTCAATTTCCTTATGATTTTTATTCTGATACCATTTATGTTTGAAAAGCACAGAGATGATAAACCGGCTATTGGAATAAAGAATGCCGCCCTTATACTTATATCATTTTTAGTTTTTTACTTTCCCTGGGTTTACAGAAACTATAACATTTACGGTACAATAAGACTTATGCCGACATCAGGCCTGGGGCTATACAGTTCTAATGTTACTACCGATCCCAGGAAAGTCGGGGATTACAACGGTGTTCCGGATTCGGTTATGAATAAATACAGTAAACTGTCCGAAGTGGAATTTGACAATGCTTTAAAAAATGAGACATTTAATTTTGTAAAAAATCATCCTGATATACTTATTAAAGGTATTCCGTTCAAACTGATAAAGTATTCCGGATGGCAGGACTGGACGATCAGCTATTTTTTTCAGTACACGAAGTATCCGGGATCAAGAACTATAGAAAGTTTTTTTCAGTTAATAGAAAACTTCTTATTCTGGATAATTCTTTTATTCCCGCTGATGTATCTGATAAGGAACAAAAATCTTTCTCCTCTTACAACATATATTCTGTGGGCTTATCTTATTTATACTTTAGCGCTGCTTCCGGTTTCGGAAACGAGATCGAGATATAATTTTCCGTATATTTTGTTTCCGCTGTTTTCAATTGCTCTGGTTGAAAGAAAAAAGAATGAAGAATTACACAGGACTTAAAATAAATTTATGCCTGCCAAGTTAATAATAATCTGGGATTATGATTCAGCATTAGGTCAGATTAATTCCACGATGCCTTACAATTTCGATTTCAAACATATCTACGAGGAAATTGAAAATGTCGAAAATATTCTTATTAAGGCAAAAGAGAAGAATATTAAAATGACATTTGCCTGCATCGGCTTTGCAGCCGAAGAGAGCGTATATCCTTTCGGAAATGCATCTCAGATAAAAAAAATATCCGAAGCGGGCCATGAGATTGCATCGCATTCCTGGCGGCATGAATGGTTTCCACATCTTACAGATAAACAAATATTCAGATCGCTTGAGAGAAGCAAGCAAGCGCTTGAAAAATGCACAGGTAAAGAGAATTCGGTTTCAGGCTTTGTCCCTCCGCACAGCAGACCTATGAGCTGGTATAAAAAGTATTCGGTCAGTCTCGGAGACAGGGCGATTTATCCGTTTCATAAAGGAGGAGATACGGGATATATCCTGAGACAGCTTTCACTGCTGAATTACAGATGGTGCAGAGTATTGCGTTCATATAAACCTGTCTGGGAAAAAATATTAAACAGCGGAGCAAAAGAAGAATTTTTCTTCGGTAAATGGGAAATTCACAATGATATACTCTGTGTCCCTCAGCATTATACGGGGTTTGACGAATATGCCAGGAAGTATCTTGAAAAAGCTGTTGAAAAAAATGAAGCACTTGTTATTGTCGGTCATCCTGCGGCATTAAGCAGAAATAAATCCGAGAGTGCGGATAACTTTAATGAATTCATGAACATCGCGGAAGGTTACATCGCTGAGAATCAGCTTGAAACATATACAGTCACAGAGTATGCGGACAAATTCATAAGACAGGGAGCGTAAACATCAGCATTGATATAAAATCTTACTCGGATGATTTTGTAAAAAGTCACGAAGAATTTTCTTTAAAAGTCTGGCCTTCTAAAAAAAGGAGGCGTGTGGAAAAGTACATAAGATGGAAATTCCGCGGGCCAAAAAAAGGAGATGTCAGCGGACTGCTGATTGCATTAATAAATGACAAAGTCGTCGGACAGCTCGGGCTTATTCCCGTAAAGATCAGACATGAAAATAAAATATACAATGCCCAGTGGGCTTGCGATCTTATTGTGGATCCTGATCTTCGCAAGAAAGGAATCGGGAATAAATTGTTTGCAGAAGCGATGAGCCGCGGTATGGTAAGTCTTGGGAACAATCCAAGCCCGCGTGCCGAGAAAGTAATGTTAAGCATCGGATTTAAGCCTCTGCAGAGCGGCAGGACAATGGTTTTTCCGAATAATGTTAAGCATCTTATGAACTGGGCTTTACCGGAAAAATTAAAGTTTTCAATTCCGGTTATAAGCAGATTTATACAGCCATATTACTCTTTAAAAAAGAACAGCCTGCTTAAAGCTGAAAGTGATTTTAAAAAAACAGACTGGAGCGAACTGACTGAACTGATCTCAGGAAGGTACGAAAGTTTTGATTTTACGGGTATTGTGCATGATAAAGAATTTATGAGCTGGAGAGTTAACGGACTGGAAAATTATACTTCAGAAATCAAATCAATTATAAACAGTAAAGGTAGTTACGCACTGCATTCGGGATTCAAGCCGTATTATCAGGTCTATGAATGGTATTGCAGGGATGAAACCGAACTGAAAAAAATGCTGTCTGAAATAACAAGGGAAGCTGTAAAGGACGGAGCGCAGACAATTCAGATTGTGGCTAACAGTCCGGATGAAGAGAGAATGCTGCATAAAGCAGGCTTCATAAGGTCAAGAAACACAGAGAGGATAATTTATCATTCGGACAAGCTTAGCATTGACAGCAGAGTAAAATTTTATTTCACGCTTTACGACACAGACTTAAACTTATAAAATATTTGAAAGCCGTAAAAAGTTTTTCTTTTCTTAAAGAGATCAATCCGATCTGGTATTTCAATTTGTTCCCTGAAAAAGCGGATACTTTTTCCACTTGTTACTTTAACTCTTCATTAATGACTCTGACCGAAGATGAAAAAAAACTTGTCATAAAAGATTCAGGATACATATCAAAAACTGCAGAGGATCTTGATACAGGCTATCAGCTATGGAACAGGGGTGTAATGCTTTCCAATGCGAAAATTTCCTTGAACGAACTGATCCATAAAGAGGATCTCACTCCGGAAGATGATTACATATTCGTGAGAAAATATTTTAAGAATCACAGGGTATATTATTTCTTTCTTAAAAACATTTTTTCTTTTCATAATCCTTATAATGAAATAAGAGCATTATTGAAAACCAGAAATATTAAAAAGACAGATCTGATCAATCCGCACTGTGAATATCCGGAATATAAAAATTTCAGATCAAAGCTGATAGATTCAAACCCGCTTGTTTCAATAATAATACCGACGCTGAACAGATATGAATATTTAAAAGATGTACTTGAAGATATTGAAAAACAGGATTATAAAAATTATGAGATAATCATAGCTGATCAGAGCGATGAACCCGATAAAAAATTTTATGAAAATTACAGACCGGAAATAAATGTAATTTATCAGAAAGACAAAGGACAGTGGCTGGCAAGAAACGCTGCTATAAAGGAATCCTCAGGAGATCTTTTCCTTTTTTTTGATGATGATTCAAGGGTTGAGCCGGACTGGATATCCGAACATCTGAAAGGAATAGATTATTTTCAGGCGGATATATCCGCAGGAGTCTCTTTGTCTTCGGTAGGAGATAAAGTCCCTGCCAACTACAGTTTCTTCCGCTGGGCTGATCAGTTTGATTCCGGAAACGCAATGGTAAAGAGAAAAGTATTTGAAAAGACTGGTATGTTTGACCGGCAGTTTGACAAACAGAGAATGGGTGACGGTGAATTCGGGTTAAGGGCTTATCTTGCGGGATTCAGGAGTATTTCACATCCTTATGCAAAGAGAATACATCTTAAAGTTGGAACAGGCGGTTTAAGGCAAATGGGCTCATGGGACGCTTTTCGCCCGAAAAAATTTTTTTCACCGAGACCGCTTCCCAGCGTGCTTTATTTTTACAGAAAATATTTTCCGCATGATTTTGTCAGGAATGCTCTGATAATAGGAATTCTTCCTTCGCTTATTCCATACAAATGGAAAGGCAAAAGATATCTGTATCCTTTCAGCGCCCTTGCTGCAATATTCATTTTGCCTGTTTTGCTTTTACAGCTGGGAATTTCATGGAAAAGATCAACGGTTATGCTGAGTGAAGGGGACAGGATTGAGTGGTTATAGAAAGAAGTTCTTACTTCTTACAACTGAATTCCCGCCCGGACCCGGCGGTATCGGAAATCACGCTTATAATTTATCGGATTTTTTAAGCAGGAATAAATATGATGTAAAAGTTATCACCGCTTCGGATTACACCGATGAAACAAAAGAAACAGAATTCGATAAGAAACACAATTTCGGAATAATCAGATTTAAGAGATACCGGAGCAGATACAGAACTTACAGAGAGAGATTAAAAATAATTAATGATTCAGTAAAGAGTGAGGACTTCACACATATAATTTTTTCCGGCAGATTCTCTCTCTATGCGTCTTTGTTTTTGAAGAAATATAAAAGTAAAATCAAATTCATAGCTATAGCTCACGGCGGAGATATAAATGCCGGAAACAGAATCGAAAAAATGTTTATCACAAAAGCTATGAGGAATATGGATCTGATAATTCCTGTCTCAGAATTTTCCGGAACGAAACTTCCCGCCGGGATCAGCGATTCAAAGATAAAAGTAATTCCCAACGGTTTTAATTTTGAAAAAATGGATACGCTGAAATTAAGGAATAAACGGGACATTAAAGATCAGCTTACTCTTGTATCGGTAGGAACAGTCTGGCCGAGAAAAGGGCATCATAATGTTCTGAATGCATTCAGTGAAATTCTGAAAATTTATCCTGAAGTCAGGTACAACATTGCAGGCCGTCTGGCTGATCTTTCAAAGGTTACGGAATATTTTGAGGATAAGAATTTAAAAGAACATCTTTACATTCACGGTCAGGTCACTGATGAACAGCTTCACAATATACTCAGAGACTCGGATATATTTATTTTGCTGAGCGAGAGTCAGAGCAGCGGTGACTTTGAAGGATTCGGTATAGCGGTGCTCGAAGCAAATTTTTTCGGATTGCCTGCAATTGGTTCCAAAAACAGCGGTCTGGAAGACGCAATACAACACGGAGTAAGCGGACTGATTGTGGATCCGAATAATAATGAGGAAATCTGCAATGCGATTACGGAAATAAAGAATAATTACAGTCACTACAGTGATGGCGCGAGGAAATGGGCTGCAGTTCATCACTGGTCTGAAATTATAAAAAGATACATTAACGAAATTGAAAAAATTAATTAGAATATGTGCGGATTCTTAGGAGCTGTTGATTTTGAAAAAGGAGTTGAAATAATTTATCCTCAGCTTCAGAAAGGCTTAAGACTTATCAGTCACCGCGGTCCTGACGGAAGCAGGGAAATGCTGTCAGGCAAAGGATATATGGGACATAACCGGTTAAGCATCATTGACCTTTCATCTGAAGCTGACCAGCCGCTGAAATCAGTAAATGCAGACGCTTATCTGATCTTCAACGGAGAGATCTATAATTACAGGGAATTAAAAGTCAAGCTTGGAAATATTAAATTAAGAACAAAATCAGACACTGAAGTACTTCTCGAAGGTTATCTGAATTTTGGAGTTGAGTTTATTAAACTGCTGAGAGGAATTTACTCATTTGCAATTTTTGACAACAGGGAC
>JAFDZQ010000005.1:31106-69108 GCA_018266895.1 Bacteroidota bacterium
CTGAATATTTTCGGAAGTGAAATAAAAGCCATTGTGCCGTCAGTAAGAAAAGATTTAACAGTTAACGAAAGTATTTTAAAAACTTTTCTCAATCTGGGATATTGTCTTGAGCCTTATACAATTTACAAAGAAATCAGTTGTGTCAAACCCGGTAATGTAGTTATCATTAATGAAGGTAAAACCACCGGGCTGGATCTTAATACATATAATTTCGAAAATACGAACAAATACAGCTTCAGTGAGAATACAGAACTTACAGAAGAAAAATTAAAAAAAGCAGTAGAGAGGAATTTAACTGCAGATGTGGAAGTTGCTGTCGCACTGAGCGGAGGCATTGACTCTTCACTGATTTACGCATTTGCAAATAAAGTCAATAACAGAATTAAAGGTCTTACAATAAAATTTGATGATGAAGAATACAATGAAGAAGAGATTGCAAGGATTTATTCACAGACACTGAAAGGAAATCATGAGTTTGTGGATGTTGACACAGAACTGAACTTAGACACGCTTAACAGGATTCTTCTTGATTTTGATCAGCCCTATGCGGATTCTTCAGCGGTAAATGTATATTATCTTACAAAGGCGACCGGCAAAGTTACCAAAGTATTGCTCGGAGGTGACGGAGGTGACGAGCTGTTCAACGGTTATCCTTCTCAGACCTGGCTTACCTATGTCTATAATTTAAGCAGGAACGGATTATTAAAGAAAGGCGGAGCATTTATATTCAGCGCAGCTTATCTGACGGCAAATAAAATTCACAGAAGATCAATAAAAAGAGTATCGGATCTCTGGGAAGACAATCCGCAGGAGTTATTGTATGACTGGCATTCCTGGTTTCCGAGAAAGACAGAATATCCCGGAGGAAGTCCGTTCCTGTTTGATACTTATCCCGGAGTTGAGATTTATAATTCAGTATTCAAAACGGATGCTCCGGATGAGTTCAGGCATGTTGTTGTTTTTGATTATTTCAGAAAGCAGATGCTGAGCGATTATCTCCGCAAGACAGATATGATGTCGATGCTGAACGGAGTTGAATACAGAGTGCCGTTTCTCGATGAAGACCTGACTGAATTTGCACTGACAATACCTTTCTCTCAGAAATCATCACTAAGGGAGACAAAAAAAATACTCAGATATATTCACAGTAAGAATTATCCGGCAAAAACAAGCAAAGCTCCGAAAAAAGGATTTACAATCCCGCTGGATACTTCGCTTAGCAAAGAAGAATTCATCAGCATTCAGGAAAATTTACTGAAAAACGGAAACATCGTACATCAATACATTAAAAAAGATTACATCGAATTTCTTTTCAGAGGCCTTGATGACAGGGAGAGTGTGCAGTCAGATATAAGCAGAGCGGGGATTTATCAGAGAATCTTAATGCTTTACAGCCTTAGTTTATGGAATGAAAATAAATGAAGCTTGCAATAATTTCACATACACCTCATTACAAAAAAAACGGAAGGATAACAGGCTGGGGATCGACTGTAAGGGAAGTAAATCATCTTCTGAAATTATTCGATGAAATATATCATATCGCTCCTTTGCATGACGGAGAATCTCCTGACAGTTCTTTAGAATATCAAAGCGAAAAAATCAAATTCATTTCCCTTAAGCCGTATGGAGGAGAAAAATTATATCAGAAGCTGTCAGTTGTATTTACTGCGCCTTATAATATTAAGAAGATCAGTTCAGTTTTAAAAAATCTCAGCAGGGAAGACTGGGTGCAGTTCAGAGCTCCGACGGCAATGGGAGTTTATGTGTTACCGTTTCTTAAATTAAAAAACAGGTCAAGGCTGTGGGTAAAATACGCAGGCAACTGGAAAATGGAAAATCCTCCTTTATCATACAGATTTCAGAAATGGTGGCTTGAAAATAATTATCAGGGATCGAAAGTTACCATTAACGGTTACTGGAAAGGTCAGAAAGAACACATACTTGACTTTCAGAATCCCTGTTTTGATAAAGTTGAACTTGACAGAGCCGGCAAAATTGGTTCTGAAAAAGATTTTAAAGGAAAGCTTACATTATGTTTTGCAGGATCGTTAACATCAAACAAAGGCGTGGATATTCTGCTTGAAGCGCTGAGAATGATAGAAGGAAAAAATGAAATCGCCGAAATGATCTTTGCGGGTGACGGAAGCGAAAGGAAGAAATACGAAAAATCTGCGTCTGAAATTAATTTGAAAATTTCATTTACAGGATTTTTAGGCAGGAGTGATCTGGAAAAGATTTATGAGAAGTCGCATATAATAATCCTGCCGAGCGAATCAGAGGGATTCCCAAAAGTGATTGCTGAAGCTGCAGCATTCGGATGCGTGCCGTTGGTTTCGGATGTTTCATCAATTAGCCAGTATTTTGACGGGTCGAAGAGCTTCCTTCTGAAAAAAATAAATGCTGAGGAAATCAGAATGAAACTGGATTATGCACTGAGTGAAAGAAGGAAGCTCAAGGAAATGTCACTGAAGTGCATAACAGATTCAGGAATTTTTACATATGAACATTATCTGAATTCTCTGAAGGATAAAATAATTTATGCAGACCAATGAGAAGTTCAGAAAAAAAATACATAGTTAGATTTAATCAGAATGATTACTTTTGTAACAAATAAAAATTTAGTTCCACAGTGAAAAATTCACCTTACAAAGCGGAGATTTATTTAGCATTAACAATACTTCTGAGTATGTCAATGCTTTTTAATCCGAAACTCAGTACGACATACTCGCTGATAATCGTTGCCATAGGGATGTACAAAATATTCATCAACAAAAATGCAGACGGATCAGCGCATATATTTGCGGGTTTTGTAATCGGAATTGAAGTATTATTCAGAATGAATTCAGGGGGATTCGGTTATGAGTACGGTAAATATGCAGCGATATTATTTCTGATAACGGGATTTCTTGTTGAAAAGATAAAGAAAAAAACTCCTACAATATTTATTTTCTTTATACTGCTAATGGTGCCTTCAATTTTTTTCGTGGAATATCCCACATTTGATCTTACACGTCAGATGGTATCTTTTAATTTATCCGGACCAGTAATTCTGACCATTTCCTCTGTCTATTTTTTCAGGAGGAAAATAAATCCGGTGCAGTTAAGAAAATTATTCTTAAGCATTCTGTATCCTATAACTGCAATGTCAATATTCGTTTATTTCAGATCCGGCTCGCTTGAAGAAATGGAATTTACGACGGAATCTAATTTTCAGGCAAGCGGAGGATTCGGACCTAATCAGGTATCAACAATTTTTGGCCTGGGAATACTGATTATTGCAATGGCTTATTTCCTTAACATAAGACTGTTCAGACTGAAGTATCTGAATGTGATCCTTCTTCTCGGATTTCTTATCAGAGGACTTGCTACATTTTCCAGAGGGGGAATGCTTGCGCCCATGGCGGCAATAATTTTCTGTATAGTAATAATGTCTTTGTCAGATGCAGGTTTTCAGGCTAGAATCGGAAGAGTAGTGTATGCATTTCTTGCAATTTTTGTAATTGGTTTTGCGGGGTTTTATTATGTGAATGATGTAAGTGGCGGACTGCTTGAGATGCGTTTCAAGGGAGAATCAATGTACAATAAGGAAAAAAGCAATATGTTCAGCGGGAGGGAAGAGATATTTCAGGAAGACATGGAAATATTCCAGGGTAACGTCCTTACGGGAGTAGGACCCGGAATGGCAAGTGAGAAACGGGGTGAGATCAGCGGTGTGGAATCAGCCGCTCATATTGAATATTCAAGAATGCTTGCCGAACACGGTCTGTTTGGTCTTGTTGCAATTTTTATTTTAGTGCTGTTTCCGGCTAAATATTTTTTTAAACTGAAATCATCCGATAATAAGATCATTTTGATACTCTGCGTAGTGTTTGTGTTTATAACTCTGGGTCACGCCGCTATGAGAACAGCCGCTCCGGGATTTATTTACGGTTTGGCTTTCATTAATATTGTCAGACTCCGTCAATGATCCTGTATGCGGGGAATATACTTTCAAAATTCGGATTTACACCAACATTCATTGAAACATTAACTCCAAAACTTTCAGAGCATTACGATGTAAAAGCTGTTTCAGATAAGAAAAATCAGTTGTACAGAATGATTGATATGATGCTCGCTCTTTTTTACAATAAAAAAAAGATCGATGTTGTCATTATTGATTCATACAGCATGAGAGCATTCTGGTATACTTATATTCTTTCACGAATCAGCGTTCATTACGGCATTCCATATATTCCCATTTTACGGGGAGGCGGATATTATGAGAGACTTAAGTCATCACCGGAGTGTTGCAGATTTGTCTTTTCTAAATCACATAAAAATATTTCCCCGTCTCTTTTTCTGAAAAATATTTTTGTCAAAGAAGGTTATGAGGTAGAATACATTCCGAATTTTATTCCGGTTGCAAATTATAAATTCAAAAAGAGAGATTCTGTAAGACCAAAACTTTTATGGGTAAGATCATTTGACAGAACATATAATCCGGTACTGGCTGTGCTGATTTTAAAAAAACTGAAGCTGAAGTATCCGGAAACCGAACTATGCATGGTAGGTCCTGACAAGGACGGAAGTCTGCAGCATGTGACTGATAAAGCAAAAGAGCTTGAAGTTTCCGATTCGCTGAAAATTACCGGCAGACTTTCAAAAGACGAATGGATAAAATTATCTGAAGATTATGATATTTTTATAAATACTACGGACTATGATAATCATCCTGTAAGTGTTATCGAGGCAATGGCTTTAGGTCTGCCGGTCGTCTCCACAGATGTAGGAGGTATTCCGTTTCTCATAGAAAATAATACTGACGGACTCCTTGTTTCTCCGGATAATGTGGACAGTTTTACCGAACAAATTGAAAGACTAATTTCCGATAACACTCTTGTACAGAAACTGTCAGAGAATGCCAGGAATAAAGTAAAGGATTTTGACTGGGAAATACTGAAACAAAAATGGTTTAATCTTCTTGATCCCCTGATAAAAAAATAATAGTATGTCGTTCCTTGAGTTAAGTTTAAAGTTAAAGAGGTTTCCTCTGGCAAAAGCTGAGAATGAACTGAAAATGATTCAGTCTCTGTCCGAACCGGAATTCAGAAAATGGCATCTGAATAAAAGATGGGAAATTGCAAAGTACCATTTTGCAAACAATGATTTTTACAGGAATAAAACCGGAAATAAATTACCTGATAAATGGGAAGATCTGCCTGTGATCGTAAAAAGCGATTATCAGAATTCTGATAAGAATTTGATTTCAGATTCTGTACCGAAGAAAGATCTTTACACGGGATACACTTCCGGTTCTTCCGGACATCCTTTCAGTTACGCCAAAGATAAATTTGCCCATGCCATGACCTGGGCTCTGATAAAGAACAGATATAAAGATTTCGGACTGACACTGAACTCCCGTCAGGCAAGGTTTTACGGGATACCGTTTGAAAGAATTGATTTTATGAAAGAGAAGTTCAAGGATTTTCTTTCCAACCGGCTCCGCTTTCCCGTCTTTGACCTTTCGGATGAAATGCTTGAAAAATTTCTTAAGAGATTTGAATCGTCCGCATTTGATTATATCTACGGTTATACAAATTCAATCGTTCTCTTCGCCAGATTCATTATCAGAAAGAACATTATACTTAAAAAAGTCTGCCCGTCTTTAAAAGTCTGTATCTGCACTTCAGAAAACTGCACTGAAGAAGATAAAAAAATAATCACTGAGGCGTTCGGAGTGCCGGCAGTAAATGAGTACGGGACATCGGAAGTGGATCTGATAGCTTTTGAGGATTTTAAAGGAAACTGGAAACTTTCCGAAGAAAATATTTTCATTGAAATACTGGATGATGCAGGCAACAGACTGACAAAAGGTGGCGAAGGCAGAATAATTCTGACCGCTTTGCACAACAAGGCAATGCCTTTTATAAGATACGAAATAGGTGATAAGGCAGTAATTGAAAAGAGTGAAGATAAAATCATTATTAAACAGCTTCTTGGAGGAGTTAACGATATTATTCTGCTTCCCAGCGGAAAAAAATCTTCTGGAGTTACTTTTTATTTTATTACAAGAGATATTCTTGAAAGAAGCGGAATCTTAAGAGAATTCATTATTAAGCAGGTTTCAATTGACAGATTTATTTTTGAAGTTGTTTCCGACAGTGATGTTACACAGGAAGATAAAACGATCATTCAGAAAAAGATGGATGTATATCTTGAACCGGGACTGAGCTTTGAAATAAAAAGAGTGGATAAAATTGAAAGGACAAAGGCGGGAAAGATGAAACATTTTCATTCTCAATTAAGCTGAATTGAAGTTAGTCATTCTTACTCAGTATTTTATTCCGGAGATCGGAGCTCCTTCAAACCGTCTGTTGGAATTATCGAAAAGACTTATAAAGGACGGCTGGGAGGTGTCGGTTGTGACCGGAATGCCAAATTATCCGAAAGGAAGGATCTTCGATGAATACAGAGGAAAATTTAAATCCGAGGAAACTGCCGGGGATATAAAAATTTTAAGATACTGGCTTTATGCGTCAAATTCCCATAAGAGAATTCCCAGAATAATTTCAATGCTGTCTTTTTCTTTTACAAGCCTTCTCAGCTTATTCAGGTTAAAAAAATACAACGCGGATTATTTGTTTGTAGAAAGTCCTCCGCTGACTCTCGGATTGAGCGCTTATCTGCTGTCATTATTTTCAGGATCAAAATTGATCATGAACGTATCAGACATATGGCCTCTGACAGCCAAGGAGCTTGGTGTGATCGGCGATGGCTTTTTGTATGATCAGATAGAAAAACTTGAGAAGTTCCTGTATAAAAAATCCTTTCTCTGTACCGGACAGTCTGAAGAAATAATAAATCACATAAGTAAAACTGCCGGGGAAAAAGTTTACCTGTTCAGGAACGGCGTAGAAGTAAGCAGATTTCAGAAACCGGCGCTTCATGATAAAGAGAACGGAAATATAAAAATAGTCTATGCAGGTCTGATCGGAGTAGCTCAGGGAATTCCTGATATCGCAATGAATATTAATTTCACTGAACTCGGAGCTGAATTTCATATCTACGGAGAAGGTGCTGAGAGAAACATTCTGGAAAAATACATCAACAGCAATCCCGGAAGGAATATTTTCCTTCACGAAAGCGTAAAACGCGATGAAATTCCGGAACTGTTAAGCGAATATTACTGCACGATAATCCCGCTTGTCAACAATATTTATGGCGCAGTTCCCTCTAAAATTTATGAAGCTATGGCAGCCGGACTGCCTGTATTATTTTCAGGTTCAGGCGAGGGCGCAAAAATTATCAGGGATAACAAAGCAGGACTGATATCAGAACCGAAGGATTTTGAAACGTTGAAAAAAAATATTCTGGAGATAAAAAATTCAATTGAGTTAAGGAATGAAATTTCACTGAACTGCAGAAATCTTGCAGAAAGTAAATTTGACAGAGACAGATTAACGGATGAATTTTCAAAAAAACTTATTTCACTCAAAAGCTCAAACAGTTAACAGTAAATGCGAAGTGTTTTTATAGGATCTAAAAATGAATTTGATGAACTTGTCGTCGACTGGTTATCTCAAAACACCGAAATTGCCGGAGTTGTATGGTCGGACTCTGCTACCTGGAGAAAGACTTGGAAAGGAAGATTTCAGTACGGACTTAAAAGGGCGAAAAAATACGGATTCCTCAAAGTAATTGACGAACTGTTTTTATTTTTTTATGTAAAGAAAAAAGTTGCCGTAAAGGAACTTGGATTTCTGAAACGGGAAGTTATCAGACCTTACTGGAAAAAGAAGGGAAGGAAGTTTGAAGACCTGAAATTCAGGGAAATCAGTTCGGATAATGTGAATAAAAAAGAGGTAATTGATTTTCTTAATGAAGTGAAACCTGATATAATCTTTGCAATGTGCGTAAATGATTTCTTCGGAAAGAAGATAAGGTCTATACCTAAGTACGGAGTATTCCTCTGGCACGAAGGTCTTACGCCTGAATACAAAGGATTATATTCTCCGTTCTGGACACTTTACAACGGTGAGTATGATAAACTCGCATATACTTTTTTACGGATGAATGATGAAATAGACGGTGGCGAGATTTTTGTTCAGGGTATTGCAAAAGACATTGATCTTACAAAACACAATTATTCATTCATCGGACACAAAGCCATTTATGACAGTCTCGGTGAAGTCGGGAATTTTCTGAAATTACTTGAAAGCGGGAAAGAACAAAGACTTGAAAGAAAAAATCCTGCAAAGGGATATTACACTTATCCCGGACTTTCACATTACATAAAAATGAGGAACAGGTTAAAGCAGCATCTGAAAAAATAATTTTACAAACTACAAAATTTTTGATTTGAAATATCTTATAACCGGTTCAGCAGGATTCATCGGGTATCATCTGAGCAAAAGATTATGCGCAGAAGGCATTGAAGTTACCGGTATTGACAATCTGAATTCATACTATGATCTGAAATTAAAAGAGGACAGGCTGGATAATTTAAGAACATCCGGGAATTTCAGATTCATTAAATCAGATATGGCTGATATGAAAGCTCTGAAAGAAATTTTTGTAAAAGAAAAAATTGACAATGTGATCAATCTTGCAGCTCAGCCCGGAGTAAGATATTCAATCACAAATCCTGATGTAAGCATAAGAAGCAATATTAATGCTTTTTTCAATCTGCTCGAATGCTGCAGGGAATTCGGTGTAAAATCCCTTATATATGCGTCTTCAAGTTCGGTCTACGGCAACAATCAGAAAGTCCCTTCATCAGTGAAAGACAATGTAGATCATCCCGTCTCTCTTTACGCTGCAACCAAAAAAGCTAATGAATTAATGGCTTACACATATTATCATTTGTACAATATCCCAATGACCGGTCTGAGATTTTTTACCGTTTACGGTCCCTGGGGAAGACCTGATATGGCGTATTATAAATTTGCCCTGAATATTATGAAGGGCATTCCGATAGATGTTTATAACAAAGGCGACATGGAAAGGGATTTTACTTACATTGATGATGTAATCGAATCCGTTTACAGGCTTATAAAAAAAGATATTGTAAAAGATTATAAACTTTTCAATATAGGAGGAGAGCATCCGGTAAATCTGTTGTACTTTATTGAAACCCTTGAGAAAGCGCTGGGAAAAAAAGCAGTCATGATTTTTAAGGAAATGCAGCCCGGAGATGTAAAGAAGACTTTTGCGGATTCATCTGAACTTGCCGCATACACAGGATACAAGCCGGAAACAAGGATAGAGGAAGGCATCGGACTGTTCGTGGACTGGTTTAAAAAATATTACAATTATTAGATATGTGCGGAATTGCCGGGAAGTCAGACTGGAAAAACGGATGCAGAGAAATTTCCTCTGTAGTAAAATCCATGACGGATAAATTAAAACACCGGGGACCGGACAATGAAGGAATTATAAGTTTGGATTCAATAACTCTCGGTCACAGAAGGCTCTCTATAATTGATCTTTCTTCAAAAGCCAATCAGCCGATGAGATCAGCTGACAGAAGGTATCATATTGTTTATAATGGTGAAGTCTATAATTTCCGGGAAATCAGAAAAGAACTTGAAAAGAAAAACATAAATTTTCATACAAATTCCGATACTGAAGTAATCCTTAACTCATTCGCCGAATACGGAGCGGACTGTTTTGAAATGTTTAACGGTATGTTCGCGCTGGCAATATGGGATAATCTGAAAAGAGAACTTACAATTGCAAGAGACAGATTCGGAAAAAAACCGCTTTACTATTACATTCACAACGACAACAACATAACATTTGCATCCGAGCTTACATCGCTTGTTCAGGACAGATCGGTGCCGGTAAAAATTTCATTTGAAGCGCTGAACTGTTATCTTGCAATTGGATATATTCTTGCGCCGATGACATTTTACGAAAACATTTATAAGCTTGAACAGTCAACTTACATTGTTTTCAGTGAGGACGGAAAAAAGAAAAAGAAAGTTATGTACTGGGATTATTCCTGTTCATTCAGAACAAAAACAAAGGATACTGAAAATGAGGCAGCGGCTAAAATTCTTTTTCTTCTGGAGGAATCTGTCAAACGAAGAATGATCAGTGATGTTCCTGTCGGAGCATTTCTCAGCGGAGGTATTGACTCAAGTTCAATTGTTTCGCTGATGAAAAAATTTCACAAAGGCGAACTTCATACATTCAGCGTCGGATTCAGTCAAAAGAGTTATAACGAACTTCCTGATGCAGACAGAATGGCGCAATGGGCTGATACAAAACATCACGGTCTGATCTGCAAAGTAACTGACGGTCTGGATTTTATTGACAAAGCAATCAGCGCTTATGATGAACCGTTTGCCGATAATTCACTTATTCCGATGATTGAAGTTTCAAAACTTGCTTCAGAATATGTTACAGTTGTCTTAAGCGGCGACGGAGCGGATGAGATTTTCGCAGGATACATAACTTACAAGGCAGATAAGTATTATAAGTATGCAAAATCAGTTCCTGAATCTTTAAGAAAATTAATGATGGACATTTCAGGATCAGGAGACGGAAGTAAAAAACTGAACTGGAAGTACAAGCAGAAACAATTTCTCAACGGAACTCTTCATTCTCCCGAAAAAGCGCATTATCTCTGGAGACAGTTTTTCAGTCCGGAAGAAAGAACCAAGATAATGGGTAGCGAATTTGCCGAACTTGTATCCGATACAGACCCGTTTTATATATTTGAAAAATATTATGACAAAGCCGAAGGTCTTGATACACTCGATAAAAATCTTTACGTGGACGGAATGACCTGGCTTGCGGATGATATACTTGTAAAAGCTGACAGGGCTGCAATGCACAGCAGCATTGAATCAAGAAGTCCTTACCTTGATCCTGAACTTGCATCCTATGCAGCGTCATTACATTCCGGATTAAAAATGAAAGGATTTCAGACCAAATACATTCTTAAAAAAGCTTTGAAAAATATTATCCCGGATTTTGTGCTGAACAAAAAGAAAAGCGGTTTTAATGCTCCCGTGGGAAGCTGGATAGGATTAATTGAAAGCGATGAATTTAAAACTTTTAACAAGTATGTCTATGACAGAAAATATAAGCAGCCATCAGGTCAAACAGTCTGAATGGCTTGAACAGTGGACTCTGCTTCAGGATAACGAATTGTTTTTGTTCAATGACTGGATACTTCCGAATACTCTTGAAGATTTCAGGGATAAGGAAGTTCTTGAATGCGGATGCGGCGGAGGTCAGCATACATCATTCATCGCTCCTTATGCAAAATCAGTCACTGCAGTTGATCTGAATACGACAGCCCTTGCCCGTGAGAGAAATAAGAATTTCAGTAATATTGAATACATAGAAGCCGATATTGCTAAAATGGATCTTAAGAAAAAGTTTGATATTGTTTTTTCAATTGGAGTTATTCATCATACCGACGATCCGGATAAAACAGCGGAAAATCTTAAGAAGCATGTCAGGAAGGGAGGCAGATTCATCGTATGGGTTTATTCAGAAGAAGGAAATGCCCTTGTCAGATACGGTGTAGAGCCGCTGAGAAAAATGTTTCTTAAAAATATTAGCAGGAAAAATCTGCTGGCTCTTTCGAAAGTTGTAACAGCTGCCCTTTATGTTCCTGTTTATACTTTATATATGCTTCCGCTAAAGTTCCTTCCGTTCTATGAATATTTCGGAAATTTCAGAAAAATGACTTTTGAAAGAAATAATCTGAATGTGTTTGATAAACTGAATGCGCCTCAGGTGGATTTTATAAATAAAGATAGAATTGAAAAATGGTTCAATAGTGATGAATTTGAAAATATAAGTATCAGACCTTACAAAGCTGTAAGCTGGAGCGCAAGCGGAGTGAAAAAAATTTAAACTTATCTGAGAATGAGTTTTCTTTTTAAATATAATGCCAAACTTAAGTTTGATACGGGAAATGACAATTATTACGAGCTTATTAAGGACGGATTGCTTCATCCTTCTAAAGTCGGGACATATCTTACTTCACCTTTTCTTAAAATAATTTTAAAATTAAACGGAGTGAAATACGGAGATGATGTTACTGTTTACGGAATACCGAGAATTGAAAACAAGGGAAAAATTGAAATCGGAAATCACATCAGACTCATATCATCAAAATGCGCTTACAATTCCGGAAATCTGGCAGGAGGAGTTTTCCTGAGAACTTCTTCATCCGGAAATATAAAGATCGGAAATGAAGTTTATCTTAACGGTACGACGATCATAAGCGAACAGGAGATAATTCTTGGAAACAGGATAATGATAGGAGCGAATACAATCATACTCGACACGAATACTCACAACGTTCCTTACAGGGACAGGCTCAGAAGATGGGACAAAATTGTCAGAAAGCCGGTAATAGTGGAAGATGATGTATGGATCGGAGCGAATTGTTTTATTCTTAAAGGAGTAACCGTGGGAAGAGGATCAGTTATCGGAGCGGGAAGCGTCGTAAACAATGACGTAAAACCATTCAGTATTTATGCCGGTAACCCTGCAGTTTTTGTCAAGCAAATCGAAGAGGAGAAATAAAATGTCGGAGTTGTTCACATCTGCCGAACAGATGCAGAAAGCCACCAATTATAATCAGTGGACTTTTGAATTATTCTGCGAGTATATCCGGGGTGATGTGCTTGAAGTAGGTTGCGGAGTGGGATCATTTACAAAACTCATAGATGATCAGGGAAATTTTGATTCTTTATATTCAATAGATATCTCACAGCCGGCAATTGATTTTATTAAAACAAAAAAATTTAAAAATAAAATTAAGATGGAATGCATCGATCTTATAAATGCAGAAGGATGTTATGATTTTATTTTATGCATGAATGTAATGGAGCATGTGGAAGACGACAAAAACTTTTTCCGGAAGTTAACCGGTCTGCTGAAAAAAAACGGAGTGCTGTTTCTTCTTGTGCCGTCGCATATGTTCCTATACTCAAACTTTGACAAAGCCGCCGGTCATTTCAAAAGATATGCGAAGAAAGACATGAATTCAGCTGACCTTCCCTCAGGAATAAAACTCATTGATCAGTATTATTTCAATATGATCGGAGCTTTAGGCTACTGGGCTGTTTATAAAGCCCTGAAGTCAGGAAATATAAATGATACCGAAGGAGAAATCGGATTATTCGACAAATATATCGTGCCATTTTCCAAAAAAATACTTCCGCTCAAAGCCCCGTTCGGGATTTCACTGATCAGCATTTATAAAAAAATAAATTAACAAATATGTTTTCCGTAATTATTCCCGCTTACAATGAAGAATCGGTAATTGAGATTACAATTGATCAGCTGAAAAAAATTTTTATGCAGAATGAAATATCTGATGCAGAGATCATTCTGGTCGATGACGGTTCGTCCGACAAAACATCCGAAGCTGCAGACAAAGCAGGCGCAGTGACAATCAGGCATCCTCACAATATCGGATACGGCAGATCTCTTAAAGACGGCATACTTGCAGCGAAGCATGATACAATTATAATTACGGATGCCGACGGAACATATCCCCTGGAAATGATTCCTGTACTTTTAAATGAATACAAAAAGGGATTCAACATGGTAGTCGGGGCAAGGCAGGGAGAGAATTATGATGAATCATTCAAGAAAAAAATTCTGAGACTTATACTGAAAAAGCTTGTTGAATTCACGGCAGGAAGAAAAATACCGGATATAAATTCCGGACTGAGAGTCTTTTCAAGAAAGGAAGTCCTGCCTTATTTTTCAAAATTGTGCGATACTTTCAGCTTCACGACTTCTCTGACGCTTGCTTACATGATGAACGGGAAATTTGTAAGTTATCTTCCCATTACTTACAACAAGAGAGAGGGCAAAACGAAGGTCAGATTGTTCAGAGACTCTGTCAGAACCCTGCAGTTCATTGTGGAAGCTATTCTTTTTTACAATCCGATAAAAATATTCATAGTTTTCTCCAGCGGACTTTTGGCTGCCGCATTTTTGAATTTCATACTGTCATTTATTTTCCGCCTGACGATAACTTTTTATCTCGGGCTCGGATGTATCCTTATTTCAATTCTGATGTTCGGTCTCGGACTGATTTCCGTTCAGCTTAAACATATTCTCAGTTCAGATTCCGGAAAAAACAAACCTGATGATATCAGCACTTAAAACATTCATTTCAAAAAACAGCTTCGTTTCCGGATCTATGCTGATTATTGCTGTTTTCCTGCTAACAAGGATACCTTATTATGTTTACTATCCGGCGCTGAATGTTTCTTTCGACAGCGCTTCCTATCTGGCCGCTGCATTTGATATAATTAATTTCAGACAGGTATTATTTGATATCCGCACTCCCGGATATCCGCTTTTTATTTCATTCGTCTGGATCTTTTCAAAGAGTTTTACTGCTATAGCATTCGCTCAGAGTTTGCTTGCAGTGATTTCGGGTATTTACCTTCTTAAAGTCATTGATAAATATTTTAATTCAGTTACATTTATTTCTTCAGTTTCAATAGCAGCATTTATTTCATCATCTTACTTTGTAATACTTGAGACAGGTATTCTGACGGAATCGTTATTCATAAGTTCTCTTCTTTTCACTTCTGCATTTATGATCTCAGCTCTTAAAGGAGATAAACTCCGGGACTGGGTGCTGTTTTCCGTTTTAACAGCTGTTACGATATTCATTCGTCCGGCAGGATTGTTCCTGGGAGCAGTCATAATATTTCTGATCATTTATTTACTGGCGAATAAGTATAAAGCTGTTTATTTAATTGCTTTGATTATACCCGTTTCAATTCTTTTACTCTTACTTTGTACTTATAATTATGCAACATTGAAAAAATTCACTATCACTCCTTTTGGGGAAGCAAATCTTTCCGGAGTTACAATTCTTTTCATGGAGCCTTCGGAAAATTATTCTCCGGAAGTAAATAAAGCGATCAGCTCAACGCTGGATTCAATTCCTTCAAGGGATATTAATTACGTGAAAAATAACAGCGGGATCACAAAGCTTTACAATGTATTCAAGGATAATTTTTTCAGACAGATAAATCTGACAGGAAGTCTTTTATCTCAAAACCCCGGAATGAAGTATACAGATATCCAGCATATATTAAGGGAAATTTCTGTCGATGCCATAAAAAAAAATCCGAAAGTTTATCTGAAATTTTTCTTATGTAATTTCCTGTATTTTTTTAATAACACAAGATCAACAAGTAATTATACAGATGAACTTTCCAAATCCTATGACAGAGCAGTTATACAGAAGAAATATTTAACGGAACTGGAATCCGGAAAATGGAAACAGATATCATCAGACAGTTCAGATAACGAAGAAGTCAGGAATTATTATCTGAATGCCATGAATGAAAGCTCATTTTCAGGCGGATTTATCCGTACGGATGGAAATACTGAATTGAAAGATACATTTTCAAAGCATCTTTATAGTTATTACGAACTGATATATAATTTTCTTTTCAGAAATTTTCTCTGGCTGCTTGTATTTTTGATTACATTTGTTCTAAGCGCATACAGAACTCTGAAAAGCAGATTCCGTGATAATGATTCATTCATTGTTTTTCTTTTCGGAATTATGTTCATAAGCAAAGCTTTGTTAGTAAGTAGTGTCGAATCATCACTTGTGAGATACAGTTATACGGTTGAATTCGTCATATTTCTAAGTCTTCCTTTTTTAATTCTTATGCTAAGGTCAGGAAAATTAATTAAACAGAATAAACTTAAATCTTAAACAAATAATGATACCTTTTTCTCCGCCTTACATCGATGATGATGTAATAAACGAAGTCCTTGATTCTCTGAAATCCACCTGGATTACAACAGGTCCTAAAGTAAAAGCGCTCGAACTGGAAGTATCAAAAATTTCAGAAACAGAACACTGCCTATGCGTTAACTCTGCAACTTCTGCAATGATGCTGATGCTGCACTGGTTCGGTATAGGCAGGGGAGATGAAGTAATAATTCCATCATACACTTACTGTGCAACTGCTCTTGCCGTAATACATCTGGGAGCAAAAGCCGTGATGGTAGATGTAACAGAAGATTTCTGCATAGATACTGATAAAATAAAAGCTGCTGTCACAGAAAAAACCAAAGCCATTGTTCCGGTTGATATTGCAGGATATCCCTGTGATTATGATGAGATATACGACTTAATAAATGATCCTGAAATCAAAAAACTTTTTAAACCGTCGAATGATGTTCAGAAAAAGCTCGGAAGAATTTTTATAATGGCTGATTCAGCACATTCCATCGGAGCAGTATATAAAAACAAAAAAAGCGGTTCATTGTGTGACGCAACAGTGTTTTCATTTCACGCAGTAAAAAATGTCACTACTGCCGAAGGAGGAGCGATCTGTCTGAATCTTCCTGCTCCGTTTGATAACAAAGAGCTGTATGACTGGCTGAGACTCCTTTCACTTAACGGCCAGACAAAAGATGCTTTCACAAAATCCCAGGGAGGGAACTGGCGTTATGACATTGTATATCCCGGTTTCAAAATAAACTTAAATGATCTTTGCGCCGCCGTTGGCCTGGCTCAGATAAGGAAATACACCGATGATCTTCTGCTCAGGAGAAAAAAAATATTTGAATACTATAATTCTTTTTTTTCTGAATTCGATTGGGCTCAGCTCCCGCCTTCACAAAATAATGACAAAGAATCTTCATATCACGTTTATCTCCTGAGAATCAAAGAGATAAATGAACAGCAAAGGGATTTGATTATTGAAGAAATAAACAAAAGAGAGGTAGCTGTTAATGTTCATTTCATTCCGCTTCCGATGCTAAAAGTTTTCAGGGAACTGAATTACAAAATAGAAGATCATCCCGTAAGCTATGATAATTATTCCCGTGAGATAACGCTTCCCGTTTATCCGCAGCTCAGCAAAGAAGATCTTAAAATGATAACGGCTTCAGTCAGGGAAGCTTATGAACAAGCAGTGAAAAAATAAAATGCTCAAGAGATCATTTGATATATTTTTTTCATTCTTCGGACTGATACTGCTTTCCCCGCTTTTTCTGATTATCGCCGTACTGGTAAAAGCAGAATCAAAAGGACCTGTCATTTACAGACAAACGCGTGTCGGCAAAAACGATTTGGATTTCGAAGTGCTTAAGTTCAGATCAATGAGACCGGGTTCTGAAAGCAAAGGACTTCTTACAGTGGGAGGAAAAGATTCCAGAATAACCAAGACAGGTTATTTTATCAGGAAATACAAGCTGGATGAACTGCCGCAGCTCATAAATGTTTTAAAAGGAGAAATGAGCATTGTAGGCCCGAGACCAGAAGTCAGAAAGTATGTTTTGCTTTATGACGAAAACCAGAAGCAAGTTCTGAATGTAAAACCGGGAATTACGGACATTGCTTCAATCAAGTACAAAAATGAAAATGAACTTCTTGAAAGCTCGGATAACCCGGAAGAATTTTATATAAAAGAAATTATGCCCAATAAAATAAAAATGAATCTGGATTACTTAAGCGACAGATCATTTTTCAGGGATATTAAAGTGATACTGAATACATTAAAGGCAGTATTTACTTAAAACATCGGCAAAATAATAAATTGACGCTCATAAAAAAATTTGTTGAAACAGTTATATACATTGTGTAATTTATAATGAATTTTAACATTTTATATCTGTATTGAAAGATTTTTAACAGTTATCTTATTTACTGACGGATTTTAGTACGCCCCGATCTGCTGATTTATGACAAGAATAAAAAAAATTATGTTTGAAAATTTTTTAAATAAAAGAATTCTGAAATTAAGAAACAGACACTTTCTGATTTTAGATATTTTTTTTCTTTCTTTAACACCGCTTCTTTCTCTGATCATCAGATTAGACGGACAAATTGATTACGATACCTATTTCCCGGGGATAATATGGTGCACATTGATTTTTCTTACATTAAAGATCCTGGTTTTCTACAAATTTGGACTTTACAACAGATACTGGAACAGCGCAAGTATAGATGAACTTGCAAAAATAATCTTCATAATTTTCTGGGCTGTAGTGATGCAGACCGTTTTGTTTGTAATATTCAACAGCATTTCAATGCTGGAGTTTCAAAGCCTGCCTTTTTCACTTCCGCTTCTTGACGGAATATTCACCTTCATTTTTGTCGCCAGTACAAGATTCAGTCTCAGACTTATGGAGCGGCTGAAAGAAAGAAGAAATATGTCTTATCACGGAGACAGGGTATTAGTAGTGGGATCGGGAAAAGCCGGGACATCTATTGTAATGGAAATGCAGAGGAATCCGCAGCTCGGACTGAATCCCGTAGCATTTGTGGATGATGATACGGATAAAAAAGGGCTGAAGATCAGAGGAGTGCCGGTACTCGGAACGAGAAACAGTATTCCGGAAATAATAACAAAGCATGATATAAACAAAGTTATTATTGCAATGCCGACAGCACCGGGATCTGAGATCAGGGATGTTGTTTCCATTTGTCGAAAAACCGGTGTTCAGACAAGAACGATTCCGGGAATTTTTGAAATTCTTGATGAGACTGTAAGAATTGACAGCATAAGGCAGGTTCAGATCGAAGACCTTCTCAGAAGAGAACCCGTGCAGACAGACATTAAAAGTGTCGCCGATTTTCTTAAAGGAAAAAAAGTTCTCGTAACAGGTTCCGGCGGCTCAATAGGAAGCGAACTCTGCCGGCAGATACTTTACTGCAATCCTTCGGAAATCATTCTTCTCGGTCAGGGTGAAAATTCTATCTTTGACATACATCATGAAGTTATGAAGAGACTTTCACTTACAAACGGAAAGTTTATTCAGACTAAAGTGGAAACTTTTATAGCTAACATCAGATCCTATGACAGATTAGACAGCATTCTGAATGAAACAAGACCGGATGTGATTTTTCATACTGCAGCTCACAAGCATGTACCGATGATGGAACTGAATTCATGCGAAGCTGTAAGCAATAATATT
The DNA here is from genome assembly GCA_018266895.1 of Bacteroidota bacterium. Taxonomy (GTDB): domain Bacteria; phylum Bacteroidota; class Ignavibacteria; order Tepidaquicellales; family Tepidaquicellaceae; genus JAEUSI01. The sequence goes on from JAFDZQ010000005.1 coordinate 50,031, forward strand.
AAAGGAACTCAGAATCTGATCGAATTATCCCTCAAGCACAATGTAAAGCATTTTGTATTCATATCTACTGATAAAGCCGTAAATCCTTCGAGTGTAATGGGCGCAAGCAAGAGAGTCGCTGAAATGATAGTCCTTAAAGCTGCTAGAGAGCACGGAAAAAATTATTCCGTTGTGAGATTCGGAAATGTACTCGGAAGCAGAGGCAGCGTTGTCCTTACTTTTAAACGACAGATCTCCGAAGGCGGTCCGGTTACTATTACTCATCCCGATATAGAAAGATTTTTTATGACAATTCCCGAAGCTGTCCAGCTTGTGCTGCAGGCTTCCGTCATAGGAAGAGGCGGTGAGATCTTTGTGCTTGATATGGGCAAGCCGTTGAAGATTATCGATCTTGCAAAGGATATAATCAGGTTATCCGGTTATGAAGTAGAAAAAGATATTAAAATAGTTACGACCGGACTAAGACCCGGAGAAAAGCTGTATGAAGAGCTTTTTATTCCCGGAGAAAAATATGAAAAGACAATTCACGGGAAAATTCTTATTGCCACAAACGCCAGTCACTTTATTCCGGAGCATTTTGAGCATAATCTTGCTCTGCTGCTTTCAAAAAGACATGAAAATGACAAGGAAGCAATTGTAAATATGCTGAAACAGCTTGTACCGGAATATTCAGCCGAAGAGCAGCTTACAAAAATTGCTTTAAGCGTCTGATCTGCTTTGAAATTCTTGCTCCGAATTCATTTCTTATTTAAATATTAAATTTCTATAAATGAAAAAACTTCTTACAATTGTAATTATATTTTTGTTTTCATTTCTGAATAAAAGCTATTCGCAAGTTGAACTTGTTCAACCCGATAATTCCGTTTATGATTATCTTCAGAGAATGCTTACCATGAAAGTAATTACGGATTATAATCCCGGCAACATTCCTGTTTCAAGGGAAACGGTTGCTTCATATTTGAAAATAATAGAAAGCAGGCAGGACAGGATAAGCCGCACTGACAGAAAACTTTTGGATGATTTCAAAACGGAATTTGAATATGATATGAACGTCAGTATTAAAAAATCATCGTCATTATTCAAAGAGATAAAAAATATTTTTTCGGATGAAAAACAGAAATATCTGTATTCATACAACGATTCCAACGCTGCATTATTCCTTGACGCACTTGGAAGCGTTTCACAGAGAGGTTCTGACGGTGATTCCCTCGGGAAGAATTCAATCCTTCTTGGAGAACTCGGCTTCAGACTCAGAGGAACATTATTTAACAGCGTCGGATATTATTTAAGGGCAACTAACGGACAAAAGCTTTCAGGTGATACGGATGATGTGAATTTTGCAAGGTATACGGATCCAAAGTTGTATGCGCAGTACAAATTCCAGTATGAAAGAAGAAACTTTGACACATTTGACGGATATCTCAGGTACAGAGCTAATCAGAACTGGCTTGCTCTGACAGTCGGCAGAAATCCGGTCTATCAGGGTTTCGGATTTACTGACAGATTATTTCTGTCAAACAATTCCGTTCCCTTCGATTTTCTGAAACTTGATCTTGCATACAAATCCGTTTCATATTCATTCCTGTACGGAAGTCTGAGAGGAGATTCTCTCGGCAAACCCCTTGATTCGAAAAACATTTCCACCCACAGGATTGATATCAGATTTTCTGACGCTTTCAGAATGGGATTCTTCGAAAGTGTCAGTATAGCTAATTCTCCCTTTAGTTTTACTTTCCTTAATCCCGTAAGTTTTCTGACTTCAGCCGAACTAAATAAAGCTTCACAGCCCGGTGATAATAATGTAAATAACTCAATTATGGGAATTGACATGATGGTCATACCGGTAAATAAAATTGCCGTGCAGGGATCGTTTCTTGTTGATGATCTTGAGTTTAGTACTCTGTTTAAAAATAATGCAAAAATCACAAACAAGTTTGCATATCAGATCGGTTTAATGTGGGCAAATGCATTTACAATTCCGAATCTTGATCTTAAAACCGAATACACACATTTGGATCCATTTGTTTATACGCATGTTTCCAACAAGACAAATTATACGAACTGGGGTCTGCCGCTCGGACATCATCTTGAGCCTAATTCAGATGAAATTGCGCTTAAGCTCGATTACAATATTACAAACCGGATTAAACTTAGCGTATTATATCAGCACCAGAGGTCTGCAAACGGTATTGTTAAAGATTCTCTCGGAAGGGTAATCGTCAATTACGGAGGGAACATCAACAATGCATCCGGCTATTCTTATTCTGATCCCGCGTTTCTCAGGGGGAACAGAATTGACCGTGATATCATAACTGCCAATCTGTCATGGCAGTTTATAAGGCAATTTTTTATAGAAATGAAATTCGTTCAGAGATTAATAAATAATATTTATCAGAACAAAAAATTCAGTGATAAATATTATTTCGCAACTCTGAGAATAGATTACTGATTTTCATAGACGGAGTTAGATAAGTTGCCGGGTATTTGTTTCCCTGAGAAAAAATCTTAACTGATATTTATGTTTTGTATAATATTTCACCGGACAATTTATAATTTATCACTTGAAATACTTATTTATAAAATTAATTTTAACTTAATCAATATTTTAAACTGAATAAATAAAAGGGGTTAATTCTTAAAATGCTTACTTCATACTACTTCGCCTGATTTGAAACACTCCTTGAGGCAATTTCTGTTTTAAATTTATCTGAATAATTTTTTACTAAATAAACAAACTCAATTAATTTATGAAAAAAGTAAGTTACCTGCTACCGGTAATAACAATGCTGTTTATATTATACGGTAATGTTTCAACGGCGCAGTATTCTGTCATCGGAAATTCCGATCTGCCTCAGTCAATAGCAATACAGCCGCCGGGAATGACAATATCTCCTTCAGGAGTAATGAGCAATCCTGTTACAGTAAACGGCTTTGATAATTTTGCGCTTGGTGTTGACTTCGGTGAGCCTCACATAGCTACAAATCCCAGAGACCCGTTTAATAGTATCTGCGCATTCAACACTAACGGTTACTATTATACTCTTAACGGTTTTGACTGGACTAAAATCAATGTTTCATTTGTCGGATTTTCAATACTCGGTGATCCGGTGCTTGCATTTGACAGCATTGGAAACGCATATTATACACAGCTGTATCAGAACGGCGGTACTTACGGAGTCTGCGTAGCCAAATCCACCAATAAAGGTATAACCTGGAGTGCCGTTTATAACATAGCTTCAACAACAGTGGGACTTTCAGATAAAGAGTGGATCACAGCAGATCAGACAGCAGGTCCCTATTCAAATAATCTGTATGTCGGCTGGAGACAGTTCGGATCAACCGGAATGAGATTTACCAGAAGCACGGACGGAGCTGCTACATGGAGTTCCCCTCAGACTTTTATAGGAGGTCAGGGCGCTTACGTATCAGTCGGACCAAACGGAGGAATTCAGGGCGGAAGCGTTTACTTTGCAGCAATAAACGGTAGTTCAATAATCGTTAACAGATCTACGGATGGCGGAGTAAATTTTTCAGGCCAGGTGGCTGCTTCAACCTTTGTTTCAGGTGGCATAGTCTGTGCAGGAAGATATACGGTAAAGAACTGCATAAGAATGAACAACTTTCCAAGAATGGCCGCGGATAACAGCTATAGATCCACAAGAGGAAATGTTTACATTGTATATGCAAGAAACCCGGGTACCGCAGACATTACAGATATAAATTTAGTCAGGTCAACGGACTTCGGAGAAACATGGTCGGCACCTGTCAGAGTGAACGATGATGCGACAACGACAGACCAGTGGGATCCTGCAATATCGGTTGACAGCAAGACGGGAAAAGTTTTCATTTCATGGTTTGATTCTAGAGAAGATCCTACGGGAAATATTTTAACAAAAGTCTACGGCACAGTTTCTACTGACGGAGGTCTCACTTTTTCTCCAAATACTGCCGTTTCAAATGCGCCATTCAATCCAAATAACATGGCTGTAAGTCAGCCCGGAGGTGAAAAATATATCGGTGATTATTTCGGAAATTCAGCAATCGGTAATACATCATATGTAGTCTGGGAAGACGGAAGAGCAAACAATCTCGGAAGTTATACAGGTTATTATCCTGACTTTGCAATGACCGTAAATTCAAATGTAATCAGCGTCGGAAACAATGACAGCGTGAAACTCGGAATAAAGATCCCGGCAGTCAACGGACCTTTTTCGCAAAGAGTCAGATTTTCGGCAACCCTTGATACATTGCCCACAGCAGGCAGTATAAATTTTTCTTTTCAGAACGGGAAAGATACAATAACGGCTTTTCCTGATTCTGTTATTCTTGTTGTAAAAACAAACGGTGCAGTTCCTTCAAGATCATACGCAATGAACGTAATCGGAAAAGGTACTGACGGACCTCCCGTGCATATAAGAAAGGTCAGTTTACTTGTGAACTCTGCGCAGTTGTCTATCGGAACAAACAGACCCGGTATTGCTGAATTCAAAGTTAACGGAGTCTCTTACAATCAGCCGCAGCAGATTATATTTCCGCTGGGAACAAATGTAACCGTTCAGGCAGTCAGCCCGAGGATTATAGGAGCTACTCAATACGAATATAAAAACTGGTCGGACGGCGGCGATACTACCCACACTATAACTTTAAATAACAGTCTGAGTCTGACGGCATTTTATAAAATTAAATACAGACTGACGGTAGTCTCTGCACAGGGTACTACTTTCGGAGGAAATATTTTTTACGATTCAGCTACTTCAGCTACTTTCGGCGTAACTTCCAGGGTAGTAAATAACGGCGGAACAATTTATTATTTCAGAGGTTGGACAGGCGGAGGAGCAAACTCTTACACCAGCCCTGACAGTTCAGGTAATGATACGGCTGTCACCCTGAATATCGGCAATGTAATAGTTGAGACTGCAAGATGGACTACTACGATCGGTATTACACAGCTCGGAACTGAAATTCCGGCTGAATACAGTCTTAAACAAAATTATCCTAATCCCTTCAATCCTTCTACAGTGATTAATTTTTCATTGCCAAAGAGCGGCAATGTTAAAATCAAGGTTTATGATATGTTAGGAAAAGAAGTCGCTACTCTGGTAAATGAATTCAAAACAGCCGGAAATTATCAGGTTGATTTCAATGAAAGAGAATACGGAGCATTATCAAGCGGAATTTATTATTACAGAATTGAGTCAAACGAATTTACTGATATCAGAAAAATGATGCTTCTGAAATAAAAGTTGTATTGGAAATGAAAGGAAAAAATTTCTTTAAGGCGGATCTCAGATCCGCCTTTTTTATTTGTATCAAATTCATATCGGAATTCCGGATTTATATGGGGCTGTCTAAAAAGTCATTATTACCTAAATGTCATTCCCGCGAATGCCTGCCTCGCGGCAAGGCGGGCGGGAATCCAGAATGTAAATTAACTTTTTATATTTTCAATTTAACTCCATCTATACTTTTTGGACAGACCCTTTAAAGGAATTTTTTTAATTAAAGAATAGATTATTATCAATATCATTAATGCGGGAAAAATTATTATGAACCCTTCTTCAAACAGGCGCATTGATTCATTAATTAAATTCAATTCAATGAAAAAAAATATTTTTTCTGCCGGAATTTCATTTCTTATTTTCATTGTATCCGGTTCAGTTTCGTTTTCTTCACCGAGAAATGTTCTTATAGAGTATGTCACCGGAACATGGTGCGGCAACTGTCCCTGCGGGCATCAGACGCTGGATACAATTCAATCTCAGTTTCCTCAGACAATTATTCTGGCTTATCATGCCTTCAGCAATGATCCCTGGCGAAACTTCAACGGAAATCACATCATAGAACTATTAGGTCTGGTAGCTACTCCGACTGCAGATATTGACAGAACTGTTCTTGCTGAAAATACAAATTATCCACAGTGGATCACAAGCGTACAGGAAAGATATTCCTCATCTCCCGAATCAGTTGTAGATATCTCAATTGCTTCAAAGTCATATAATGAAATTACACGCGAACTTGCTGTCAGCGTTAATTTCTCCGCGGCTGAAATTTTAACAGGGCAGTACAAATTTAATGCTGTTGTCATTGAAAACAATCTTATTTATCAGCAGAATTATTATTCGCAATGCGGTACTCCCGGATATGTGCAGGATTATGTCCATGATAATGTTGTCAGAAACATGGTAAACGGCGCTGAAGGCGGTGATCTTAATTCAAATAATGTATGGAACGCAAACGAGAATATTACAAAAAACTTTATAACGATAATTGATAATCAATGGACAGCAGAAAACTGTAAAATAGTAATTTTCGCTTATAAGACTGAATCCACGCTCGCATACTCAACTGTTCATCAGGCAATACAGGAAAATGTAACAGGAGTAACAGGAATTTCTGGAAACGGTACGGAGATTGCCGGCGGATATAATTTGTCGCAGAACTATCCGAATCCTTTTAATCCTGTTACAAACATTAAATTTACAATTCCTTCAGGCACAAATGCAAAGTTTAAAGTTTATGATATGCTCGGAAATGAAGTGACCAGTTACTTTGATGGATATCTTAATAAGGGATCATATAATGTCACTATTGACGGCAGCAATCTGTCAACTGGAATATATTTTTACAGACTGATTACGGATAATTTTGACCGGACAAAGAGAATGGTATTAATAAGATAGAGCTTTAAAGCCGGTAGTCTGACAATGTTTCCTGAATAATAATTCTGTACTGCCGCAGATTTTTAAATTTTATAAAAATAATTAATTGATTATAATGACAAAGAACTGAAATCATTTTTGATTTTGGCATAATTAATTTATTATACTTAAATGGATGATAAAGAAAAGTTTATAAATTCAATAAATGAAGGATATACTTTTAAAGGAGATTCCATCCTTCTCGGAGGATCAATTTTCAAATCCGAAAACCTTCCCGGAGTGCATGTCAGACTTCCCTTGAAAACCATGAACAGGCACGGGCTTATAGCAGGTGCGACAGGAACAGGAAAAACAAAAACACTTCAGATAATTTCGGAAGGTCTGTCTTCAAAATCCGTTCCCGTATTAATGATGGATATCAAAGGTGATCTCAGCGGACTTGCGCAGCCCGGTGTGACAAATCCTAAAATCGATGAAAGAATGCAGAAGATAGGAGTTCCGTACATTCCGTCCGCATTTCCCGTCGAGTTACTCTCGATTTCAAATGAAAAAGGAGCAAGATTAAGAGCCACTGTTTCCGAATTCGGTCCGGTATTGTTTTCCAAAATACTTGAACTTAATGATACACAGGCGGGTCTGGTTGCAATTATATTTAAATACTGTGATGATAACAGACTCCCTTTACTCGATCTGAAAGATTTCAAAAAAATGCTTCAGTATATGTCTGAGGAGGGGAAGAAAGAAATAGAAGAATCTTACGGAAAAATCTCAACTACTTCCACAGGTACAATTCTCAGAAAAGTTATAGAACTTGAACAGCAGCAGGCTGATCTTTTTTTCGGAGAAACTTCTTTTGAAGTGGAAGATCTGCTGAGAATTGACAGTAACGGCAAAGGCGTGATATCAATTATCAGGTTAACGGATATTCAGAATAAACCTAAACTCTTTTCCACCTTTTTACTTTGTCTTCTTGTGGAAATTTACAATACATTTCCCGAAGAAGGTGATGCTGATGTTCCTAAGCTTGTTATGTTTATAGATGAAGCGCATCTTCTTTTTCAGGAAGCTTCAAAAGCACTGTTGTCTCAGATCGAATCTATAATTAAACTTATAAGATCAAAAGGCGTGGGAATATTTTTCTGTACTCAGAATCCGACTGACATTCCCGACAGTGTTTTGAGTCAGCTGGGAATGAAGGTCCAGCATTCACTCAGAGCCTTTACTGCGAATGACAGAAAACAAATCAAACTCATTGCGCAGAATTATCCTATATCGGAATTTTATGACATAGAAGAACTGCTTACATCAATGGGTACCGGTGAAGCCGCAGTAACTGTATTAAGTGAAAAGGGGAACCCGACTCCTTTGTCTGCGACTCTTCTATGCGCACCGGCTTCAAGGATGGATGTTTTAAATGAAAATGAGATCAATGAACTGGTATCCAGGTCAAAGATTATTCAGAAATATAATGAGGTTATTGACCGGGAAAGCGCTTTTGAAATTCTCACGAACAAACTCAATGCAGCAGCAGAGCAGTCAAATAAGACTGAAGAAGATTCTGCAGCAAACAACGGCGGAAAAGAAGAGAAAAGCACGGTTGAAAAAGTTCTCACAAGCACTACTGCAAGGCAGGTCGGAAGAACAGTTGCAAGAGAACTGACGAGAGGTCTGCTCGGAGTACTTGGCATTGGAGGAAGCACAAGAAGAAAGAAAACAAGCTGGTTTTAATTCATTAAAACTGATTTTATAATTTAAATAAAGGAGTAAAAAATGGACGAAGTAATTAAATTAGTAACTGATAAAACAGGTATCTCTCCTGATCAGGCAAAATCTGCCGTTGAGACTGTTATGGGATTTCTGAAAGATAAACTTCCCGCCGGGATTTCCGAGCAGGTCGAAGGACTTATGTCCGGAAAAGATGTAACCGGAGGAATTGCCGGTATGGCAAAAGGAATCAAAGACAAATTAGGTCTTTAATTATGAAAATGTAAACCCGGATTCAAAACTTCCGGGTTTTTTTTAATGTCAGAATAATGTTTAACCTTAAAAATAAATTATGAAAAAAGACTACAAAAATTATTTCAGAATTATTTCAGCATTTGTCATTCTTGCAGCACTCATAATCGGCTGCGGTAAGCTTAGTGAACTTACAAGCGATACAAAGACGGACAAACTTTACTTTTGCGAAAAATATACATCGAGCTCTGATGAATGCGAAGGAAAAAGTACAAAGTATACTCCCGGACGGCTTACAGTAATGGTTGATATCAGACCTTCAAAGAAGAAACTCGGAGTGACAAAAGTTAATATAAATATTACTGACCTGAAAAGCGGAGAGGCGGTTGATACATATCCGTTTGATACCCAGCCCGACATGGATTACGTATACTTTGAAGATGTTAATTTTAAAAAACCCGGCAAATATAAAGTCAGCGCTTTAAAACCGGACGGAACTGTTATAGTTACAAATGAAATTGAAATTGTGGATAAATAATATTCCGGTTTTTAATAATTAAACAGTATAACATTTGAGAGTATTACATGTTGCATTTCTTATCTGCCTTTTATTCAGTCTAAGCTATGCAAATCCTTCGAAGGCGGACGACAAGAAGAAAAACAAAAAACCGAAAATGAAGACGATAAATATTTCATTGCTTTCAGTATCTCAGAAAATAAACGAGATCAGGGCGGATGAGAATTTTTATGTAATTAATTCACAGTCTGTCAGCGAATGGTTACCGCTTATGAAAAAAGTAAGAGAAGGAAATATCAGCCGGCAGAATGCTGTTGATTCTATGAATAAGCTGACAAACTCCCTGTGGGATTATATGGAATTATGCGTTAAGAGAAAAAAGACGGTTAAATATTCGGATGAAGAATGGGTTTTTCCGGTGAAGGGATATGATGCAAATGCCATAGGAGGTTCGGGAGGCAGCGGATACATTACCTCAGGTTTTGATTTTTTTGAAATAAATTCAGGAGGTCATCCTGCTCAGGATATTTTCATTGCTGACAAAAATCAGGACTGTATAGATGATGTTACCGGCAATGAAGTAGAAATATTATCAATGAGCGGAGGTGTTGTTGTAGAGACCCGTAAGAACTGGGATAATACTATGATGGATATCAGAGGGGGGAATATTGTTTATGTATATGATAATTACACCAACGGTTTGTTTTTTTATGCTCACATGAAGGATGTTAAGGTAAATGTCGGGGATTTTGTCAAGCCCGGGACGGTACTCGGTACTTTGGGCAGAACCGGTAAGAATGCTTATCCGTCAAGATCACCGACACATCTTCACATAATGTATGTCCGGTCGCATAACGGCGAAATGATCCCGGAAAATCTTTACAAAGATCTTTTAAAAGCAAAAACGGTAAACTGAATGAAACAGGATAAGATTAAATCCACGGCTGTGACTTTTGATGATGTTCTACTGATTCCAAGCAGATCGAATGTCCTTCCGAGGGAAGTAGATCTTAAAACAAGACTTACCGGGAATATTGAAATGAATATACCTGTGCTTTCTGCTGCAATGGACACTGTCACTGAAAGCGAAATGGCAATAGCAGTTGCAAGAGAAGGAGGCATTGGGATTATACACAAGAATATGCCTCCGGGGAAACAGGCGTCAGAAGTGGATAAAGTAAAGAGAAGTGAAAGCGGAATGATACTTGATCCGATTACACTGACATCGGATAAAAAAATTTCAGATGCTCTGTTCCTTATGCAGAAGTATAAGATATCAGGTATCCCCATAGTCAACAGGGAGAATATGCTTATCGGAATACTTACTAACCGGGATTTACGGTTTGAACCGGATGAAACTCAGCTTGTTTCGGATATTATGACAAAGGAAAATCTCGTAACCGCTCCTATCGGGACGGATCTTGAAAAAGCCGAAGTGATCCTTCAGAGATATAAAATAGAGAAACTGCCTGTAGTTGATAAAAAGGGAAAGCTTAAAGGTCTCATTACATTTAAAGATATTCAGAAAAGAAAACGCTTTCCTTTATCATGCAAGGATAAATTCGGCAGGCTGAGAGTAGGCGCTGCTGTAGGTATTACACCTGATACTCTGGACAGAATCAGCGAACTTGTGAATTCCGGTGCTGATGTCATTGTTGTGGATACTGCCCACGGTCATTCCAAAGGTGTGATTAATATGGTAAGGAAGATTAAAAACAAATTTAATGTTGATCTGATAGCAGGGAATGTGGCAACTGCAGAAGCAACTCTTGATCTTATAAAAGCAGGAGCCGATTGTATCAAAGTTGGAATAGGAGCAGGATCAATTTGCACTACAAGAGTCATAGCAGGAGTGGGCATCCCGCAGATGACTGCTGTCATTGAATGCACACAGATTGCTTCAAAAAACGGAATACCCGTAATATCTGACGGCGGAGTCAAGCAGACCGGAGATTTTGCAAAGGCAATAGCAGGAGGTGCCGATGCAGTTATGCTGGGCGGATTGTTTGCCGGTACGGAAGAAGCTCCCGGGGAAAAAGTACTTTATGAAGGAAGAAGCTATAAAGTTTACCGGGGAATGGGCTCCATTGAAGCAATGAAAAAAGGCAGCAGTGACAGATATTTTCAGGATATGGAAGATGATTTGAATAAACTTGTACCGGAGGGCATTGAAGGTATAGTTCCCTACAAAGGAAATGTCAGTGACACAATTTATCAGATACTCGGAGGACTCAGAGCTGCAATGGGATACTGCGGAGCAAAAAATATTCATGAAATGAAAACTAAAACTCGGTTTGTAAAAATTACAAATGCGGGTTTAAAAGAATCGCATCCGCACGATGTCAAGATTACCAAAGAAGCTCCGAATTACGGATTGAAATAGAGAGAGTTGAGTAAATAGAGTGATTAGAAATTCTGAAGTTACCGGACTCAATAATTGAATTTTTAAAACAAAATTTCTGATAATAATTTAACTAAATATTAATATGTACACATCAATAGATAATTTCCTGAAAACCTGGGAATATGAAAGCGGATCAACCATAAAACTCTTTGAAAATTTAACTGATGAGTCTCTGAATCAGAAGGTTACTCCTGAAGGAAGATCTCTGGGATTTCTTGCCTGGCACATTGTACAGACGATCCCCGAAATGATGGGGAAGACAGGACTGAAAATCGAAAGTCAGGGTATGGATTCTGAAGTTCCGGCATCAGCAGATGAAATCACAAAAGCGTTTAAAACTGCATCAGATTCTTTGATTGAACAGTTAAAGAACAACTGGAATGACGAAACTTTAAATACGGAAGATGAAATGTACGGAGATATGTGGAAGAAAGGAATGACTCTATCTGCACTGATCCTTCATCAGGCGCATCACAGAGGTCAGATGACAGTTCTGATGAGACAGGCAGGACTGAAAGTAACGGGTGTTTACGGACCTTCAAAAGAAGAATGGGAAGCTATGGGAATGAAAGCTATGGATTGATTTTGAAATTCAGGAATTTTTTTAGGAGTAATTTTATTCTACTTTACATTAACATTAAATTAATAAAAAAATATGAATCAGTTTCAAAATTATACAGGCGCTGTTGAATCTTCATTCTCAACAGATACTACCAGAAAGTTCCTTCTGAATGTATATAACTGGATGGCGATGGGACTTGCCATCACGGGAGTTATTGCATACGGTATTTCAAAATCAAGTTTTGTGGAAACACTTTATACCAATTCATTCCTTTTAATAGGTATTGTGATTCTTCAGCTTCTTGTGGTGGTGGGATTAACATTCGCTATAAATAAAATTCCCGCCGGAGTTGCAATAGGGGGATTCTTTTTATACTCCGCCCTGACCGGAATTACAATGTCAGCAATATTTCTGATATATACAAATACCTCAATAGCATCGACTTTTTTTATCTGCGCAGGTATGTTCGGAGCAGTGAGCGCTTTTGGTTATCTTACAAAAATGGATCTTTCTAAATTCGGTACTTTTTTATTTATGGCTCTTATAGGACTTATCATTGCCTCAGTAGTAAATATGTTTTTAAAAAGTACTATGATGAATTATATAATCAGTTATGCCGGAGTTATAATATTTGTCGGACTGACGGCTTATGATACACAGAAGATAAAGAGAATGAGTCAGTCGGCTGATGCAGATACAGAGCAGGGAAAGAAAAGCGCGGTATTCGGATCACTGATGCTTTATCTTGATTTTATTAATATGTTTATGTTTTTATTGAGATTATTCGGAGACAGGAAATAGTATGTAATTAGTAATTTGTAATTAATAATTAGTAATTTGAAATTAGTAACTTTTAAATTATAACTCGTAACTTGTAACTTGTAATTTGTAATTCGTAATTCGTAATTCGTAATTCTTAATTGATTTAAAACCATCTCCTTACTACAAATCTTTTTTTATCCGAAGAGCCCCAGTCATTGACCGGGGTTCTTTCTTTTAAAATGCTTTTCAGTCTTCCTTTAAGATCGCTTTTATGTACTCCCCGGTCCGGTGTACTTTCTATAACAGTATTCTGATCAAGGACTATGATAACATGCCCGCTCCAGACAATCAGGTCCAGCGGCTGTAATATCTCCGCAATGCGGGTTGTATTCTTACCTTCAATATCAACTCCCTCACCGTAAGTTATTAAAGATGAAGTATTCCTCGGAGTAGCTCCCTTTGTTGCCTGATAAATAAGACCCGAACAGTCCACTCCTTTCAGCATCCAGAGATTTCTTGTGTTGTCACTTATTTCATCCGACGGTTTATAAAATTCAATTAACTGCTCTATACCGTTACCGCAATTACCACCCCACATATACTGATATCCTTCTAAAGAATTCATCGCTTCGATTATTTCAGACTTTGATGGAATTGTTTTGATCCTCTCTTCCGGAAGCGTATCCATGGTTTTTACAAATCTGCTGTCTATAAACAGATCCGCCGAATAGTAAGGATAATCACCGGTTTTTATTCTGTAAATGCTGTGATCACCTTTTTGTATCTCGTCAAGAATTTCAAATACTGTATTAGGAAAAGCTATAAACTCCATCTCTCTTATCAAACCCTTATTGTCGGTCTTTACTTTTCTGCCTTCAGTGCCTCCGAAAACGGATTCGAAATCATCTGTATTAAGTACAGGAGTGTTTAAGACAGCAACAGCATATTTCGGAAAATTGAATTCTTCTGAATTCAGGGATATGCCTGAACAGAAAAGCAGTACTATTAAAAATAAATTTATCAAAAATACATATCTGATGCATGATCTTTTTATAAGCATTATATGATTGTTAAAATTTTTTATTAATATTAAATTGAATAAAATATTATTTCCGTTCAATGGATTTTGAAATTATACTTCTTGCCTTTATTCCTTTATTTGTGGCATTTGATCCTGTCGGAATTATACCTATGTATCTTGGACTGACTTCCGGTATTACTGATCACAATAAAAAAAAACTGGTTCTGAACGCTTCTCTGACTGCATTTATAATATGCGTATTGTTTCTGTTCATAGGCAATGCAGTGATGAAGTTTCTTGGTATAACGGTAAATGATTTCAGAATAGCAGGAGGAATAATACTTCTAATCATTTCAATAAGCGATCTTCTTTTTTATGAATCCAGAATCAGGGATGTTAAGCCGGAAGATATCGGTATTGTACCCGTAGGAATACCTCTGATTGCAGGTCCGGCGGTTTTAACAACCATTCTTATCAGCAGGGATACATTCGGGTTTATTATTACTGTATTTTCTTTGCTGTTGAATCTGCTTATTATGTACCTGTGCCTTGCAAATGCCTTCTATATAAAAAAAATCATGGGGGAACCAGGATCTAAGGCATTCGCAAAAGTTGCTTCACTGTTCCTTGCGGCTATAGCCGTTATGATGATAAGAACAGGATTAATAAATACTTTAAAAATGTAAAATTAATATGACAAAATTAAAATTCACTTTAACTCTATTGTTTTTTGTTGTTTCAATTTCAGAAATCAGATCCCAGACTGTAATAAATGAATTAATGTATGCACCCGTTTCTCCGAATAAGGAATGGTTTGAATTGTATAATTCAGGAACTGATCCTGTTAATATACAGAACTGGAAATGGCGCGATGCTGCCGCGACTAATCCGATCAGAACGATTACGACTTCGTCTGTAATAATTCCCCCGAACTCTTTTGCTTTAATCTGTGAAGATACTGCAAATGTAAGGGCTGCCTTTCCCGGAATTACAGGAATACTTTTACAATCTGTAGGATGGAATGCTTTAAATAATTCTGGCAATGAGAATTTAGTAGTTTATAATTCAACCGGAGCAACTGTTGATTCTTTAACTTATACAAACTCCTGGGGCGGCTCTTCAGGTGGCTATTCTCTTGAAAGAAGAATTCCGACCGGACCGACAAATGATCAGGCGAACTGGGGAACCTCCATTGATCCTAATCTGGCTACTCCCGACAGGCAAAATTCGCTGACTCCGAAACCCTTTGATTTGATACTTAAATCATTTACAATTTCACCTTTGTTTCCTGTTGCAGGACAGACTCTCAATATGAACTTTGTAATAAAAAATATCGGAATCAATACTGCAAATAATTTTTCTCTGAACCTGTATAATGATATAAACCTTGACAGTACAGCTCAGAACAGCGAACTGATCACTTCCAAACCTTATGCTTCACTTGTTTCCAATGATTCACTAATTTATGAATATTCAATTTCGGGCATTGATACCGGAGTTAAACAATATATTGCAAAAGTCATATACACAGATGATAATGATACACTTAATAATAAAATTATAAGGCGTGTAAATGTCAGCAGTTCAGGAAGCGGAACCGGCGGTATTGTAATAAACGAAATAATGTATGATCCGCTGACAAATCAGTCCGAATGGATCGAAATTTATAATTCCAGCGGTCAGTCTGTCAACTTAAAGAACTGGAAATATAAGGAGACATCAACCACTGTTACACTTTCTTCGACAGATCTTATGATGAACCCTGGAGATTATTTTATTCTTGCTCATGATACATCCATTTATAATAATTTCGGTTATTTAAGAACACTTCAGTCAAATCAGCATATAAAATTTACAAGCAGCATGAGTCTGACAAATACGGGAGAGACAATAACAATTACGGACAGTCTGAATAATACAATAGATGCCGTATCTTATGATCCTGACTGGAATAATCCGAATCTTTCCGATACCAAGGGAATTTCGCTTGAAAGAATAAATCCGGGACTCGCTTCAAATGACAGAAGCAACTGGAGTTCATGCGCTAAGCCTGAAGGCGGAACACCTGGTTTTGTAAACAGTATTTACACTCAGAATATTACATCAACTTCTGCAGTTACTATTTCTCCAAATCCTTTTTCACCTGACGGTGACGGTTATGAAGATTTTGCACTGATAAAATATAAACTGAATGTTCCATTTGCTCAGATGAGAGTGAAAGTTTATGATATAAAAGGGAGACTGGTAAAAACTCTGGCAAATAATGCTGTTACAGGAAGCGAAGGAACGATAATTTTCAACGGATTTGACGATGCAAATCAGAAACTGAGAGTAGGCATCTACATTCTTATTATCGAAGCTGTTGATGATACCGGAGGGACTATAGACAAAATCAAATCTCCGATTGTTATCGCAACTAAGTTGTAAATTTTACCTGACTAAGAATTAATTTACATTTAGAAAAATGTTAAAAAATTTTAACTTTTTGAAAATTAATTAATCGGTCAATTGTTGCTATAATAAAAAGCTACCGGTCTGTACTCGATTAAGAAATCAGTAGTTTTATGCTGTTTTTTATTTATCAGCAATTATGATTTTATAAAAAATAAAAGAAGTGAAAAAAAAATTTTAATAATCACATATTCAGATTGAATTTCTATTCACTTCTCGGGGAATTGTCAGTTTTACCGTCATCATATAAACCTGTGAGACCTGTAACATTTCCGGAAGAATCTTTTTCAAATCTTATCCTGAAAAATTCGACTTCTTTAAGCATAAAAGTATCTTCACTCATAGGCGTGAGTTCAAGTTTCTGTCTGCCGTTTCTCTGATAATACAAATTACCGTTTTCATAAAAGACTTTTCTGTCTCCGTAATTTCCGGCATAACTTTTCAACTGATCTGAGTTAATGTTTATTTCATTCATACTTGCATTAAGTGATTCGATTAGCCAGTTAAAATTTCTTTTGCTTTTTTCATCCCTTGAATTGCTGCTGATATTTTCCAATGCCAGTATCTGAGCTTTAGTAAGAGCTTTCGTGCTGCTGATCTCATAGTCCGGAGAGACTCCCGTACCTTCCCAGTTGGTTTTTGTAATGGGATTAATTGCCCTTCCTACAGGAACAAAAACAGCGAAGTTGTCATCAGCAATATTTACTCCGCCCGGATGTGCTCCGCCACCCGTGGTTTCTCCTATGACTGTTGCGCGTTTGAGATTTTTAAGATTATATGTGAATTCTTCAGCGCCTGAGAATGTATAACTGCTTGTAAGAACATAAACCGGAACATCGGGCATCCTTTTTCCTTTAATATCCTTCAGAGTCCAGAACTGTTCCAGAGTATCGGTTGGTCTGAAATAAAGATCATTAAGATGAACCGGCTCATCGCTGAAAAGATAACTTGAAATCACCTGTATTCCCGAAGGATCACCACCGCCGTTATTTCTCATGTCAAAGATCAGTGCATTGCAGTCTTCTACAAAACTCATTACTGAAGCGACTTTATCCTTTATCAGTTCGCCCGGTCCGAAATTCCTTAAATCAATATATCCGATGTTTCCGCTGAGTCTTTCCACTTTTCTGAATCCGTAATTTTCTGATTTAAGCATATTTATAAATTCAGGAGAAACTGTTTCATCATCTTTCTTATTATCATTTGCTCTCATTCTTTTTATCTGTTCAGGATCAAATCTCACGCGAATATGCTTGTCTTTACTGACTGACTGAAGGTCTGCAGTAAGTTCATCCGCAAACCTGACCGGGTCAGAAATATTGTTGTATTCATCTTTATTCAATTTGTTTTTAATATAATTTTCCATTTCTTTTGAGACATTAGGAAATATGTAATTATCAAATAATAATTTTGAAATTGAATTTACCGCCGAAATTTTTTCTTCCATTGTAAGTGATTTACTGTTTAGGCTTTCAGTCTGGCTTTTGAGATCTGCTGTCAGGATTAAAACCAGTACAATGACTGCAACGGGTTTTAAGCTTAGTTTAAAAAATTCTGAGCTTTTCATTTAATATTGTTTAAAATTAAAAAATATTGTGTACGTACTAGTGACTTCTGAAGATGAAGTTAGCTTTATTCTCATACATTCAACTGCAATACTAAAGAAATTTAAATATCATAGCTGCTATAAAAGCTGCTTTAAGAAGTATTATGAAGAAGTTATACTTCGGCTCGTTAATTTTATCGGAATACTGCATAATTAATTAAATAAATTATTTAGAAAACTGTTTAAGATCTTTAATGATCAGTTCCATTCTAAATGTTGTCCTGCTGTATTCAGAAGGGACTTTATTTTCAACTTCCACAAAACCAAGATCCCTGTAGAGATTTAAAGCTGTTGTTAATTTTGGACTGGTTTCAAGGTAAAGCATATCAGCATCAAGAGATTTTACTTTTTCAATAGCGGCGAGAGCAAGTGATTTTCCTATTTGCCTGCCCTGCATTTTTTCAGTTACGGCCATTTTAGCAAGTTCAAATGTTTTTTTATTATGTCTGATAAGCGCGACTGTCCCCGCTATTTCATTTTCATACTGCGCGAAAAAAATGTAACCTCCTTTTCTTATGATTTCCTCTTCAGGATTTTCAAGTTGTTTTCTGTCTTTATCCTCAATTTTGAAATTCCTGGAAAGCCATTCGAAATTAAGATCGCGGAATGTATCCCTGTGTTCCGGATCAAACTCTATTATTTTAACTTCACTTAGCTGCCGGTTTTTTATCTTTTCCATAACCCGTGAATAAATGTTCCTTTTATCGAGTTCTGATTCGAGTTTATTCAGAACAAACAGTATGTCATATCCTGTTGCACTGGATAGATCTTTTAAGGCTGATTCAATATCCTGCCAGACAGGAATCAGCTTAAGCAAAAGATCCTCTCCCTTCTGTGTGACAGTAATAACTTTTTTTCTTGAATCGTCTTTGCTTCTCACTGCTTTAATTATTTTTTTTCTGATAAGCGGATTTACTATCTGAGTAATTGCCGGCTGAGAATATCCGAGCTGGTCTGCGAGTTCGGTTATGGTAATATTTCTGTTCTGATTAATCTGATAAAAAACGGTAAACCAGCGCGGTTCGAAATCTATTCCGAGTTTTTTGTAAACTTTATCGGCATCCTGCATTAAGCGGTCGGTTATTATCCTGAATCTTGTTCCGAGCGCAATGTAACCTAACTGTCTTATTATGTTCATTT
>JAFDZQ010000060.1:0-948 GCA_018266895.1 Bacteroidota bacterium
CCGTTAATGTCATTTAGCGGTGAGCACATAACAAAGTTATCATAATCGTCATTGTTTACATCTCCTGCAGTGGCAACTCTCTTGCCGAACTGGTCTCCTGTGTTCAGCCCGTCAAACGTTTTTCTTTGAAAACTATTGCTGCCGTATAATAAACAATTGCCGCAAATTACAAAAATTAATACTAATACCGTTAAAGATTCGATTTTGAAAAACCTTTGTTTAAACATTTGCATTTTCTCATCCTCCGAAATAAATTTTTGTTCTTAATAATCGTAAAAATATATGATATTCATATTATTCATATAAAATTTTCATCAAGTTTTTATTAGTTACTTACTTCATAACCACAAACTTCTTCACCGCAACAAAATCACCCGCAGTCATTCTGTAGAAATAAACCCCGCTTGAAAGATTGCCTGCATCGAATTTAATTTTGTAATATCCGGGTTCTTTAATTTCATTGACTAATGTTACTAATTCTCTCCCAAGTACATCGTAAATTTTCAAAGTTACAAATCCAAGTTTCGCAATTCCAAATTCCAGATTCGTAACCGGATTAAACGGATTCGGATAATTCTGCGAAAGTTCAAACTTATCCGGAATGCCAATATTGACTTCTTCAGCGAGTTCGAAGTATTCAAAGTTGCCGTTGAAGTCAATCTGCTTCAGTCTGTATTTGTATTTGCCTGTTGTGAGATTCTTATCGGTGAATGAATAATTCATCTGTTCCGAAATTGTCCCGTGACCGCTGACAAATTCGGCTTTGACCCATTGGTTTTCTGCTGAAGATCTTTCTATGTCAAATCCATAATTATTGAGCTCTTCTGCAGTAGCCCAGTTAAGTGTTACATTCCTTCCGTTAATGACTGAAGTGAATTCTGCAAGCTTTACAGGCAGCGCATTGTCTACATAAATAATTGCTGACAATAAAGTATCTCCGCCGCATTC
>JAFDZQ010000060.1:969-6769 GCA_018266895.1 Bacteroidota bacterium
GGAATTGACGCCTGAGTGCTGCCGTAATTTGTTAATGACCAGTTACCGTTTTCAGCCGAACTGACAAAAACATTATCAGTTGAACCAACTAAAATCATAGAGCTTCCCGAGATTGAAAACTGAGGATGAGCACAATTGTAGTCATTGAGAAGAACTGATACGCCGTTACTGTTGTATTTAACAGCTGCTATATCGAGCGAACCGTTATTGTCAAAATCAGCTGTTACCGGATCCGGCGGAGGAAATATCATATAATTATTTGTAACTATGTCTGAAAAATTTCCCTGACCGTCATTTTTATAAACAGCAGGATTGTAATTATGACTTGCAAAAATATCAATATCACCGTCACCGTCGAAATCTCCTTTTAATGCATAAAGCATAAATCCGTTTGGCGGATCATCAGCAGCAAATGTTTCATCTCCCAGATTGGATAAATTAAAATGCGGAGAAATAAAATCTGCATCGCTGTCATTGTCTTTGTTAAATGACAGCAGAAGATTTTTATTAAAAATAGCGTAACCGTCAAAAAGATTTACTGAATGAATCACATGTTCAGTAAAATTATTTTGAGGAGAATTTTTAAACACATGCAAACTTCCGCATCCGGTGCAAAATTCGAGAATATCACAGTATAATCCGTACTCATATACTGAAATATCAAGCCGTCCGTCATTATTAAAGTCCGTTACTGACAAGGGACTTATAAAAGTAAAAAGATCGTAACAGGGAGTTATTCCCAGACTGCTGTCAGGATAAAATATTCCGTTGATATTCTTTTCAACGGATACACTTCCGAAAGCAATATCGAGATCACCGTCGCCGTCCAGATCTGCCATCTCGCCAGCTGACCCTGCTGTTGTATTTGATAATGCAAACAAACCTGTTCCGTCATTTAAATAAGTTTTTAAATTTCCGTTAAAGTTCAATAGAATGTCAATGTCCCCGTCATTATCAATGTCACCTGTTCTGAAATATCCGTTTTCATTGATCTGAGAGAGCACTGAAAATTGCGCTGCTCCGTTATTTTTATAAATCCTTATACTATTATCTCTTCCGATCATTAGGTCAATATTACCGTCTGAATTAATATCAGCTGCAGCGATACCGGAAGGATGCGTTCCGTCCGGATTGATAAGAGTAGCTTCTGTAAAAATTCCGTTACCGCCGGTTGCAGCAGCGGTGAACTGATATACAAAAGGTTCTATAGCTGTTCCTGCTGTACTTTCAATTCCGGAAGTTAAAGTAACAGAAATATCTTCACCGGTTTTAAAATCGTTGAAAGGATTTATGATAACCTTTTTCTGTAATGCATCATAAGATATTGCGCAGTTTAAAAATCCTGAATATGAAGCGTAAACTTTTATACTTGAACTGTTGATAGTAGAAGCATTCATCTCCTGATTAAAAGTCACCGCAATGTCAGATGATTTATTTACACTGATTGCATTCTGAGAAGGGGATACATGTGTTATTTCCGGCGGAGTATAGACAGAAGATCCGTAATACCCGAATCCATTGGGTTCAGATGCTCCGATTATATCGCTTATACCGTCGCCGTTAATGTCTCCGTTTGATATGTTTGTAGCTCTGCAGGCAAAAACATATGGACTTGTTCTGATTCCGGTTGATGAACCGAAATACAAATAAATACCATTACCAAAATCCGTTGTAATAAAATCTCCGAACCCGTCATTATTGAAATCACCTGCTGAGGTTAAATTATATGATCCGGAATTCAGAATGATGAAGTTTGTATTGAATTCGTTTTGCGATCCGTAATATAAATAAGCTGTGGTGAAACTCCCTGCCGCAAAATCATCAAATCCGTCAGAGTTGATATCACCTGCAGATGACACCGATTGACCAAACCATGGTATGGGTTGTGAAAGAACATTATCCGCAGGTTCATACATTCCTCTGTTTGCAGATCCTTTGTAAATCAGAGCGTATCCCGAAAATGTACCGGTAATAATATCATCATAACCGTCATTGTTAATATCTCCCGCCCCTGATACAGACCAGTAAAATCCTTCGTAGTTTGTACCTGCGGGAACTGACGCTGTCCATGCAGGCAGTGCATTAATGCCTGAAGCCGAACCAAGAAATACATAAGCTCCGATTTGCCTGTTATCACTTTCAGTCTGACAACCCGCTATTACATCACTGAATCCGTCACCGTTGACGTCAGCGCTTGATACAGAGTATCCGAAGTTAGCGCCGCCTGAAACTGAATGTAACTGACTCTTTGCAGAATCAGATACTCCTGTCTGCGAACCATAATATAGCCAGGCTTTCCCTCCGCCGTTAAAAGGATCTCCGATTATCAGATCACAGAAATTGTCATTGTTTATATCTCCCTTGCAGTTTACGCGGTTGCCAAAGCCGATCCCTGTGCCGTAAAGTATTCTATCGGCAGATATTGACGGACCGTTAACAGAGCCATAATAAACAAAAACTGCTCCGCCCGGTTCATAAGCAGGAGCTCCTATTACCACATCATCGAATCCGTCACCGTTAATATCTCCTGATGAAACTCCGTCTCCGTATCTGCTCCATTGCTGATCACATGTCACAGTCCAGTCCGGCATGCCCGACAACGGATCCACGGTCACAGGATACTGAGCATCTTTGTCTATTACTCTTATTGCAAACTGTTTCGAATCTCTTTCTTCAAAATAAGCATCAAGTATTTTGCCGTTTGCATCCCATGCCTTTAATGATGAATAATGCATCTTGTCAGATCCGTCTTTTTGTGAACTAAATGTAACAGCGTCTTTGTTTACATTCATTTTCAGATCCGAGTTCACATTCAATATCAGCTGAAGGTCATCATCTCCGTCAGGTTTTTCTTTGACAATGAAATCCTGACGCATACCTTCTTTCGTGTTAGTGTAGTTGATCCTTATATTTCCATTTTCGATTGAAGCTTTGCTTCCCGCTGAAGAAAATTCTTCATTCGTAATTCCTAATTCGTAATTCATAATTTGTAATTCCACACTCCAGTCTTCTATTGACTTATACTTCACATCTGATTCTTGAAGCGTCTTATCATTCACATCAAAAAGCGGTATCTTTGTCTGCATTGTTTTTGCCGTGAATCCGTTGTTCTGATAAGTAAATCGGATGTTGTTTGCCCTGTTGGGTGATTGATACGATTTCAGTTCTTCACTGTATGTAATGTTGTATTCTTCCTGCCGGATACTGCTGACGGCATGAGAGTACCAGTCATTGCTGATGCCCTTATTGCCTGCATCCGGTTTGATTATGTCTGCGGTTTCTTTATTGTCTTGTCTTTGAGGAAGGTAATCAGGACAATTCAGGCTTAGGGGATTGTCAGTGCCGGCTAAGTTTGGCTGTTCCTTTTGATTATCTGTGAGAGGATAAAAGCTAAACAAAACCAATGAAACCATTATTAATAACCGTTTCATGATCGTATAACTTTAGATTTAAAAATATCTGGAACGCAGCTGAATTCACTGATTATAACATTAAATGCAAAAAATCATCAGGATTTAAAATTATGATCAATGATCAGTTTGTATACAATTATAACTTAAAATATCACTGAAAAGTATTCATAAATTTATGACACTTCAGCTTCAATCGAAGTTGATTTACGGGACAGATCAGCCGAAATTATTATGCAGAATGCTGAAACAAGGATATTGCACTAAAAGCGAAATGTTTAGTTCTGAAATTTGACATTTAAAATTAACCGTTTAAAATTGAAGAAGCATTTTCTAATACATTTTCAATAGTCATATTTTCACCTTCAGCCCAGTATTTCCGGAATTCCGATTCAGTCAGATTTGATTTCAGTGTTGTCTTTATCTCTTCAATCCTTACTAATTCTCCTTCAATAATGTTTTTATTTGAAGATTCAAGCAAAGAAATATACCTTGCAGCCATTTTGCATCCGATATTATACTTCTTCAGGCTGACAAGTATAAAAGCAAAACCCTCGATTCCTTTTGCCATGCTGTATTTGTCACCGATCTCATTGGCAATCTCTATTGACCTTCGCTGAAGATTAAACGCTTTGGTAAAATCTCCTCTGTCATGAGCAATACTTCCTAAAGTGCTTAATGTAGTAACGGAAATTCTTTTATCTCCGATTTGTTCGGTAATCTCAAGACTTTCTTCAAGCCGCTTTTCCGATTCGTCAAAATCTTTTACCATATATGCTACAGAGCCTAAATTGCTCAGGGCAATCGCAATTCCCTGTCTGTCTCCCAGCTCCTGCCTGATCTTAAGACTTTCTTCAAATGCATCCTTCGCTTTGTCATAATTGCTTAACAGATATTCAAGTGCGCCGATGTTTCCAATTATCTTTGCAAGCTGGGCGTGATCATTAAGTTCGCGGTAAACGGATATGCTTTCTTCAAACATACTCCGTGCAGCATCATGCTTTCCCTGCTGCATTAATCCTAATGCAATGTTTTGCTTATTCCGTGCAATGTAAGATTTATTGTTTATCTCCTGAGATATTAAAAGGCTTTTTTCTGAATTTGAATATAAGTTTCCGTAATCAGTTTCAAATAAGCTAATCGTAGCAAGAGATATCAAAGTAAGCGCTTCAAGGTCTTTATTTTTTAATTCAATGAACATTCCGAGACACTGATTCAGATATTTCTTTGATTCTTTGTAATTTCCCTGATGGATATAAAAAAATCCTGTCCAGTAAAGTGCTTTTGCTTTCCATATCAGTTCAGAAGATTCTGATATACCGATACTTTTTCGCAGAGACTCAAGTCCTTCCGTAAAATAACTCCTGAGTTCCCAGAATTTTCCCAAGGCAACGGACATCTTTAATGAGTACTCCGGATAATTCGATAAAGACCAGTTTAAACTGTCTCTGATATTTTCATTTTCCACAGCTAATCTTTTAATCCATTCCTTTTGTTCATTGCCTGTCAATCCTGTTTCTGAATCTTTTGCTAATTCAAAAAAATAATTAAAATGTTTTTCCCGTAATACATCCCTTTTCCCGGATTCAGTTAATTTCTCATCTCCGTACTTTCTGATTGTCTCAAGCATTATATAACGGAAAGTATTTTCAGTTTCAGTCACTTTGACTATCGACTTGTCAATAAGATTTCCAAGCAAATCTAAAATTTCATATTCTTCTATAACTTCATCAGCACATATTTTCTCACAAGCTTCAAATGTCCACCCGCCCCGGAATACTGAAAGACTATGCCATAATGTTTTTTCTTTTTCAGAAAGAAGGTCATAACTCCAATCTATTAAAGCTCTGAGTGTCTGCTGTCTCGGAAGAGCTGTTCTTTTTCCTCCAGTCAGAAGCTTGAACCTGTCATTTAATCTTTCATTTATTCCTTCAGCCGATAAAACATTTACACGGGCAGCTGCAAGCTCTATGGCAAGCGGGATACCGTCCAGCTGATGGCATATCTGTGCCAGAGCAGGGGCATTTTCATTTGTAACTCTGAACTTATGATTTATTACAAGGGCTCTTTCTATGAACAGCCTGACGGCTTCGTACTGCGTAAGTTGTTCGGGAGAAATTTTCTTACCGGGATCGGGCAGAGAAAGCGGAGGAACTCTGTAAGTTATTTCGCCGGAGCAATTTAATGCTTCACGGCTTGTTGCTAATATTTTCAGTTTCTGACATTTTACCAAGAGCTGTTCGGCAATTTTCGCGCATTCATTAATAAGATGTTCGCAGTTATCAAGAATAATTATCATTTCTTTATCCCTGAGATATTCAGCTAACGCAATATCCAGTGACTGTCCCTTCATTTCATTAACTCCCAGTGAATTCATCAGAGTCTGTGTG
>JAFDZQ010000061.1:0-4788 GCA_018266895.1 Bacteroidota bacterium
CTGAATCACTGATTCTCACGGATTTAAAGTTTACACGGATTCTCATGCTTCAATTCAAAACTTCATCTGTGAAATCAGTGCAATCCGTTTAATCCGTGATTCAGACTATCCGTTTAATCCGTGATTCAGACTATCCGTGAAATCAGTTAATCTGTCTGAATCACTGATTCTCACGGATTAAATGATTACACGGATTCTCAAGCTTCAGTTCAAATCTTCCTCCGTAAAATTAGTGTAATCCGTTTAATCCGTGATTCAGACTATCCGTGAAATCTGTGTAATACGTTTAATCCGTGATTCAGACTATCCGTGAAATCTGTTAATCTGTCTGAATCACTGATTTTCACGGATTAAAAGATTACACGGATTCTCATGCTTCAATTCAAAACTTCCTCCGTGAAATCTGTGCAATCCTTTTAATCCGTGATTCAGACTATCCGTGAAATCTGTGCAATCCGTTTAATCTGTGATTCAGACTATCCGTGAAATCAATGTAATCCGTTTAATCCGTGATTCAGACTATCAGTGAAATCTGTTAATCTGTCTGAATCACTGATTCTCACGGATTAAATGATTACACGGATTCTTATCTCAAGCTTTAATTTACTCTACTTCCGTGAAATCAGTGCAATCCGTTTAATCTGTGATTCAGACTATCCGTGAAATCAGTGCAATCCGTTTAATCCTTGATTCAGACAGCAGGTAATAATATTATAAACTCAGCCCCTTCACCTTCCTTCGTCTCCACTTTCAGCTCTCCTCCGTGCGCTTTGATTATATCATAACTCATGCTCAGTCCGAGTCCCGTTCCCAGCCCTGTTGGTTTTGTAGTGAAGAACGGCTGAAAGATCTTATCCATTACTTTATCAGGAATTCCGTTACCGTTGTCTTTTACCATTACTTCAACTTTATCACCTGTCTTTTTCGTGACCACCGAAACTGTAGGTTCGTAATTATCAGCTCCCGATTTCTTTTTTTCATCTACCGCATAAAATGCATTCGTTATTAAATTCAAAATAACTCTTCCGATATCCTGCGGTACAACATTAATATTTCCGATCCTGTCATCAAAGTCAGTTTTCATTGAGGCATTAAATGACTTATCCTTTGCTCTTAGTCCGTGATATGCCAGTCTCAAATATTCATCTGCCAATACATTGATGTCAGTAGGTTCTTTAACACCGCTGCTGCTCCGGCTGTGCTGAAGCATTCCTTTTATAATTGCCTCGGCTCGCTTTCCGTGATGAATTATTTTTTGCTCGTTCTCTGCAATATCATTTGCAATAACTTTAACTTCATCAATATTTCCTTTTTCAATTTCATCTTTCATATCTGATATCAACTCAGTATTAACCTCTGAAAAATTATTTACAAAGTTCAACGGGTTTTGTATCTCATGAGCAATACCTGCAGTAAGTTCTCCGAGCGAAGCCATCTTTTCTGATTGTATAAGCTGAGCCTGTGCTGACTTCAATTCTGTATAAGCTTTCTCAATTTCTTTTGCCTGTGCAAGTTCTTTTTGCTGCGTTCTTTCTCTTTCTCTTTTTACGATATAATATTTCTGGTATTTGTAGATCATGTATCCTGCAACTATTACCAGAATTGCATACAGGCAATATGCCCACCAAGTTTGCCACCAGGGAGGCGCAATGGTAATATCCATACTTTTTCCGGAAACTGTACCGTCGTTATTGACGGCTTTTACATGCAGTATATATTTCCCATGCGGAAGGTTAAAAAAAATGGCTTTATTTTCAGTCCCAATATCCCGCCATTCGTTATCATAATTTTCCAGTTTATACAGGTATTTTACATCTCCCTGGCTTTTATAATCAATTGCCACAAACTCAAATGAAATAGTGTTTTGCCAGTAACTAAGTTCTATACTATTGGTTTTCCATATCGGAGAAATCAATACACTCCCGTCTCCGTCTAAAATTTCCTGGCTGCCTATTTTAAAATTAGTAAAATTCAATAAGGGTTCTGTTCTTTCATCATTCAGTTCTTCAGGTTTAAATAAATAATAGCCTTTTGGTCCACCCAGGATCAAACTCCCGTCTTTTGTCCTGATATTTTTTAGATATATTCCGGTAAAGGGCCGTATTCCCTGATTCTCATTGAATATTTTCACAGCATCCCGTTCCTTGTTTATTTTTATGATGTTTTCTGCAGTGCTTATCCACAAATTTCCTTTGTCATCCTCCACAATGCCCCATACGCTTTCAAATCCATCGGGAAAAGCCTGAGGTGTAAATTTTTTAAAACTATTTTCCTGTTTATCGAAAAAATAAATTCCGCCAAAACCCACAACCCAGACTTTACCGGTGTTGTCAATTTGTATATTCAGAAGTTCTCCGTTGTCTATTTTATATCGCTGAAACTTTCCCGTTTTGATATTCAATGCATACACATCAACATCGGTACCAATCCATAGAATATCATTGCTATCCTGTGCAAAACAGTTTATATGTCCTTTGTAAATGCTAAGACTGTCATTGGGGTCATTGATGTAATTGGTGCAGACTCCGGTTTTTGTATCCATTCGTGACATGCCATTGTGTGTACCGATCCATAAATAATGCTGACGGTCAAAAAACAAAACATGCGTTGAATCATTTATAAGACTGGCAGGATTGTTTGAATCGTGGTGTATATGTGTAAACTGTTCTGTTTTGATATTAAATTTGTCTAATCCGTTAAAATGGTTTGCCACCCAGATATTTCCTTCTCCATCACCGAGCATATTATACATAAAATTACTTGATGGACTGTTTGCATTCTGCGGATCGTGATTAAAAATTTTTTGCTGGTTGTTCAATAAATTTCTACCAATGATTTCTGTTTCTGATAATACCCATAATGTATTTTTATCATCTTCATAATAAAATGCAATCGTCGACACATCAAGGGGAACAAATGGAATGGTTGTTCTCGACAAATCAACGTTGAATAAAGTACCTCTAGATCCGCTTATCCAGAGCAGGCCGTCTTTTGAAGTAAAAGCACTTATGGCAGAATTAACTGTATATCCGCTCAATGTATCTTTTACAAACTTGTTTGTTTTATCATTGCTCACATTTCCGAAATGTGTTGTCTTCTTCATCAATGGATCATACATATTGAGGCCCCCTGTTTCAGAGCCAATCCACAGCCTCCCCTTTATATCTTCGGTAACAAAAGTGACAAAATTAAAGAAATCACCTCCTAAATACGGAGGACGGCTTATCATTTCAGGTTGAGCAGGATCAAAATATCCATAATGTGTAAAATTTCCGGTCGTCCTGTCCAGTGTCTGGAGCCCATTTTCTTTAGTGCATACCCAGAGATTATTATTACTGTCTTCGTAAATATTATACACATTATTATCTGAAAGGCTGTTAGGATCAGAAGGATCGTGCTTATACTGTGTAAATTTTCCAGTGGTTCTGTCAAGCCGTGCTAATCCGCCCGGACCGTCTTTTTCCCCTACAAAAGGTTCACCCCATCCTATCCATATATCACCTTTCCTGTCTTCGAGTACCGAATTAATACATATGAAATTATTATAAGTTGAATTATTCACAGCGTTAAAAAGTTCATCTATTATATAATGTCTGAACTTTCCTGTTGCCGGGTCAAGATTATCAAGGGTGCGGTTTGTTCCGATCCATATAGTTCCGGAGCGGTCTGTTATCATCGTAAATATGGTATCGCTGCCAAGACTTGCCGGCTCATTTGCGTCATGCCGGAAATGTGTGAATTTTTTTGTATCTGGATCAAAGCGGTCAAGTCCTGAACCCATTGTACCTACCCAGATATGTCCGGGTAAATCTACTGTAACAGCTGTGGTCGAATTGTTTGAAATGGAATTGGGGTTATCACCTTTATGGTTAAAAGTTGTGATCTTCTTCCCGTCATAAAGCTGTAATCCTTTTCGTTCTGAAGTAAACCATATAAAACCTTTTTGGTCCTGCACCATCGAATAAATCGGACCAAAAGAATATTTCTCTGCATCCAGCACTTTGTTAAATTTTATTTGCTGGGAAAAAGCAATTCCTGTTGAAAGAAGAGAACACACAACAAGGAGTAATAAAATATATTTTTTCATTAGCTGAATTTATGCTGTAGTAAAAATTATTTTCTGAATCACTGATTCTCACGGATTAAATGATTACACGGATTCTCATGCTTCAATTCAAAACTTCCTCCGTGAAATCAGTTAATCTGCCTGAATCATTGATTCTCACGGATTAAATGATTACACGGATTCTCAAACTTCAATTCAAAATTTCCTCCGTGAAATCAGTGAAATCAGTTTAATCCGTGATTCAGACTATCCGTGAAATCTGTTAATCTGTCTGAATCACTGATTCTCACGGAATAAATGATTACACGGATTCTCAAACTTCAATTCAAAACTTCCTCCGTGAAATCAGTGAAATCAGTTTAATCCGTGATTCAGATTAAACGTGTAATCTGTGCAATCCGTGCAATCCGCTTAATCCGTGATTCAGACTATCCGTGTAATCTGTTAATCTGTCTGAATCACTGATTCTCACGGATTAAAGGATTACACGGATTCTCAAACTTCAATTCAAAACTTCCTCCGTGAAATCAGTGCAATCCACTTAATCCGTGATTCAGATTATCCGTGAAATCTGTTAATCTGTCTGAATCACTGATTNNATTAAATGATTACACGGATTCTCATGCTTCAATTCAAAACTTCCTCCGTGTAATCTGTGCAATCCGTTTAATCTGTGATTCAGACTTTCCGTGAAATCAGTTAATCTGTCTGAATCACTGATT
>JAFDZQ010000061.1:4822-12118 GCA_018266895.1 Bacteroidota bacterium
TAAATGATTACACGGATTCTCAAACTTCAATTCAAAACTTCCTCCGTGAAATCAGTGTAATCCGTTTAATCCGTGATTCAGACTATCCGTGAAATCAGTGCAATCCGTTTTATCCGTGATTCAGACTATCCGTGAAATCAGTGCAATCCGCTTAATCCGTGATTCAGATTATCCGTGATTCAGACTATCCGTGAAATCAGTGCAATCCGTTTAATCCGTGATTCAGACTATCCGTGAAATCTGTGCAATCCGTTTAATCCGTGATTCAGACAAAAGGTAATAATATTGTAAACTCAGCCCCTTCACCTTCCTTCGTCTCCACTTTCAGCTCTCCTCCGTGTGCTTTGATTATATCATAGCTCATGCTCAGTCCGAGTCCCGTTCCCAGCCCTGTTGGTTTTGTAGTGAAGAACGGCTGAAAGATCTTGTCCATTACTTTCTGAGGAATTCCGCTGCCGTTGTCTTTAACGGATATCAGTATATTATCTGCGGATTTTTTTGAGCTGGCTGTAACTGTTGGCTCATAACCTATTATTTCCTCTTTCTTCTTTTCCGTAACCGCATAAAATGCATTCGTTATTAAATTCAAAATAACTCTTCCGATATCCTGCGGCACAACATTTATTTCTCCTATGCTTTTATCAAATTCAGTTACCATTTTCGCATTAAATGTTTTATCCTTCGCCCTTAGTCCGTGATAAGCAAGACGCAAATATTCATCTGCCAATGCATTGATGTCAGTAGGTTCTTTAACTCCGCTGCTGCTCCGGCTGTGCTGAAGCATTCCTTTTACAATCGCTTCTGCCCTCTTGCCGTGATGCTTGATCTTCTCTTCATTTTCTTTTATGTCTTTTGCAATCAGGACAGCTTCTGCAAAATTTCCTTTGTCTATTTCGTCATTAAGCTCATCTATCAGTTCCGTATTCACTTCCGAAAAATTATTTACGAAGTTTAGCGGGTTTTGAATTTCGTGAGCAATTCCTGCAGTAAGTTCTCCCAGTGAAGCCATCTTTTCAGATTGTATAAGCTGAGCCTGCGTTGAGCGAAGTTCAGTAAGCGCTTCTTCAGCACGCTTCTTTTCTGTCTGAAGTTTAATGAGATCCAGCTCTGCCTGCTCTGCATGTTTCTCCGCAATCTGCAGATCATTGAACCGCGTAAAAGTCAGATTAAAAACAGCGGCAAAACGTTCGAGCAGTTCTGCTGTCTCCTCCGGCTGCGGTTCAGGTGAAGCCATTCCGATAAATCCTTTGGAGAAATAAGCAATGTTCTGCACTCTTCTTTCCTGTGTAAGACCGCCAATAAACGGGACATTCAGAACATCGCTGAGGTAATGAAGATATGACTCCAGCTCTGATCCCTGCATATCAATTATAATAGAATTTTTCTTTGCAGCCCAGCCGTCAAACATTTTTTTGACAGAAGCATTTGCATTTATGTTGAGAGTGAACTCCTTGCTGACCCTGGATCCGTCTTCATCTGTTGCCCAGGCTTCGATGTCTCCGCTGTCATCATTGATTATCCCGATGTATAATCGGTTAGGTTCGATGCCAAGACTTATCAACTGCTTAAAAACAACTGCAGCCGTTTCGGCAAGCTCATTACTCTTCTGCATTGCAAGAGTCCTGCTCCGTACTCTTTCGAGAGATGCTTCTATCTGCGCTTCCCTTGCCTGTGCTTCCGCATGTTCGATGTCAATATATCTTCTGTATGCAAGTTCAAATACATTCCGGAATCGCTTGAATATATTTATATGCTCTTCGCTCAATGGTGCATAAGTTGAAATTCCCAGTGCCCCGGGTCCTATAGAATAAAAATAATAATGAACTGAATCAGACGCATCTAACTTAGGGTCAGGCAGCTGATTTGAATTTTTTCTGTAATCTTTCCAATCCTGCAACTCCCTTTCCTCAAAGCTTGTCGTAAAAAAAGCTTCGCTTGATTTTTTTATCTCATTTACAAACTCTGTTACTTTAGGATGAAGGTTGTAATCAATTTCACTGAAAGTCTTTTCATTGTAATCCGGGAAATATTCATAATTCTGATAAGTCTCTTTCCCTTCATTTAAAATGACAGTCTGAGTATTTCTGATTTCATTTACATTTAAAAGTATCAGCTGCTCAGAAATAACTTTACATACGTCAAACATGTCTTCCGGTTTTCTCATTATTAATGATCCGGCTCTTACTCTCTCAAGTGCAGCTTCTATTTTTGCTTCTTTTGCCTGCGCCTCTGCCTGTTTCAGGTCATTGAATCTTGTGTAAGTAAAATTGATCACGTCGGCAAAACGTCTTATCACGGTTTTAGTCTCTTCCGGAAATTCTGATTCACGGAAAGCAAATAATCCTCCTGACTGAAATACTGCTACGTAGTAGTACTGCCTGTAAAAAATATCTTGAGTCAGTACTGACTGTGATTCCGGTATCTTAAAGTTACTTTGTTTTTGTGATTTATAATAATTTATTAAATCCTCACCCTGGAGAATGTATGAAAAATCTTTCTGCCTCAGCCAAGCGTCAAACGCACCCTGAAGCAAAGGATGTATATCCATTGATTCATCTCCCGATAACTGCAAAACACTTTCATTGTCGTCAATGGCAGACGCCCATACATCTACACTCTTCTTTTCTTTATTGATAATACCGATACCGCATCTCATTATTCCGAGATCAAGTTTGTCTAATTGTTCAAAAATAGTTGATACTGCTACTGCAAGATCATCACTCTTCTGCATAGCCATTGCTTTTGAACGTACTCTTTCGAGCGATGCTTCGATCTGTGATTCTCTTGACTGTGCTTCGGCATTTTTGAGATCAATATATCTTCTGATCGTAAGGTCAAGTATGTTCTTAAATCTGTCAAGTATATTAATTTCAACTTCAGTATATATCTCATCACTCCACGTAAATAAAAATCCTTCTGAAAAAGGCAGAAATGTGCCGTGCTGTTTTTTATCAGTCGGAAAATTTTCATAAGGTACGGAAAGTCCTTCAGCAAGAATTTTATAATATGATTTCAGCAAATCACCTTCGAGAACGGGAAAATAATTTTCTTTCTTCACCCATATCTCGTATTGCTTTTCAAAAACAGGGTGTCCCGTAAATTCAAATTCGCCGGTAAATGAAACTGTATTTTTGTTGTCAAATGATGTTGCGGGATAAAGTTTAGCTTTGCGGGATTCATTTGTAAGCAGCACAAATCCGCTTCGGATAGGTTTTATGCCGAGATTGTTCAGTTCAGTAAAAACCATGCCTGCAGCATCAGTAAGATCAGCGCTGTTATGCATTGCCATAGCTTTGCCTCTGACCCTTTCCAGCGCAGCTTCTATCTGGGCTTCCCTTGCCTGCGCTTCGGCTTTTTGCAGATCGAGAAAACGGGTATATGTCCGTTCGAATTCAATTGCGAATCGGAGAAGAATTTTCTTTTCATCTCCTGATAGTTCATTTTTTATCATTACACCGAAGCAGCCATATTTTATAAACGCTTCAACATAATAAAGTCCTTTCCTGAAATATTTGGGCTGCAATTGTTCAGCACCTTTGAACAACTCACTCCAGGCAGCAAAATAATCTTTGACTCCGGCGGGTGGTATGTGATAAGAATGAACTGCCTCATCGCTTTTCCAGTCAGCCATGCACTGTGCCGTGGCAGGTTCTTTCCTGTCGAGCGGATAATTGACTGCTTTGCTTTTAAAAACAGTTGAGTCGTTTCCGTTTTCCATCCAGGCAACCCAGAATATATGTCTGTCTTTTTCTTCATCAGGCAGCCATAAAAATGAAAATTCTGAATGAATTCCGAGTAACAAAATCTGTTCATGAAAAACCCTTAACGTATCATCAAGTTCTTTAGAATGCTGCATGATCATGCTCTGCGTCCGGGTTCGCTCCAGTGCTGCCTCTATCTGCGCTTCCCTTGCCTGCGCTTCTGCTTTTTGAAGATCGAGGAAACGGGTGTATGTCTGCTGGAATACTTTTCCAAAGCGCATGAGAATGTTATTCTCTTCATCTGTATAAGGAGTACCCGAAAAATTTTCTATGTATAATGCTACATTATCTAAGAGCACCGTGGAAAATGCCAGACCGGGAGAACTAAAATAAAATTTCTTTACTTCTTCTGTCAATCCAGGAACAAATTTAAAGAGCTTTTTATAAAAATTATTTTTTTCTTTAAAATTCAGATTGATTGTAAAGAAATCTTCTCCTTTTTCTTTGGCTTCATTAAAACGATTGTAAATCAAAGAATCAAAGTACGGAATTATTATCTGAAAGGGAATCCGGCGCGGGTCAGCTATCCAGTTATCAAAATCATCCCTTGTTTTATAATCCATGATAAAGCCGGCATGTTCTGTATTAACTTTTAAATTAACAAATTGTTCATATACAACCTGAATTACGTCTTTAAGTTCTTCGCTTTTTTGCATACCCATTGTTCTGCTTCTTACTCTTTCCAATGCTGCCTCTATCTGCGCTTCTCTTGCCTGTGCTTCTGCTTTTTGCAGATCAAGATATCTTCTGTATGTCTGCCCGAACACTGAAGCAAAACGCTTGAATATATTATTTGCTTCATCAGAAAGCTGCTCTAATGTAAAAACAAATAATGTTCCTTCCGGAAAATAAAAATCATGATGCAGGATTCTCTTTGGCAAATTTGAAATATCATATTTGACCGGGTAATCGGGAAGTTTATTTATTACTTTAAAATACTTTAAAACATCTTTGCCTGTTAATACATATTCAAAAATACTCCTTCTTTTCTTCCAGCCTTCATAAGCGCCCTGCAGCAGCGGATGTGAAGTCATATCCAGCTTCCCGATGACAATACTGATTTTATTATCACCATCAGTTCTTGCCGCCCATGCTTCAAGCTGTTTATATGAATTGAAAATTCCAATTCCGCACCGAAATGGTTTTATGCCAAGCTTCGCCAGTTCATCAAACATTGTTACTACTGTCTCTCCAACTTCTTCGCTGTTATGCATCGAGATTGTCTTGCTCCGGACACGTTCCAAAGCTACTTCTATCTGCGCTTCTCTTGCCTGTGCCTCGGATTTTTGCAGATCAAGAAATCTTGTATATGTCTGCTCGAATACCTTCGCGAAACGTATGAAAATATCTTGTGAGTCAGGAGCTTGTTCATGTGTATGAAATGATAAATAACCCTGTTTGAAGAATGCAATATTATATACAATTGTTTCCGGAAATTTATAACGGGATTTGCGTAACTGTTTAATTTTTTCACCTATTCCCGGAACTGTTGCAAGAAAATCAAAATGATTTCTTAACTCTCTGCCTCTGACTTCTTTTACAAAAAAATCTTTTCCCGATTCCTTAGCTGCAAAAATTTCTCTGTAAATTTTACTTTTTGTGTGAGGCAAATTAAACGGTTCCTGAATTCTTCCATCCTCTGAACTCATCCATGCAGTTGCATCTTTCTTTGAGTTATCCCAGATAATATAACCGCAGCTCCCTGTATTCAGACCGAGATCTCTTATCTGTTGAAATAATAAAACAGCAGCTTCCTGAAGTTCATCACTGTTGTGCATTGCCATCGTCCTGCTTCGAACACGCTCCAGAGCAACTTCAATCTGAGCCTCTCTTGCCTGCTTTTCCGCTTTTTGAAGATCAAGAAATCTTCTGTAGATCATTCCGAATGCTTTTGCAAATCTGGTTATCAGTCTGCATTCTTCATCCGATAAATTGTTTTTTGAAACTACATTAAGCGAACCTTCAGGGAAGAAGAATGTGTAAAATATTTCTCTCGGATTAAATTCTTTCACTTCCGGATATGAAAGCAGTGAAGACATTGTTTTGTAATATTTTTTTAATTCACTGCCGGCTATTTCATAAAAAAGGAAAGGTTCTTTCCTTTTCCATGATTTATAATATGCTTCAAAAAAAGGATGAGTTTTAAAAGGAACTACACCGAGAATTTTATTTCTCTCTTTTTCAATGAGCTGAGAAGACCATATTTCCACGGTATGATTTGTACTGTCAACAATAGCTACGCCTGTCCTTATGGCTTCTATTCCCAGTGATTTCAATTCATTGAACAATACTACGGATGCATCTACCAGCTCGCTGCTGTGATGCATTGCCATTGATCTTGCTCTGACTCTTTCAAGTGACGCTTCCGTCTTTGCTTCCCTTGCCTGTGCTTCTGCCTGTGTTACATCCATATACCTGCGGTATGCAAGGTTAAATACATTCCTGAATCGCTTAAGCAGTTTTAATTTATCTTTTGTCAGCGGACTGAAAGTGGAAATACCTATCGACCCGGTTCCGATCGAATAAAAATAGTAGTAGAGCGCTTTTGTATTTTTTATGCGCGGGTCATCCGGCTCACCCCTTTTTTTCCTGAATCTCTTCCAGTCTTTCAATTCATCACCTTTGAAAGAAGTCTCGGAAAAAGCATCTCTGCTTTTTCTGATATGTTTTATCTGCTTTGCAATTACAGGATTAATGTTATAAAACAAAGGCGTTACGGTTTTGCCAAGTGTATCGGAATAATCATAATTCAGAAAAGTTTCTTCCTCATCATTATGAATATTTATCATGGTGTTTCTTAATTCGCCAAAGCCGAGAATTTTCAGCTCATTGAAAAGTTTTTCGCATACATTCAGAAGATCTTCTGATTTATGCATTGCCATGGCAATCGCTCTCACACGTTCCAGAGAAGATTCAATTTCCAGATCACGGTTTTTCTGCTCCAGCTCCGCAGTGCATCTTTTTACCGCTTCCCTGAGACGAAGATTTTCGGTTTTGATTTGTTCAAAAGCGAATGTTTCACCTTTTTCCGTTTTTGAATCAGGAAATGAACAATGCTGCTGAATAAACTTCCATTGATTTTTTATTTTCTGTAAAAAAGAGGTGATCCTGATTTTCGAGTAAAAAATCCATTTACTGTCAACCTGAATATAAAGATCACTGTTTTCGTTTATCATTACAAGTTCACCGACCGGTTTGATATTTGTATCCCTGTTTCTGAGTTCAGCCTTCCCCGCCACCTGATCTCTTGTTGCTTTCAGGAGTTTTAATGTATCTTTTTTATTATAAAAGACTTCCTCTTCGGCAGTCCATGTCAGACTTAAACTGTCGGTTAAAAAGCCGGAAAATTTTCTGACATCTCCGCTGAAATAGCTTTGCCAGTATTCATCATAAACTTTTTGTATTTCTTTTTTCTTTTTTCCGGTAAGATTCATTTATGTTCTGTTTGTCTTTTTATATTCTGAATTCTTTTAACTCAATTTTTAAAACAGTATTTTAAAATGATGTTTAAAATCAAAAAGTGCAAAGAATATTT
>JAFDZQ010000062.1:0-395 GCA_018266895.1 Bacteroidota bacterium
CCAAAAGCCTGGCTTGCTGCTGTTGAGAAATTATAATTTGTAACTCCTCCGGCTGTAAATGTCTTCGGTACCGCGGACCAGGTTTCGATTGAATTCCTGTGTGTGACGACAATGTAATAATTACCGGCGGATGCATTTGTAAACTGCAGAACTCCGTTACCGGAATTGTTCAGCAAAGTCACTGAAGAATCAGCTTTATCA
Source organism: Bacteroidota bacterium (assembly GCA_018266895.1). Taxonomy (GTDB): domain Bacteria; phylum Bacteroidota; class Ignavibacteria; order Tepidaquicellales; family Tepidaquicellaceae; genus JAEUSI01. Next base: position 202 of record JAFDZQ010000062.1, read on the forward strand.
TAAGGAGACGCTGCATTCCTCAGATAAACTGTTACGAAATCATTTACCATCGAAGTCCCGTTCCAGAATCCCTGAATTACTGATGTTAAGTTTAACGATAACGGATTAGGGGTAAAAACTGTAACACGCATGTTATCTGCCATGTAAATGACACCATAGTCCTGGCATGTGGGCGGGCGGTTTGCGTAGTGAAC
>JAFDZQ010000062.1:441-21734 GCA_018266895.1 Bacteroidota bacterium
CCTACAAAACTTCCGTTCATGTATGCAGTTACACGCATCGTTGCCGCATCATCGCAGCCAAGTTCCTGGCAAGCGTACATGATCGAGAATTCAGAAAGCGTCTGGTCATAGCTGATGAGCAGATCTGCAAGGAATATGCTGTTAGGATAGATAATTCGTCCCGCAAATCCCTGCGGCGTGAAGCCAAGCACGTTAGCGTTCTGTATGGAATACCCCTGTCCGGTCGCTGATAAGTGAGCTGTAATTCCGCTCACCGTCAGGTTGATAGGAAGAGAAGAGTAAAGAGGTGCATTATCAAAGTCAAATAGCACTGCCTGTGCGGAAACCGTTGAAACCCGTGCAATAAGTAAGAAGGATAACAAAATTATCCATGACACCGGAATTAATTTGCATTTTCCGGATACTGCTGATCTTTTTAAGAAGAAAGTTTTCATGATAAGTATTGTTTAATAATTTGTTTATCAAAAAATCTCCTAACAAAATTCATCGGAATAAAGGAAGGTTGTATTCAGTAATTTTGTTATTCGCAGAAATATAGATTTAATTTCAGTAAAATTTTCAGAGAGAGTAAGTTTCCGGATATTACGGTATAAAGCGGGAAAATTTAAATGTCGGGAAACTTTCAAATTTCTCCTTAGTTTAATATTGCAAATAATTATTGTATACAAAATGTAAATTTCTTTACACCGGTGTTTTCTTATTCTGTCTGTCAAATATCTTTAAGATATTATACTAATGTGCTGAATTGCAGTCTGACTGAAAACTTATCTTCATTTCGTAAACATCAGCCTCTGCAGCAAACGGTGAGATTGTGAAAGAGGAAACACTTACATTATGATTCCTGTCAAGTCCGGTCCGGATCTCTGTATTAATTTCTGAATTGGAAACATATACTGCATCCGGTATTTTTAAGCAGCATTTAAGAAAAAAAGTTAAATTCAAAATTGCTTCTTTTAATTTACTTAAAAAAATTCATATTGAAAGCATACAGTTATTATTTATCTAAGTTTAATTTAAAAAATCATGACTCAGATTACAGATACAGTATTAATGATCCGTCCATCGAGATTCGGATTTAACGAGCAGACAGCTGCCACAAATTATTTTCAGAAAAAAGAAGAAAATCTTATACCTTCACAAATTCAGAACAAAGCATTAAATGAATTTGATAACTTCGCAGATATGCTGAGGAGCAACGGGATACATGTAATAGTTGCACAAGATTCGTATTATCCCTGTAAACCCGATTCCATTTTTCCGAATAACTGGTTCTCTACTACACCTCAAAATGAATTATATCTTTACCCCATGTTAAGTCCTAACAGAAGGGATGAAAGAAATCCGGATATAATTAAAAAAATTGAAAACGAATTAAACATCAAATATAATATTAAAAATGATTTGGTTGAAAAATTCGAAGCTAAAGGCAAATATTTGGAAGGTACGGGGAGTTTAGTTTTAGATCATAAAAATAAAGTTGCCTATGCTGCAATTTCCCCGAGAACGCATATAGATGTTTTACATTCATTCTGTAAGCTTACAGGATACGAGCCAGTTTACTTCAGTGCATATGATTACAAGGGTCAGATTTATCATACCAATGTCATGATGTCCATTGCAGTTGGTCTTGCAATTATTAGTTTCGATACGGTAGATATTGATGAGCGGGAATCATTGAGAAATAAATTAACCGGATCAGAACTTCATATACTTGAATTATCTGCAGAACAGGTTAACAAATGTTTTGCCGGGAATATGCTGCAATTAAAAAATAAGAAAGACGAAAGATTCATGGTAATGTCTCAGACAGCAAAAGAATCACTGACCGAAAAACAGCTCGATACTATTGAGAAAAAATTTGAGAATAAGATAATAGCCTCTCCTCTGGATACCATAGAAAAAATAGGCGGGGGCAGTGCAAGATGTATGCTTGCTGAAATATTTTATACAAAATAATTTCAGACTATCACATCTTCTCTTAGTCACAGATGGATATATAATCCGGTTAAATTGTTTTGAATCGGCGGGAAATTTTCAGAGACGGTTTATAAACTGATTCAGCATTTTTCATACTTCCAGTTTCTTTTTTTGCCCTCACTAAGCCATTCAATTGCAGTATTGATTCTTTTTTCTCTCGTCTCTTCCGTCTTTGCTTCAGCTATCCACTGAACATATTCCTTTTTATGAGAATAACTGAATTCCTCGAATGTTTTTTGAGCCTTCTTATTCTTCTTCAAAATGTTTTTGAAGTAATCAGGTACTTCAATTGTCTTCGATTCAGAGGATTTCACTTTTGATGGAAGCTTAACGCCTTCCTTGTTTAACTTTACTGCTTCTTTAATATACTGAATAAGGATTTTATCCGAAGGAAGATCCTGCAAACTTCTGATCTGTCCCAGATGACCCATAGCGTCTCTCTCCTTCAGCGTCAGAATTTTTTCGGGATCTTTCATTATGGAAGCTTTCCAGAATCCGAATGCGCAGTGATGTTTGAAAGCTGCCATGCTGCACATCATTTCATTCTGATAATCAAAATGCGGAAAACTCCATTTCATTGTTTCCTGAACTTCCGGACAGGCTTTGTGAATCAGTTCGCGGAGATGCTCTAAAACCGGTTTTGCAAAATCCGCCGACTTTGAGATGTAATCGTCAATACGTTTGTCTTTGTTGTTCATGTTTAATGTATTTTAGTTTTATATATTTTCGTTTGAAAATGGAATCAGAAGTAAGTGTGGAATCGCTGATCAAAATTTTATTGCTGTAAAAAGAGTTAAACCGGCTTTTCATACTTTGTCCTTCAGTTTTATAAGACCGGTTTTGAAAATTAATTTATTCAAACTTAATAAATATTCAGCAGAAATTAAACATTCATGACTAAAAACAATCAAACATAATTTCATTGGCTCCCGCGCTCACTTTATTTTCATTTCCCGCAAACGGCAGAACATAATCCGGCAAAGAGTATAGAAAAAAAATACTCTCACAAAACGGTTTTTTTACCATTTGCAATTTTTCAAAAATAGAAATATTTTGTTGCGGCTGATAAAGATTGAAGGATAAAGTTTTGCTGATATTAATTTTATTCCGCTTTAGTTATGACAGAAACCACGTAAAAAATCGGAAAATTAATAGGTTTTTCTTTTTACAGGATTAAAAAACAAATAATTCATAAATCAAACAAAAATAAAAATGAAAACAGCAAAACAAATTTTTACTGTATTTACAATCATTTCAACAATGTTTGTATCAGGAACTTCATACTGCCAGAATCAGAAATTCGGGATCAGGGCTGGTTTAACATTATCGGATATAAAATCCGAATTAACGCTGCCGGATTCAGACCCGAATACCATCGACCCTTATTCCGGGAAAAGCAGGGTTACAGGTATAGGAATTTTCGCATCTTACGATGTGTTCAGCAACAGTTATCTTACACTCTCTGCCGAAGCAGGATTTGTTCAGAAGGGATTTAAATACAGTACCACGATCATAAACGGCAACGGTGAAATTACGGGAAGAGGTACTGTTAAGAACAGTTTCAGTTACACCGACCTGTCTGCAAACATAAAATTCATTTTGAGGAAAAAAACTTTCAGTCCTTTTATATCGGTTACTCCCGTACTGGGAATCATACTCGGAAACTCAGCTGAATACACGGGAGATAAAGACAGCGTTAGCATAAAAAACAACTCCATAGTATTTGACAATCTGAACACGTTCTCATTCGGTGTTAAAATTGGAGCCGGTGCGGAAATCTACAGAGTGATAAAGAATGTTCCTTTAGTAATAGAGTGCAGATACAATCCGGATCTGATCGATACTTACAATAAATATAATGAATCACTGAAGAACAGGACTATTGAATTTAATATCGGGATAAAATTTTAATTTTTTTAATAAATAAATCCGCAGCCATGAAGACATCTGATGAACTCTTAGCGATTAAAATGACGATCAAGACTTTAAGCGTTAAAGTCAAAAGAATTGAAAACGTAAATAAAAAGCTGAAGAAAATTATTGAAGTAAAGGAAATTGTCACTAAGGTCAGCGACAGCAATGAGACAAAAAAGCCGGGCTATCTTGACAGATTCCGTCCGGAAAAAAGGAGTGATAATTATTTTAATGCTGATTAATTATTTTTATCCGCTAAGTATTCTTTAGGTAAGATCATCAGTTCCGAACTAAAAGTTTACGGAGGTGTCGGAATAATCAAAATTTCTGACATCTCTCTGATAAAAGACAAAACACATTTAAAAACTGAAGTTTACGCCTGCTGAAAACACATTCACATTGTAGTTCAGCTTTACTGAATTCTTTTCATAAGATGTTATTCCGCGTTCAGAATCAACAAGCTTATAAGTCAGATATTCTTTTTCAGACTGTCTGAATGAAAAGCCGGTATTCAGATTCAGGTTATTTGAGAACTGATACTCAAGGCTGATTCCGAATTTGGATTTGATCACATCTCCGTTATTATAAATAATGTATCCGTTCTGCTCATTATAGTTTTTCATTTCTCCGGCAGAAGCAAAAACTACGATGCTAATTTTTTTTCCGGCTTTTATTCCGAAAATCTGTGAAAATATAAGATTGGAAATTTTACTTTCCGTATGCAGAACGGCAGAAGTGTTAGAATAAAATGACGTCTTGCCGGAAGGATACATCAGAAAAGATAAGCCGAATTGTGTCTGATGTGCATTATTGAGATAGGAAAAACTTCCGTTTAAAGAAAACTTATAAACTGACAGATATCCTGATGCGGAAAGAGATAGTATAAAATTCTCACTGTTAAATTCTTCCGGAGATACTGTAATATCCGGTAAAGAGGTTCCGGAAATATCTGCAGATATGGTTTTGTATTTTCCGTTAATATAATGTCCTGCAGGACTTATTACAAAACCCTTTGCTGCGAGAATGTCAAATCTGTTATAAAATCTGTTCTGAGTTTCCTGATAATTATCGGTCGTCTTTATATTGTTTCTCATGATCTGTTTTATCTTTTTAGAATTCCGGTAAGAGTAACCGTAAAAAATATTCATTCTGTCAAAAGGCAACTGGTTCAGACCGGCAGTTACAAGATATGAATTTTTTAAGACAGTCTGTTCACCGAATAAATTATCGGCTCCGTCCAGGTCTGTATCTGCATTCCGGTTTTCATCATTGCTGAGATCATATTCAAATCCTGTGAATACATTTGCGGCAAAAGAATTATTAAGCGGTCTGATTCTGTTTTTAAGGGATTCCGAAAACCTGCTGAATACAAACTCTGCATTTTCTGTTCTTCCCGTCTGCCTGTAGGAATCATAAAGATATTGAAGTACAATTTCATCCTGATAACCTATTTCAAGAGCTCTTTCAAATTCAGGCGCCGCCTTAAAATAATTTCTTTTTTCGAAATATGCCGTTCCTAGTCTTACTCTCAGAAAATATGTTTCAATATTTCTTTTCAGAGCTTTATTTCCGAAAGTTATCAGTTCATCCCATTTTTTGTTTTGAAACAACAGAGCTGATTTTTTATCAACGGAATCAATACTGTAACCATCCTGCGAATTAGCATTTGAATTCAGAATCAATACGAGAATTAAAGCGCCGAACAAATATCTGATTGAAGAAAGAAATGTATCTGATGAGATCATTTATACGGAAAAAGTTTTATTGCTTAATATGATTTATTTTGAAGAGATTTTAAATTCAGAAACCAAATGCAGGGATTTGGACAAAGATTCCAAAAAAGTATTATTAAATATGATCGTGATACTTTTTGAGAATGAAAATGCGGGATTTATGTTTTTTTAAAAATAATTTTATCGGCAAAAGTAAAAATGAATATACACGCCATTGCAAGCAGCACGACTATGCCGCTTTTATAATCAAATGCAATTCCCAGATTTTCGGCAGCCATTACGCTCATATATTCCACAATGCCTGAAAATTTTTGTATGATACTGCTGAAATAGCTTAATTCATTTCCTTCCTTGCCGGTCTTTAAGACCAGTGAAATTACCAGAGTCACGGCGATCATGAGCGTGATAACCCCGCCGATGAGATATTTTACAAGCTTATCGGTTTTCTGATCCTGCATCGCAAATTCTTTTTCAAGCTCCACTCTTTTCATCAATTCAAAAGTGAATTCCGGAGAAGTGCCCGCAGTCAGAGAATTCCTGATCTTTTCATCCAGGATGTGATCCATATTTTTATTTCCGTCACCCATCAGGTTAAAGATACTGTAAAAATTATTTATATTAAAATTAAATTTTTTCATACATACTGTAATATTTCTTCTTCTGAATATTTTTTTAAGATTATTTCCTTAAGCTTAGCTTTTGCCCTGAAGATCCTGTTTTTAACCGTTCCGACAGGCAGTTTCAGTATTTCCATTATTTCTTCATGCGAAAGATCGTTTATATAAAACATTGTTAGAATGACAGAATACTGTTCGGGAATTGAATCTATGAAACGTCTGATTATGTTTTCAACTTCCTTTCCCGTAATTTTCTTATCAGTGTTCATCTCCGTACTGCTGTCACTTAAATTTCCGCTTATCTCTGATTCATAAAATTTCTTAAGCAGATCATCACCCTCCTCAAAATCAGAGTCATCCACATCTATGGATACAATGCTGAATCTTTTTGATTTCAATTTTTTATAGTTGTCAACCGCGGTGTTATACACAATGCTGTAAAAATATGTTGAGAGTTTTGATCGTTCTTCAAATTTTCCTTCTGTTATCGCTTTGAAGAGTTTCAGAAAAGATTCCTGCAAAGAATCTTCCGCATCCTCCTTATTTTTAAGTATCCGTATGGTCAGAGCGTAAGCTTTGTCCTTGAATTCATCCGCAATAATTCTGAATGCGGATGAATCTCCTGATTTCACTTTACCGATAATATCATTGTAAGATTCGGGCATTTTGAAACTGAGTTAATACAGAGTTAATACAAGTTGTTCAAATTCAATTTAATAATCAAACTGAATTTCAAATTTCATTTCGTCCTATAAGTTTGATCTTGCCGTTCAGTGTTTCTATCCTTATATCTGCTTTATCCGATCCGGATCCGAGATTTCCCCTGAACGACTTTTTTTCCTTTTCAGTCTCGCTGAATCTCAGATTTTCATCAGTGATCCTGCCGTTGGTTGTTTCTGCTTTTACTCTGGCATTCATTTCACTGTTCAGAATTAATTTTACGCTGCCGTTGATCGTACTTATGTCCATTCCTTTTGTAGAGTCTGTCTCAGCAGAGAAAAATCCGTTAACTATATTACATTCCAGTTTACCGGAAAATTTATCCAGACTGACATCACCGTTTACATTTTCTATTTTAAGATCATTACTCAGTCTGTCCGTGCTTATTTCACCGTTTACGTTTTCAATTTCCAGCTCAAGACCGGAAGGTACTGCTATTTCATAATCTACTTTTGATTCCCTTCCGACACTTATTTTAAAAAATCCGTTGTCACGCTTATTTGTGATTTCGGATCTGATATTTATTACGGAATTAGCGGAATCTATTATTATCCTGATCTCATCAAACGGAGAGTCGAGATTTTTTTTGCTGACTTTTATTTCTTTTGTTGCTTTAACTGTCATATAACCGGAATCGCTGCTGTGAGTTACTGTAATATTTCCGGAAACATTTTCCAGTTTCATTTTCCTTTTTCCGGCAATGCTGACCTGATGCTGTTCTGAATTTGTCTTAAGATATTTCTTTGAAAACAGGCTGCATCCGCTGAATGACGAAATGATCAGAACCGATATTATTAAAAATATTTTTGTTTTCATGTTTTGTATTTTAATTTTTTACTGAATGTTTGCCGGTCCGGAAGCCTGATTTTTCAGCTTTGAACTGACCACTGCATAATAAACAAGAAAACCTATACCGGAGCTTAGTACTATTATCCCCATCATTACTCCTTCTTCAAGATCATACATCCCTTCAAAAAGATTTGCAAGAAAAATTCCGATTCCAAGGAAAGTCAGGAGAATTCCCCATTTAAGAGAGGAATACGGATTTTTCGGTTTTGTATTCGTTTCAGAAAAATATGCTTTCACTTCTTCAGGTGTCAATCCTTTTTCTATAAGCCGCATTCTTTCACGGTGTTTTGTATAAAGCCACCAGAATATCAGTACTCCCGGAATTCCGAATGTAAACACTATAGCGACCATTGGTATTAGAGCTTCTACTCCGCCCATTTTTTACTCCTTTAGTTTAATTGATTTAATTTAATTGTTAGTTATAAAATTTTGATTTTTTCACTGCCATGATTAAAACTATGATGAAAGTTGCCGCAATTATTGTTACTTCTGCCATTTGATTATCCTCTTTACATATTATGACTGTCCTGATTCAAAAAGGTTTCATAAAAAAAGTCCGGCGGAATATTCCGCCGGACTTTTATGAAAATATATTGAGAATTTTATTTAACTGTTCTGAATAACAGGTACCTTTATTTTTTTAATTCTTTCTTTTTTTGAAACGAGCGATTTTCTCCTTCTCGGAGATTTCCTCATGAACATGCTTTCATCGGTGATCTGCGAGCCTTCCCTGACATCAGGGTATTCATAAATATTATATTTGAAATTTCTCAGAACTATTTTATTCTCATCCTGTGAGATCACATAATTCGGAAGCAGAGGAATCTTGCCGCCGCCGCCCGGAGCATCAACGACAAAATGCGGGACTGCCAGTCCGGAAATGTGTCCGCGAAGTTTATCCATAATATCCAGACCGACTTTAATTGGCGTTCTGAAATGATTTGCTCCTTTTGTAAGATCAGCCATATAAATATAATAAGGTCTTACTCTCATTGCCAGCAGTCCTTTCATAAGCTGTTTCATTGTTTCGGTATTGTCATTTACTCCTTTCATAAGCACACACTGATTTCCAACCGGTATACCGGCATCAGCGAGCATACCGCACGCTTTTTTGCTCTCTTCCGTAATTTCCCAGGGATGATTAAAATGAGTATTGCAGTATATCGGATGATACTTCTTCAGCATTTCTACAAGCTGGGGAGTGATTCTCTGCGGAAGAACGCACGGCATCTTGGATCCGAGACGTATGACCTGTATGTGTTTAATCTGCCTTAACCGGATAAGTATTTTCTCAAGCATCGTATCTGTCAGCATCAGCGGATCTCCTCCTGATAATATCACGTCACTTATCTCCGTGTGCTGTTCAAGATATCTGAATGCGGATTCGAAAGTTCTCATGGATATTTTAGTCTGATCCCCGACCTTTCTTTTTCTTGTGCAGAATCTGCAGTACAATCCGCATTGTGAGGTTACAAGAAACAAAGCACGGTCAGGATATCTGTGCGTAATATTCGGAACAGGACTCATATCATCTTCATGAAGCGGATCATCTTCCGCGTCCAGGTCTTCAAGCTCCTTAATATCCGGAACACACTGAAGCCAGATAGGGTCACCGGGATATCTTATTAATGAAAGATAATAGGGATTGATCCGCGCCTGAAAAAATTCATCAAGCTTTCCGGCAACCTCTTTGTCAATATTGAATTTCTCTACAAGATGATCTACAGTAGTAATACTGTTTCTAATCATTTCCTGCCAGAGTTCCATTATTTCTCCTTGTTTAGTTTATAATATTATCCGCAGGCATTTGGGTTTCTGCGAATAATCTGCTGATTTAAAACTCTTTTTATATTCCGGATATCCGTTTTGATTCATTTAATTTTTCAGTTTAAATACTTGCCGTAAATCACAAGTGAATCACCCCTGTTATAAAAATCCCTTATGTTTACAATCTCATCATACATATTCTTTTCATAAAACTTTCTTTCCTTTTCATAGGACGGCTTTCCGCTTGTCTCTATGAGTATCAGTCTGCCCTGTCTTTCTTTAATGTGATCTTCAATGTACTTTATCAGGTTGCTTCCGATTCCTTTTGACTGAACTTCCGGATTTACCGCAATCCAATAAAGATCGTATGTTCCTGTCGTAAGAGGTCTCGGTCCTATGCACACATAACCTCTTATCTGATTCTCTTCTTCATCCACAAATATTTCATAGTCTTTCTGATTTTCATCGTTTATGTAAATGTTTATCAGTTCCATCGCAATGTTAATCTCGTCTTCATTGAAATTACCGGTACTTTCAAGTATCCGTTTTATTTTTTCCCGGTCACTTCCGGCTAATTTTCTGATCATGACTCATTAATTAAAATCAAAGCAGTGTCAATTGGCAATATTCCATCTTTCTCCTGCGAACTTTATTATATTCTGTATCAGTTCTTCATAACTCCAGCCGTATGCTTTGCCGCTTCTTGTAAACCCTGTGTCTTCATCCACATCAGAAGCAATATCCGGATTCGGATTCATCTCAAGAACATAAGGTATATTATCCTTAACCCTGAAATCCACTCTGGCATAATCCGAAGCTCCGATAATTCTGTAAACTTTCTTCGCCGTGTCCTTAATTGTCTTTTCAAGTTCCGGCGATAAATTCTTTGCCGGACAGACCGCCTTCGTACCTGCAAACTCAACCGTCTTATACATCCACTTGCTGTTATAACTGACGATCTTCGGATAATCCGATGGCAGCTCGCTGAAATCTATTTCCGATATCGGAAAAACTATGAGATCATTCTCGTCTTTTTTTATATTTCCCACAACGCTTACATTAATTTCCCTGCCGTCAATGAACTGTTCCACAAGAGCCGGCTGTTTGTATTCGTCAAGTATGTATTCGATTCTTGTTTTCAGTTCGCTGTCATTATAAACAATTGATTTATTTTCTATGCCTATGCTTGCATCTTCCCTTGAAGGTTTGACGATCAGGGGAAATTTATTTTTTAATTTTGAATAACCGTTCTTATTGAAATCACCCGGATTTTTACAAACGTAATGCGGAGCAGTAGGTATATCATAGTAATTAAGAATTTCCTTCACTCTCCATTTATTCAATGCAAGACCGAGTGTCAGAGCCCTTGATCCCGTGTACGGAATCTTTAAAATCTCGAACAAAGAAGCGATGTTCATTTCCTGAGTCGGATCACCGTCAAGAGATTCGCATAAGTTAAAGATCAGATCAGGAGTATTATTCCTTAATTCATCTATCAGCTTATATACATCCAGGGCAACAGCTACAATCTTTGTTTCATGTCCGGTAGGTTTGAGAGCTCTCTGCACGGATTTAAGTTCGTCCAGAACTCCGTATTCACTCATGTCAATCGGTTCGGCAACTTTTTCTATATCGGTAACACCGTCGTCATAGAGAGTGCCGGTTGCATACTGAGTAGGATCGTTATATATGATGCTTATTTTCAATTTCCGTTATTAAGTTATTTTTGATTTTCTATAATCATTAAAATGTTTCAGATTCCGTATTTTATTTTTTAATTACTGTTCTGTTGAAAGCACAGTTGAGAACCGCGTTTATCATTGCATTATAATCCAGCCCGTATTCTCTCGCTGCTTTCGGATAACAGGAATTATCAGCAGGATCGGGAAGAATTCCGGGAAGCGGATTTATCTCTACAATATTCGGGATGTTGTTTTTATCAAGTCTCACATCAATCCTCGCCCAGTCCCTGATCCTAAGCGCAAGATATGCCGCTTTACAGACATCTTCAATCTGTCCGTACAGTACAGGATCGATATCAGCGGGACATCTGAATATATCGAGTTTGCTTTCCCTTGTGTCAAAGAACCATTTGACTTCATAGGAATAAATTTTATTGAATCCTTCGGGAACCGTGTCAAGATTTATTTCAACTATCGGCAGTACCTTTACATCTTCTCCGTTGCCGAGCATGGCAACGGTAAATTCTTTTCCTTCGAGAAAATCTTCAACGATGGAGGGCTGATCATAACATTCCTTTATTCTGAGAATTTCATTTCTCAGTTCCGAAGAATTATTCACGACCGATGAATTATAAATTCCTTTTGACGAACCTTCATGAAGAGGTTTTACGAATTTCGGAAAAGAAATATTCTTTTCGGTTTTATGAATTGCATCGGTAATAAAAAATTTAGAGTTGGGAATTTTATAATAAGATAAAATTTCCTTGCATCGTGATTTATCATGACATATACCGATCGTTACAGAATCACTTCCGGTAAAAGGAATATTCAGCATCTCCAGCATCGAGGGTATCTGTGATTCTCTCGAAGGTCCGGATAATCCTTCGGCAACATTAAAAACAAATTCAGGATTATGTATTTTCAGTTTTTCGTATGCATCCCTGTCGCATTCAATCAGATCAACCTCATGTCCGCCCGCTTCCAGCGCAGACTTCACGGCTTCTATTGTTTCTTCCGAATCCCATTCCGCAAATGTATCGTCTATTCTTTCGGGATAATTCTCGATAAGATTCTGACTGAGATATTTTTTAAAATTTCTTCCTGAAGACAATGAACCTTCTGATTCATCTGCTGCAAGAGAAGCGGATAAATTAGTTGCGCTGTCTTTCTTAATGTTAAATGTTAATGCTAATTTCAAAAAATATTAATTTGGTTTAAAATAATTTTTTTCAAATATAACATTATTCTTGATATTGTCAATAAGCAGAACTTTTTATTGTCAATAAACATAAAATAATTTTTAACTGAAAAAAAATTTTTAATGATGCAGACCGGCTGACTTTTTGCAGGAATGATTATTTTACGGAAATGGAAAAAATAATATAGTTTGAAAATTGCTCTTTCGTTATGCGGATGATTTTATTCTGAATGATGCTGTGATCATCAGCAGACCGGAAACTATTGCGAACAGTCCGAACAAAAATATTACGGCTTCAGCCGTTGCAATTGCATTGAAGAGGATCATTATACCAAACACAAAAGTGAGTACGCCGCTGACAGCATACAGCCATTCGTTCCGGATAACTTTTCTGAGTTTAAACGAACGGTAAATTATAAACAAGCCGGCAACTATTGTCCAGAACGCAATGAGATAAAAGGTTAGCCTTAAAACAAAGTCCGGTCTGTAAAGAAAAAGTATCCCGGCAAGAATATAAAAAATTCCTTCAGTCACTTTTACGGCTGCTGATTCCGTTCTGTCCAAAGCCGCTTCAAAAAACAGAATGATACCGCTGAAAACCGAAAGAAATCCGAAATACATAAGAAGCGTTTACATTACCATTTCAGAACTGAAAACACAAAGCAGTCCGAATATAAAAGTAATGATACCTCTTAATAAGATTAACCACCAGAATTTTTTAACAGGGTTTGTCATAGTATTTTAATTTTTGTTTCCGGATAAAATTATTTCAGAGATTTACGGGTTCAAATCCGGGAAAGGTCTGTTTGGATTCTTCAAGATCAGAGAGTTTTTTGTACTCGCACACATTTTCAAATCTTTTCCAGAGCTCGAGAACATTTGCATTTTTGTGCGCATTATCAATCGCTTCTTCCGATTTCCATTCAAAGACTTCAAGTATGCATCCGTCAGATGATCTCATTACATGACAGACTCTGTCTGTAATCAGACCTTCTTTTTTCAGAACAGGAATGTGATCTCTGATAACATCAAGAAGTTCACTGTCTTTACCTTCTTTCGGCTTAAAACAGGTTATTACTATAATTCCCATAATAATATTTTTAAATTTTATACAAAGCTGTATCAGATCAGTGCAATACATTTTAGTTCAATTGCAATCGGAGTCGGCAGCGATTTTACTTCAACGGTCGTTCTGCAGGGAAGATTTTCCCTGAAATACTCGGCATATATTCTGTTGTATGCCGCAAAATCATCTTTCATATTTGTCAGAAACACAGTTACATCTATCAGTTTATCCCAGCCGGATCCGGAGTCTTCAAGAATATTTCTGACATTTCTGAAGACTGAATGACACTGCGTCTCTATATCATAGGAAACAATATTTCTGTCAGCATCAAGTTCTACTCCGGGAATTTTATCAGAGCCCCTTTCTCTCGGTCCGACACCGGAAAGAAAAAGAAGGTTACCTGCTTTTCTTGCGTGGGGATAAAGGCCTACGGGTTCGGGAGCTTTGGAAGAATTGATAATTGTTTCTGAATTCATTTTAGAGATTAAATTTATTATCTAAGATAAATTAGTTAAAATAAAAATTAAAAAATAATTAATTTATCCGAATCTGTTACAGGGAATGGTTCACTTGTAAAAAAAACTTTATAAAAAATTGAAATTCTGTTCATACATTTTTTTCGTCTTTGCTTATTTATTAATAAACAACGCTGATTCAGTTTCACAGAAGAAAACACAGAGATGGGAATTTGAAAAGAAACCCGTTTGGTCAGATGAGTTTGATTCAAGCATTAACATAGATTTCTCAAAGTGGAGTTTCGAGAAAGGCGGTGACGGATGGGGAAACAATGAATTGCAATATTACACTAAGGGAAAAAACATTGAACTCGATTCCGGCATTTTAAGGATCATTGCAAAGAAAGAAGATATACATAACAGAAAATACAGTTCATCAAGACTCGTCACTAAAAACAAGGCTGGCTGGAAATACGGAAGGATAGTTATCCGCGCCAGACTGCCGCACGGCAAAGGAGTCTGGCCTGCATTCTGGATGCTTCCTGAAACCAACAGCACTCCTGAAAGCGTGAACTATGGTGAAATAGACATAATGGAATATGTCGGCTTTGAAAAGGATGTCATCCACTTTTCCGTTCATACCAAAGCATTCAATATTAAACTGAAGAACGGGAAATCATCTCTTATCAAAATTAAAGATGCTGAAAAGAAATTTCATAAATACAGATTAGACTGGACTCCTTACGGCATAAGAGGATATGCAGACGGAATAAAATACTTTGAGTATAAAAACAACAATAACGGGTCAAGCTACTGGCCGTTTGACAAGAAATTTTTTCTGATACTGAATCTGGCTGTCGGTGGCGACTGGGGAGGATATAACGGAATTGATGACAGTATTTTCCCGGCAGCGCTTGAAATTGATTACGTGAGAGTTTATAAATTCATAAAATGAATTATATCGGTTGAAATTATTTTCACTATAATATTTACATGGTTTATAGATCCGGATTATATGACAAAAATCATTTTTTAAATTGATCAGTGTCATAATTTTAATTTGAAAAAATTTTTAATTTACGTAACGAAAGATAATAAGGAGATTAAATGAAAAAATTAGTGATTCTCGGAGCAGGTACTGCCGGTACTACAATGGTGAATAAGTTTCACAGGGTAATGGATCCCATGGACTGGGAAATTACAATTGTAGATCATAATGAAACTCATTTTTATCAGCCGGGTTTTCTGTTTATTCCTTTCGGTGTATATAATGAGGAAGATGTGATTAAGCCTAAAAGGGATTTTTTCCCGAAAGGCGTTAATGTGGTAATGGAAATTATTGAAAAGATCGTTCCGGCTGAGAACAAGGTCTATCTTAAGGACGGAACGGAACTCGTATATGATTATCTTATAATCGCCACAGGATCGGATATTGCCCCTGAAGAAACAGAAGGACTTAAAGATAAGCTTTGGCAGAAATGCATATTTGATTTTTATACCATTGAAGGAGCAATGAAGCTTGCTGAATTTTTCAAGACATGGGAAGGCGGAAAACTCGTAATTAACATTACTGAAATGCCCATAAAATGTCCCGTAGCTCCACTGGAATTTGCATTTCTCGCGGACTGGTTTTTTACAAAGAAAGGAATCAGGGACAAAGTGGATATTCATTTTGTAACTCCGTTATCTTCTGCTTTCACAAAGGAAAAATGCGCTGAGGTAATGTCAGATTATCTTATTGAAAAAAACATAAAGACTACAGTGGATTTCAGCACAGGAAGAGTTGACAATGATAATCAAAAAATAATTTCCTGGGATGATATGGAGGTTCCTTTCGACTGCCTTGTAACAGTCCCGACAAACAAAGGAAATGACTGCATTGCAAGGAGCGGTATGGGTGACGAGCTGAATTTTGTTCCGACTGATAAATATACGCTGCGTTCAAAAGCACATGAAAACATTTTTGTTATCGGGGATGCCACTGATCTGCCTTCTTCAAAAGCAGGGTCGGTTGTGCATTTCCAGTCTGAAGTGCTTTTTGAAAATCTAATGAGTGTCATTGAAGGCAGGGAAATGAAAGCAAGGTTCGACGGACATGCGAATTGTTTCATAGAGTCAGGATTCGGCAAAGCGCTCCTGATTGATTTTAATTATGAAACGGAACCGCTTAAGGGACAATATCCTGTTCCTCTTATTGGTCCGTTTTCACTTCTTCAGGAAACAAGGATGAATCACTTCGGGAAACTGATGTTTAAATGGACTTACTGGAACCTGCTTCTTAAAGGAAGGGATATTCCCGTAAGCAATGAAATGAGCATGAAGGGAAAGATACAGGAATAAAAAAATAATTTAAAATATATGTCAACAATTGAATTGCTCGGCAGACAAATTGAAGTTGATTCAGACGGAAATCTGAAAAACCTTAATGACTGGAACGAAGATATTGCGTCTGAAATTGCCAGTCTTGAAGGAATTGAACAATTAACCGACAGGCACTGGCTTGTTATTAATTTTATGAGAAAAGAATTCATTGAAAAAGGAGACGGTCCTACTGTACGAAGGCTCACAAAAGAAAGCGGAATTGATACAAAAGAACTGTATGCTTTGTTTCCTAAAGGTCCCGCAAAAAAAGCGGCAAGGATCGGCGGGATACCGAAACCAAAAGGCTGCATTTAAAAATTTATATTAATTGATTATGCCTGAAAAAAATATTTATGAACCCGTAAAAAAAGTATCGATTATTGTTTCCAAGGGTACGCTTGACGGCGTTTACCCCGCGCTTATAATGGCAAACGGCGCAAGGATGGAAGGCATCGAGGCAAATTTGTTTTTTACATTTTTCGGAATGGATGCCATTACCGATAAAAGCATGGATCACATTCATGTGGCAACCGTTGGAAATCCTGCAATGCATATTCCCACTTTGTTAGGCGCACTTCCGGGAATGAGCGCATTTGCATCTGCTAAAATGATGAAAGAGATGGAAAAGCTTGATATTCCCCCGGTCAGGGAATTCATTGAAATGATTCATGATGCCGGCTGTAAGATCTTTGCCTGCAAAGCAAGCGTGGATATGTTTCATCTTAAGAAAGAGGATTTCTGTAAAGAAGTTGACGATATAATAACCGTCGGACAGTTTTACGAAGAATCTGCCGGAGCTAACATCATTTTTACTTAGTATCATTACAAATGACTGAAATATTGTTATGCATATAACCAAAACAGTTAAATCAGTTTAACGTCCGGAGAATAAACAAATTTAAAATCACACTTCAGTAGAATATTGTTGTTCTTGCAGAGTTATGATTTATTTTCAACAGAACGTTATTATTTTTCGAAAACTATTTTAAATTAAAAAAATGAATTCATCTAAAAAGTATGTTGCAGAGTTCTTTGGAACTCTGGTACTGGTTCTTATCGGCTGCGGAAGCGCTGTCATTGCGGGTACCGAAATATCTTTCATGGGTATTTCGTTTGCTTTTGGACTTGCCGTTCTGACAATGGTTTATACTATAGGAAATATTTCAGGATGTCATATTAATCCGGCTATTACAATCGCAATGCTAACTGCCGGAAAGATAAACGGAAAGGAAACTGTCGGTTACATAATTTCACAATGTCTCGGAGCAATTGCAGGAGCAGGAATACTTCTTATGATTGCAAAAGGGATTCCGGGATATTCTCTTGAAACAAATGGTCTTGGTCAGAACGGGTTCGGGGAATTTTCACCGATGAAATACTCGATGGAAGCGGGATTTATTGCTGAAGTTGTTCTTACTTTTATTTTTCTTCTCGTGATCTTCGGTTCTACCAGCGATGACGCTCCTAAAGGATTCGCAGGAATTGCTATCGGTCTTTCGCTTGTTATGATACACCTTGTAAGTATTCCTATTACCGGTACGTCTGTAAACCCAGCAAGAAGTCTCGGACCTGCATTGTTTGCCGGAGCAAATGCTGTCGGACAGCTCTGGCTGTTCTGGCTCGCTCCGATTTTAGGGGGAGTACTTGCAGCTCTTGTCTGGAAAAATCTGCTTGCAAAAAAATAGTTTACGGTTTTAATTTAATTTCATACAGTCTTTATTTCCGGTTTGCCGGATCAGAATAAAGACTGTTTCAATTTTATGGCGAAGCATAGAATACACAATCTGTTTTTTCATTCATTAATTATATTTACCGAATGTGATTTCCTTTAAACAGCTGCGGTTTTTGATTTTGCAAAGAAAGCCGTAATAGCCGAAGTTACTATTCCCATTACAGGCGCTCCGATTAGTCCCTGCACTATATAATTTCCGAGGCTGAAATATTTTTCGGCTTCTTCCTGTTTCAGGTAACCTGCGCTTACTGAATACTTAATTGCATTGGGGAAAAATTCCGGAGTTATTATTTCTGAAACTATAAGCTGCGTAACCGGACTTATCAATGTAATGATAGCAGTGATCACAAGTCCGCAGATGAATCCCTGTTTCCAGGACATTTGTCCCTGATAATAATTCTTCCGTTTGTCAAACATTGCAAACAGGTAAATTAAAATCGCAGGTATTGCAATGAAATTTGTATAGAGGGGATGCTTGTCAATATGCTCATTGTGAAGTCCGGCCAGTTTTTCTATGTATATCCACGCTAAAGTCATAGCTATAAACACTGCTGCCCATTTTATTTCAACTGAATAATTTTTCATGCTGATAGTATTTTTATGAATAAAGCTGATTTCCGAAAATTCAAAAGGATCAGGCTGTATAATTACAGTATTTTTACAGACTAAATTACGTTTTTACAAAATAATTTAATTTTTCGTAAACTGAAACATTTTAAAAATCCGATATGCACTTAATTTACATGTGTCCAAAATTTTTTATTTCGTGTTAATTCGTGAAATTAGTGGCAAAGATTTTTATTTATCTCGGACGGAGGTGAAACGATTTCACGTCCTTCCAGAACATTGAATATTTATTAAGGGACTAACACATATCGTAAATCAAAAGGATTGCTTCTCACCGAATACACATATTGACACAGATCAGACTCTGCATGTTTATTTCAATTTTGAATACCCGGGTAAGAATATAAGTGTATATCATTGAAAATCTGTGTCAGCCGTAAGAGCATAGCTTTGGTTTGTTTTTTTAATCAACTTTTTTAATTAACCCGGACGATTGGCAGTTGTGGATTTCCCCGCATCCTTACAAAGCATCTAAAAGTTAAGACAAATTATTTTAAGCGGCAATTTTTCGCAGGAGGATTCTTTTTTCAAAGTAAAAATAAATCTGATTATGTTCTTTAAATTAAGATTATTTTCATTTCAAAATTGTTTTGGACGGCAGTCAAACGATTTTATATTTTCAAATTCATTATCTCCTTACAATTAAAAGAATAAAATCATATTTTTATTTAATCACAAATCACTTTTCTTTGTCAAAAGAAATAACATACAAAGGCGTTCCTGCATCTCCCGGAATATCAATCGGAAAAGCGTTTATATATACCCGGAGCAGTTTTGAAATCGACAGTCAGATTCTTCATGAATCCGAATTAGAAAAAGAGCTCCAGGAATTTGA
This sequence comes from Bacteroidota bacterium, assembly GCA_018266895.1. Classification (GTDB taxonomy): domain Bacteria; phylum Bacteroidota; class Ignavibacteria; order Tepidaquicellales; family Tepidaquicellaceae; genus JAEUSI01. The sequence goes on from JAFDZQ010000062.1 coordinate 19,975, forward strand.
CCATGCAATTGAACTCTCAAAAAAAGAACTTGCTAAAATAAGAACTCTTTCCTATGAAAAGATCGGGGAAAGCGGTTCTCTTATATTTGATGCGCAGCTTGAGATTTTAAACGATAAATTCTTTTTCAGCAAAGTAAGCCAGAGAATTCACACCGAAAAAAGAACGGCAAGCTATGTATTTGATGATGAGATAAGTAAACTCGGACAGATACTGGCAGATTCTAAGGATGAATATTTCAGGGACAGGATAAATGATTTAAAGGATATCAGAAACAGAGTCATAAGAAACCTGAAAAAAGAAAAGTTAGTATCTAAAGTTGAGGAAAACTCAATAATAATCGGACACGAACTTTCACCTGCCGATACAATTCTTTTCAGCAAAAGAAAAGTCCAGGGTTATGCTTCAGACAAAGGCGGACTTACATCTCACGCCGCAATAATTTCGAGGGCTTTAAGAGTTCCGGCTGTCGTCGGGATGAAAGATATCTCAAAAAAAATAACTACCGGCGATTTCATAATAATAGACGGATTAACCGGTTCAATCATCGTAAATCCTTCCGAAGCAACTCTTTTAGCATATGAAAAAAAGCTTGAGGAACTGAAAGAATACGAAAAAAAACTCAGGGAAATACTTTATCTCCCGAGTGAAACTACGGACAATAAACCTATAGGATTATCCGCTAACATAGAATTCGATGAGGAAATTGATTTCATAATTAATACCGGTCATTGCGGAATAGGGCTTTACCGTACGGAGCATTTATTTCTCGAAGCGGGAGATTTTCCGTCCGAAGAAAGACAGATTGAAGAATACACTAACATTGCAAATGTAACTTACCCGAATACGGTTACAATAAGAACTTATGATATAGGCGGCGACAAACTTCTTCCGAGATCGGAAAAAGAAAATAATCCTTTCCTCGGATGGAGAGGAATCAGGATATGTCTGGACAGAGTTGATATTTTTAAAGAGCAGCTGAGCGCTTTACTGCGGTCATCAAGGGAAAAGAATATCAAAATCATGTTTCCTATGATCTCATCCGTCACTGAAGTAATCAGGGCAAAGGAAATACTGAATGAAGTCAGAAATGATCTGGACGGTAAGAATATTGGTTATGACAGAAACATACAGATCGGAATTATGATAGAAGTTCCTTCTGCGTATTTTCTTGCGGATGAACTTGCAAGGGAAGTGGATTTTTTCAGTGTCGGTACAAATGACCTGATACAGTATCTTCTGGCGGTTGACAGAGGCAACGAATACATTTCAAATCTGTTCCTTGAGTTTCATCCGGCTGTTGTAAGGGCTCTGAAAAAGATCTCGGATTCTGCCCACAGAAATAACATAAGTATCAGTGTCTGCGGAGAAATGGCATCTAATCCTCTTGCCACAGCCGTACTGGTAGGATTCGGAATTGACGAGCTGAGCGTTTCACCTTCTGTCTTTCCTGAGATCAAGCAGATAATCAGAAAGATAAATTACGGCGAGGCAAAAGTACTTTGCGATGAGATTTTAAAAAAATCTACCGAAAAGGAAATAAAATCAATGGCTGAGGATTATTATATGAATAAGATAAAGAATTAAAATATTCCGGATCAGACTGTAACGGTTTGGAAGTCATACCGGTGTTTTCCAAAACAATTTATTTTTTCTAAAAAATATCACATCCGTCCAAAACGTTATCAAAGTTTAGACTAAATATTTTAAACGCTTGGGGCTGTCTAAAAAGTCATATTACCTAAATGTCATTCCCGCGAAT
>JAFDZQ010000063.1:0-15442 GCA_018266895.1 Bacteroidota bacterium
GAAATTTTTGCTTAACGCAATTGCTCAGAATTTCTTAACGGCAATTTCTCACAGGCGGGTTTGTTTTAATTATAAATAAATAAATTTGAATTAAATTTAAAAAACAAATAAAATTACATATTCAAAAATATTTTGGACGGCAAAGTATAATTTTAAAAAAAAACTTTTAAGTGGTTTGAATTTCTGATTATAAAACTTTATTTTTGAAACTCTGAAAAAAATCAGGGCGATTAGCTCAATTGGCTAGAGCACCTCGCTTACACCGAGGGGGTTTGAGGTTCGAGTCCTTAATCGCCCACATTCTTTAATGGATAGAGTTTGTTTAGTGTGCAGATTGGGCAGTGCCTATTTTTCATTTTTGTTTTTAATTGTAAGTTTATTTGCTAACCGGTTTCAATATACACATCCCTGGAGTGATTTATAGAAATCATAATTAGTTTCCGATGAAGAATAAAATCCTGTTCATCACTTCCCTTTTACTCATCTTTGTAATAAATTTATTCACAGGCAGCTTAGATCCATACTTTTATACTATCCTCATTTATATCGGGATTAATATTATTCTTGCTTCAAGTCTGAATCTGATTAATGGCTATACAGGTCAGTTTTCTCTCGGTCATGCCGGATTTATGGCAATCGGAGGTTATCTATCTATTGCAGTGACAACATACTTTGCGCCTTTTTTCATAAATACTTTTGGTACCGGAGTTTTCGGGGAGTCAGTTTCATTTATAATTGTCCTCTTGCTTGGGGGCATCGCCGCGGCTATTGCAGGTATTATTGTGGGAGTTCCTTCCCTTAGATTAAAAGGAGATTATCTTGCCATTACAACACTCGGCTTTGCGGAAATAATAAGAGTAATAATTCAGAGTCTCGAAGTAATCGGAGCTTCTCAGGGTTTCAGAGGATCTTATATTTTTGAGAACGGCGTTAAGGCTGCGCAAATACCGGCTGATTTGTCAAATGTACCCTATGTCTTCTATTCCGTTCCGAAATACACTAACTTTTTCTGGACATTCACTTTTGTCTCAGTGATAATATTTTTCATAAGTAATTTAATGAGCTCCACTTTCGGCAGGGGATTTCTTGCAGTGAAGGACGATGAAGTTGCTGCCGAATCAATGGGAGTCAATACCACTAAATTCAAAGTGATTGCTTTTGTCAGCGGAGCTTTTTTTGCAGGAATTGCAGGAGCTTTGTACGGTCACTTCAATCTTTATCTGAATCCGGAAGATTTCAATTTCCTTAAATCAGTTGAAATAGTTGTAATGGTCATACTCGGCGGAATGGGAAGTATGATCGGTGTTATAATTGCAGCGATACTACTTACGATACTGCCGGAATTTCTACGCGGTGTAGCTGAATACAGAATGATAATTTACGCTCTGCTTCTTATAATTATGATGCTTCTCAGACCGCAGGGATTATTCGGAATTAAACTTAAACCACGAAAACAAACTTAGGAATTTATTTTGAATCTGCTTGAAATAAAAGACTGTACAATGAGATTCGGCGGACTGACCTGCGTCGATAAGCTTAACTCATATGTAGGTGAAAATGAACTCGTAGGAATGATCGGACCAAACGGCGCCGGAAAAACCACTGTCTTCAACATCATTACAGGCGTTTATAATCCTACCGAAGGCGATGTGACTTTTACAGGGACAAGCGTTGTGCCGTTCAAACCTTATGAAGTAGCCGCTCTGGGCATAAGCAGGACTTTTCAGAATATCAGATTATTTTCGGGGATGAGTGTAAGGGACAATATCAGGGTCTCATTTGTCAAAAATCTGCGGACAGGTTATTTTAAATCGATACTGCAGTTTAAAAGTTTTGTCTCCGAGGAAAAAGAAATTGATAAAAGGACTGATGAGCTTTTGGAAATTTTCGGGCTTCTTAAAGCAGGTGACGAATATGCAAGATCACTTCCTTACGGCGAACAAAGAAAAGTGGAAATTGTAAGAGCTCTTGCAACTTCACCAAAACTGCTTTTGCTGGATGAGCCCGCAGCAGGTATGAATCCCACAGAAAAAGTGGAACTTATGAGTCTTATTAAAATGGTGAAAGAAAAATTTAATATTTCCATTCTTCTGATAGAGCATGATATGAAGGTTGTTATGGGTGTCTGTGAAAGAATATTAGTCCTCGATTACGGCAAAAAAATTGCAGAAGGCAGACCTGAAGAAATTAAAAATGATCCTAAAGTGATTGAAGCTTATCTGGGGGAAACGCATTAGGGATTTGGAATTTCGGATTTGGAATTTTTTTGATTTGGGATTTGGATTTTAGTTTTTCAACATAGATAAATTTGATTTTATTAAAAAAATGAATATATGAATTCTGATGAATTAAAAAACAGAACTAAGAAATTCGCATTAAGAATTATAAAATTAACAGAAAATTTGCCGGTAACGATCACAGGAAAGATTATATGTAATCAATTATTGCGATCTGCAACATCCATTGGAGCTAATTACAGATCCGCCTGCAGATCAAGGACAAAAATAGAATTTATCTCAAAAATAAGGATTGTTGAAGAAGAAGCTGATGAGTCTGTTTACTGGATAGAATTAATTAAAGAAAGCGAACTGATTAAAGAAAATAAGATCACAGATCTTCTGAAAGAAGCGCACGAACTTACGGCTATTTTTACTTCAATAGGAAAAACGACTAAACATAATTTAAAAAATTCCAAATCCGAAATCCCAAATTCCAAATTGAATAGATGTTAGCGATAAATGACCTTCACGTAAATTACGGAGCAATAAAAGCGATTAAGGGAATCAGCCTGAGCGTAAAGGAAGGTTCAATTGTGACTCTTATCGGTGCCAACGGAGCCGGCAAGACTACTTTGCTCAGAACTATTTCTTCAATACTGAAACCTGTATCGGGTAAAATCATTTTCTCCGGAAGCGAATTAAACAGTCTTCCTCCCGATAAAGTCGTAGAACTGGGTATCTCTCAGTCTCCCGAAGGCAGGATGATCTTTTCAAATCTTACAGTGAAAGAAAATCTTGAGATGGGCGCATACACAAGGAAAGACAGGCAAAATCTTAAAGATGATCTTGAGTTTATTTATACTTTTTTCCCGAGGATAAAAGAAAGACTGAAACAGCTTGGAGGCACTCTGAGCGGAGGCGAACAGCAGATGCTGGCAATTTCACGGGCGCTGATGTCAAAACCAAAACTTCTCCTGCTTGATGAACCCTCACTCGGAATAGCTCCCATACTTGTAAAGACTATTTTTGAAAAAATTGTTGCCTTAAATAAACAGACAGGATTGACTATTTTACTTGTTGAGCAGAATGCAAACATAGCATTATCTGTTGCGGATTACGGATATGTAATGGAAACAGGTGTCATTATTCTCGAAGGTAATGCAAAATCTCTTGCGCAGAATGAGGAAGTAAGAAAGGCGTATCTTGGAGAGTAAATATGAATACTTTTATCATTTAAATTATTACTTATAACTTTTAATTTACACTTTACAATTTTTAGCATTTTAACTTTTAACTAATACACAGCATGAATATGAAATTTGCAGACAGAATGTCCAATCTCGGAACGGAGACAGCTTTTGAAGTACTTGCAAAGGCAAAGAAACTTGAAGCTGAAGGAAAAAGCATTATACATCTTGAAATAGGTGAACCGGATTTTCCGACACCGCAGAATATCTGTGATGCGGCCATAAAATCGATACAGGCAGGAGATACACATTACACACCTTCTGCAGGAATACCGGAAGTAAGAAATTCAATCGCAAAATATATAAGCAGGACCAGAGGATTTGAAGTCAGTCCGGATGAAGTGGTAATGACTCCGGGTGCAAAGCCTATAATGTTTTATGCTATACTGGCTCTTGTCAATGAAGGAGATGAGGTCATTTACCCTAATCCCGGTTTTCCGATATATGAGTCGATGATAAAATTTGTCGGGGGAGTACCGGTACCTGTCAAACTGGAAGAAAGCAGAAATTTTGCATTTAACATAGAGAATTTTAAAAAGCTCATAACTCCGAAGACGAAGATGGTTATTATCAATACACCTCAGAATCCGACAGGAGGAATTTTAACAGAAAGCGAGATCAGACAGATCGCAGAAATTCTGAAAGACAGAGAAGACATATGGATACTCAGCGATGAAATATACAGCAGACTTTTATTTCAGGGTGAACATTTTTCCATCACTCAGATAAAGGGATTCAGGGACAGAACAATAATTCTCGACGGATTTTCCAAGACTTATGCAATGACAGGATGGAGAGCGGGTTACGGTGTTATGAATAAAGAACTTGCACAAATAATTGCGAAGCTGATGACCAACAGCAACTCATGCACAAATACCATGGTTCAGAAAGCCTGCATTGAAGCTTATGAAGGTCCTCAGGATTCAGTAGAGATGATGAGGGAAGAGTTCAGGATCCGGCGTGATATTATTGTCGAGGGACTTAATTCAGTAAAGGGATTTTCATGCATTGTTCCTCTCGGAGCTTTTTATGCATTCCCGAATATTACCAAAACAGGAATGAGTTCGAAAGAGTTAAACGATAAACTGTTGTATGAAGGAGGAGTCGCTTCGCTTGCAGGAACTTCATTCGGTGAGTTCGGAGAGGGTTATCTCAGATTCTCTTATGCCAATTCGAGGGAAAATATTAAAGAAGCGATCAGCAGGATAAAGAAAGTTGTTTAAATTCGGAAATTTGAATTTCGAATTTGGAATTTGTTGAGAATTTTGTTTTTTGAATTTTTGATTTGTTCGGATATGGAGTTTGGAACTATCTTAAGTTTGGTAACTATTAAATTTTTATGAATAATTAATTAAATTAATAAAAAACATGTCAGAAGTAATTGAACTTCAGGAAGAAATAAGGGAAAAAATTCTTGAGCTGTATAAAAACAACAATGCTGTGATGCTGGCTACTGCCGGAGGAGAATATTCTCCATGGATACTCGGAGCTTATTTTGCCAGCAGCGAATTAGATTTGTATCTGTTGCTCGAAACTCACGGAAAAACAATGGCGAATATTATTAAAAATAAAAATATAGCTCTTTCTATTTCGCAGAATGACGCTATGCAGGATTTTCTGCAGGCAAAAGGCGAAGCTGAGATAATGGATGATTCAAAAGAACCTGAAGTAAGGAAAATGATACTCGATAAAATGCCCTGGTTTCAGACTTTTACACCTGTCAAGCCGGTGAGAATTAAGTTAAGTAAAATTTTTGTGAGTTCGCTTCAGAACTCATGGTTCCCTGCAAAAGTTCTTGATGTTACAGAATAAGTAAGTGAATATTAAGCTTTTACGGTTTATTTTCAGATAATTAATAATTTTAAATTTAATGTACAAAAAAGGCGGATGAATAAATCCGCTTTTTTTCTTTTTATATTTTGTAAATTAACAGAGTAGAAAAAAATTCATTTAACATAATAAGATTTTGAAAACAGACTTTTTGATAATCGGAAGCGGAATTGCGGGATTATCTCTTGCAATTAAATTAAGTTCGCTCGGCAAAGTTACAATCATTACTAAGAAACAGAAAGCCGAATCCAATACAAACTACGCGCAGGGCGGCATTGCCGCAGTGATGGATGTAAACGACAACTTCGAACTTCATGTTGCAGACACGCTTGAATGCGGCGCAGGTTTGTGCAATGAAAAAGCCGTCAGAAAGATCGTAAGCGAGGGTCCCGAAAGAATTAACGAACTTATTGAGATCGGTACGAGGTTTTCCAAAAATAACGGCGAACTTCTCCTTGGAAAAGAAGGAGGACATTCGAGAAACAGGATCATCCATGCAAAGGATCTCACCGGAAAGGAAGTCGAAAGAGCTTTGCTGAGTAAAATCTCTAAAAACAAAAAAATAAAAATCTTTGAATATTATTTTGCAATTGACTTGCTGACGTACAAGAATTTAAAGAAGAAAAACGGAAACAGAAACAAATGTTACGGCATATATGCACTGAATGTGAAAACCGGCAGGGTAGAAAAAATTATTTCCCGAAAGACTATCATTGCAACGGGCGGCGCCGGTCAGGTATATCTGCATACAACTAATCCTGCGATAGCGACAGGTGACGGCATAGCTATGGGATTCAGAGCGGGATGTGAAATTGCGAATATGGAATTCATTCAGTTTCATCCGACTTCTTTTTACGATGCGGCTATAGATGAAAACTCATCTCAGGTTTTTCTGATTTCAGAAGCTGTCAGAGGAGCAGGTGCCGTACTGAAGACAAGAGCGGGAAGGGAATTCATGCATAAGTATGACAAAAGAAAGTCTCTCGCTCCGAGGGATATTGTTGCAAGAGCTATTGATAATGAGATGAAGAAAAGCGGTGATCCCTATGTCTGTCTCGATCTTAAAAACATTCCTGATGAAAGAATTAAAAGAGAATTTCCGAATATATACAAATACTGTCTGAGCAAAGGCATAGACATTACAAAAGAAATGATACCCGTTGTACCGGCTGCCCATTATTCCTGCGGAGGCATAAAAACCGATCTCGAGGGAAAAACGAATGTAGATGATCTTTATGCAAGCGGCGAGGTGACAATGACAGGCGTTCACGGCGCTAACCGGCTTGCGTCAAATTCTCTTCTCGAAGCAATGGTTTTCTCTGATGCTATCTATGATTCAATCCTCAAAGAAAAAACTCAGGAAGGGAAAAAGAATTCGGGAAAAAATATTGCATCAAAAGAAGATTTAGACGAAATCAGTAATAATGTTTACGACTGGAACGATGACGGAACTGAAAACACTGAGGAATGGATTCTGATCTCACACAACAAAAAGGAAATCAAGGAAATAATGAGCGATTATGTCGGAATTGTAAGAAATACTATTAGGCTTGAAAGAGCTTACAGAAGAATGAAAATGATGAGAGATGAAATAAGGACTTTTTATAAAAAAACTAAAGTGAATGTGGAACTTCTCGAAATGAGAAATCTCGTTACTGTCGCATACCTGATAATTTGTTCAGCAATGCTCCGCAAAGAATCAAGAGGTCTTCATTATATGCTTGATTATCCGAAGAGGGATGATAAAAATTTCTCTGAGGACACTGTGTTAATTAAAAGTTCAGAAAGCCGTTAAAAGATTTTAATGAATAATTCAATTGTAAATATTAAAAATTTTTCATTTATCGTTCTTATTTTTCTTCTTGTCTCCTGTTCGGACAAAAAGGAACAGAGATCAGCTCTGAATCCGGAAAGCAGAAAAAATAACGGTAAGATCTCATCTGCAGGAATTAAAGAAGGTGAAAACGAATTCAGTGTAGTATATGATTTTCCGAGAGCGATCCGTTATATAGAAAAAGAAGATCTGAACAATGACGGTAACAGGGAAATTATTGTGCTCAGCGCGATTACTGACAGTACACAGAAATATGCCGGCAATGCAAAATTTGATATGATAGAAGTGTTTGCAATCAATAAAGAAAAAAAATCCTACGAAAAAATTTTATCGGATACCGTGGATTTTTCCGATACATGCATTTTTGCAGATCTGGGTAACAATAAAAACAGGCAGATCATAATTCATACAAACACATTCGGCAATGATCCGTTATCTTCAGAAGGCATGTTCATTTATGATATGAAGTCCGCTGATAAGATCGAACTTCTGAAATACTTTGATTCCGGCGCGCCGCATATTGACAGCCTTCGTAAGGACGGCAGAAAACAGATAGTTGTATTCGACAGATTCTGGGGAGTAATGCCAAATGCTGAATCCGTAATCTATGAAAGCGAAATTTATGAATATGAAAATAATAAATTTGAACTTAGGAACAGCAGTTTCGGAGATTTTTATGACGGAAAAATCAGAGAGGCTGTGGAAAATTATTCGGGCATAAAAAGGAAAATTGAGATGGGTATGCAACCGGGAAATATGTCATTCCCGCTTTACAGGGAAGCAGTCGGAGTGATCTTGTATTATTATGCAAAGGAAGATATGAAAGGTCTCGAAAGATTCTGGCAGGATGAAAAGGATTATCTGAAAAAAATTATTCCTGCGGATGAGTTCACCGATCTGAGTAATTTCGTGAGTAAAATTTTACCTGCTGCCGCAAATGTCTGACAGAATACTGCTGACGACAGTAATAGTTACCTGGAACAGCGAAAAGGAAATCGGTAAATGTATTGAATCAGTTGTAAAGTCTGCTGAAGGAATTGAAAACGAGATTATAGTAATTGATAATAACTCGTCAGACAAATCATCTGAAATTGTATCGGATCTGATTGAAAAAAATAAGAGAATTAAATTACTTCAGAATACAATAAACAAAGGTTACACAAAGGCATGCAATCAGGGACTGGAAATCGCTTCAGGAGAAAATATTCTTCTACTTAATCCCGATACCATACTTAAAGAATCAAGCATTGAACTGCTGATAAAAAAGCTCAGGGAAAATATCAAAACCGGGGCAGTCGCACCGCAGCTGCTTAACCCGGATAACTCAATTCAGTATTCCTGCAGGACATTTCCTGAATACAGGGATATGTTCTTTGAGATGACTCTGTTATCCGCAATGTTTGGTAAAAGTAAATTTTTCAGCAGATGGAAGATGCATTACTTTTCGCACAATGAGAAAAGAACAGTCGATCAGCCGATGGCAGCCGCTTTGATGATAAAAAAAGATGTTCTTGAAAAGACAGGAAATTTTGACGAAAGATTCAGTATGTTTTTCAATGATGTGGATCTTTGTAAAATGATATACGACAGCGGATTTAAAATTATCTTTTATCCGGAATCTAAAATAATACATGAAAAAGGAATCAGCATATACAAGGACAGGGAGAGAATGATAAAGGTATGGAATGAAGACTGTCTTAAATACTTCAGAAAGTATCATTATAACATTATTTTATACAACCTGCTTCTTGTAAGTCTGAAAATAACCGGGATAATGAGAATTATATTTTATAAAATTACAAAATGAAAATAGCTGCAGCTCAGATAACTTCAGTACTGGGAGACCTGGAAAAAAATATTGAACATCATATCCGCTGCTGTGATGAAGCGATAAAGAATAAGGCGGATCTCATTGTATTTCCGGAACTTTCGCTGACCGGATATTCACTTAAAGATCTGAATTATTCAATCGCCGTCAATATTTCCCGGACTAAACTTCTGGATAAGCTGAAGGAGAAAAGCAAAAAGATAGCTATCATATGCGGTATTGCGGAGGAGGATGAAAATTTTGCTATTTACAATTCGGGTATCTTCATTTCCGAAGGACGGATTAAGTTCAGTCACAGAAAGATCTATCCGCCTACTTACGGTTTATTTGAGGAGTTCAGATATTTTTCAAGAGGGAACGAATGTAAAGCTCACGATACTGAATTCGGGAAGATAGGACTTCTCGTATGTGAAGACATGTGGCACTTATCACTGCCGTATACTGTTGCAATGGACGGAGCGCAGATTATCACCGGAATCGCATCTTCTCCTACAAGACTTGCAGTAAATACGGACAAATTCAAAAATTACGAGATAAACTCCGAGCATCACAGGACATACGCCAGGATTCTGTCAAGTTATTTTGTTTTTTCAAACAGGGTAGGATTCGAGGACGGCATAAACTTCTGGGGAGGGAGTGAGATTGTTGATCCGTTCGGGAATATAATTGCCGCTGCTAAGTTATTTTACGAGGATATTATCTATGCTGACATAAACTTTGAAGAAGTCAGAAGATCGAGGCATCAGGCCCGGCATTTCCTTGATGAAGATATTGATCTGACGGTTAAAAACCTTTTAAAAATCAGAAAATAATATTTGAAAACCGGAAAAATCTGACAAAAAATAAAGAGGATAAATAAACATATTTAAAAATATTTGATAATTGAGTATTTTTGAATAATATCATGAAAACTTATAATGATTCACTTACGGAAAGGGAAAGAGAAGTATTAAAGTATGTGGTGGACAACTTCATACTTAATGCAGTTCCTGTAGGTTCGCGGAGCGTTTCTAAACAGACGGATCTGAATTTATCTGCTGCTACTATCAGGAATGTGATGAGCGACCTTGAAGAAATGGATCTTCTGAAGACACCTCATACATCCGCTGGAAGAATACCTACGGATAAGGGTTACAGGTATTATGTAGACATTCTCATGAATAAGGAAAGACTTTCACTAAGCGATGAGTATGCGCTTAAAAGTCAGTTCGATGAAAAAAACCTGAATATACTTGAAAACCAGGATCTCTATGTAGAAGCATCCAGAATACTTGGGAAGATATCGCATCTGCTTGCTGTAGTTTCGCAGCCGCAGATTTCAAAAGGCATCTTCGAGAAATTCGAATTTGTCAGGATCTCTTCAAACAAGATACTTATAGTTCTTTACATAAAATCAGGACTTGTGAAAACAGTGATAATGGAAATAGACAGTGACATTACAAAGACTAAACTCGAAAGCATGGCTACTTTTCTTAATGAACGTCTTCAGGGACTGACTCTGAAAGAAATAAGAGAGACATTTGTGGAAAGACTTTATGACTACGCTGACAAGAACACTGATCTGATACAGGTTTTCATCAGATCTCTTGATAAGTTATATACTGATGAGGAAAAAGGAAGCAAGATATATTTCGGGGGAACGGGCGAACTTATACTTCAGCCCGAATTCGAAAATCCGAAAAATTTTAAAGAGATAATTGATCTTGCTGAAGATAAAAATCTTGTCATACATATATTTGAAAATTCGTTTAAGGAAGATAATAAGGTTTTAATCTCGATAGGAAATGAAAACCCTGATGAAAAGCTGAAAAATTACAGTGTGATCACTACCACTTACAATGTAGGCGATGTAAAAGGAAACATAGGGGTAATCGGTCCTAAGCGAATGAATTATGCAAGAATGGTTTCGCTTCTGCAGTATACTTCAAAGCTTATTAATGAAATAGCAGGATAATAAATTGAAAAATTATTTTAAAAAGAAAGGAAACAGTTTAATGAGCAACAAAAAACACACGGTAAATATCAAAGACGGCAATAGAAAGGATAACGATAAAATTAAAAACGAAAAAGATCACGAAGAAGAAATAAATATGAACGGCGAGGAAAAGATTACCGAAGAAACTGATAAGAGCAAAGAAAATGAAACTGCCGTTCTGAAGGACATGCTTTTAAGAAAAGCTGCAGAGTTTGAAAATTACAAAAGAAGAACAGATCAGGAGATATCCACTTACATAAAGTATGCATCAGAAAATATAATTAAAGAGCTCCTGCCTGTTTATGATGATCTTGGAAGATCAATAGATTCTATTAACAAAGGAGAGACAAAGGATTTTGAGACGCTCAAAAAAGGAATAATGCTTATCTTTGATAAATTTAAAAATATTATGGAAAAGGAAGGGCTGACGGAAATTAATTCTCTCGGCAAAGAATTCAACGTAGATGTGAATTCAGCTCTGATGCAGATACCCCGTGACGATGTTAAGCCGAACACAGTGCTGGAAGTGGTGGAAAAAGGTTATAAACTTAAGGATAAGGTTGTCAAGCACGAAAAAGTGCTTGTATCGGCTGAACCTGTTTAATTCAGAAAAAGGAGAAGTAAAAAAATATAATGACAAAAAGAGACTATTACGAAATACTTTCTGTAGGCAAAAATTCGACAACAGACGAAATAAAAACCTCTTACAGAAAACTTGCAATGAAATATCATCCGGATAAAAATCCCGGAAATGCTGAAGCTGAAGAAAAGTTCAAAGAACTTGCTGAAGCTTATGAAATATTATCCGATCCGAACAAGAGACAGAGATATGATCAGTTCGGTCATCAGGGTGTAAACGGCGGAGCACACGGTTTTGATAATATCAACGATATATTCTCTCAGTTCGGCGACATTTTCGGAAGGAGCGGAGGTTCGGGAGGAAGCATATTCGATGAATTCTTTGGCGGCAGCCAGAGAGGTTCAAGACGGGAGCAGAATAATCAGGGAAGCGATATGAAGATCAATCTCAAGCTTACACTTGAAGAAATTGCCGAAGGTGTAGAAAAGACAATAAAAGTTAAGAAACTCAAAAACTGTTCGAAGTGCGAAGGTTCCGGTGCAAAATCAAAGAGTGGTTATTCAAAATGTTCACATTGCAACGGAACAGGGGAAATAAGACAGGCAACGAGATCGATTTTCGGACAGTTCATTAATGTATCAATGTGCAACTATTGCGGCGGAGAGGGAAGGATAATAAAGGAAAAATGCGATGAATGCAACGGTGATGGCAGAGTCAGATCAGAATCAACCATTAAAGTAACCGTACCCCACGGAGTGTCGGAAGGAAATTATATCCCGCTCAGAGGTCAGGGAAATGCAGGATTGAGAGGAGGTCATCCGGGAGACCTGCTTGTCTTCATTGAAGAAGAGCAGCATAAGGATTTCATAAGAAATGAAGACGATATTTATTATAATCTTGAAGTGAGCATTGTCGATGCCATAATGGGTGCTGATGTAGTCGTACCGACACTTAACGGCAAGGCAAAACTTACTGTTGAGCCGGGTACTGAATCCGGAAAACTTCTCAGAATGAAGGATAAAGGAATTAAACATCTTAATGCTCACGGAAGAGGCGATCAGATAGTAAGAGTAAATGTTCACATTCCAAAAAAAGTAACAGCGAAGGAAAAAGAACTTCTCAAAGAACTGAGTAAATCAGAGAATTTCAAGCCGAAACACACTGTTCCAAAAGATAAGAAATCGGAAAAGAATTTTTTTAAGAATGTATTTCACTGAAGATTTTAGATCTATGATTTATGATTTTCGGTTTGTTATTTTTCTTTTCGGACAATTCAGAAGCAGATAACTCAGGTTGTCTGCTTTAAATTTATAAAGCATAAGTTAATCTCAGTTTCGCTGATTATGATTTATATGCAAATAATTTTTTTAAAAATCTGTGAATCTGAGGTAAAAAAAGTTTGTGTCTTTGGCATCCTGTTTTAGCAGATTAAAAATAAAAATCTAAAATCCGCGATCTAAAATCAGAATTCATGTGCTTCATCTGACGGAAACATATCCACCCGGAACGCCTTTTTTCGAAAGTATTATCTGCCACAGCTGATTTTTTCTTCCGCGGAATGAACCTGCGCATGACAGAAGATAATATTTCCACATACGGAAAAATCTTTCATCGTAACTGTCTTTAATGTTATTCCAGTTTCTTGCAAAGTTAGAATACCATTCCATAAGAGTTTTGTCATAGTCAGCCCCGAAATTGTGCAGATCTTCCAAAGTAAACAATCCTTCAATCGCTTTTCCGATTTGTTTAATGGAAGGAAGATTCGAGCCCGGGAAAATGTATTTTGTGAACCAAGGATCATTGTAAGTCCCTGAAGTATTGCTTCCGATAGTATGCAGGAGAAATATTCCGTCCTCATTTAAGCAGTTATTTGCAACCTGCATAAATGTAATGTAATTTTCAGGTCCGACGTGTTCAAACATTCCGATCGAGACAATGCGGTCAAATCTCCCATTGATGTCGCGGTAGTCCATCAGCTTGATTTCGACAGGCAGTCCCGAACATATTTTTTTCCCGAGTTCCGTCTGATCCTTTGAAACAGTAATGCCTGTTACATTTACGGAATATTTTTCCGCTGCATATTTCGCAAAACTTCCCCAGCCGCATCCGATGTCGAGAACTTTCATACCGGGTTTCAGATAAAGCTTTCTGCAGGAAAGTTCTAATTTGTTTTCCTGAGCTTCATCAAGCGAATGAGCATCACTCCAGTAACCGCAGCTGTAGACCATACGCTTATCGAGCATATTAATGAAAAGATCATTTCCCAGATCGTAGTGCTTCTGACTGTTCGCAAATGAAAGTGATTTGGACTGACGGTTAAAAATTTTATGAAGCAATATTTCCGAAATGAGTTTCCTGTCTGATCTGATCCTGTCCTGAAGATCAGCTTTTACTACACGGGAACAGAATTCATCAAGCTGTTCGCAGTCCCACCATTTGTCCATGTATGATTCGCCTGCGCCGAGCGTTCCTTCAGTCAGGACTCTGGTGTAGAATTTTTCATTGTGAACTTTTATATCCCATGGATTATTCCCGTCAACCTGAATGCCTGCATAGGATAACAGTTCCGTTATTCTGGCTTTTGAATTAACGGTTTTCATAATGCAAATTTTAAGAATCAGAGTTGTTAATTAACAATGAACTCTGATTTTACTGCAACAGAAAGTAATCATAAATTTAAAGTTTTATAATTCATAATAGAAGTATTTGCAATTCATTTAAAACGTTTCGGACTGCAATGATAAATAAAGCACGATTTAGTTTTATTTACTTGAAACAATTGCTTAATTAATTTAATTTGAATCCACTTAAACAAGGAGCAATGCAATGTCCATACTACTGGAAGTAAAGAATCTTAAGACTTATTTTTACACTGATGATGGTGTAGCAAAGGCAGTTGATGATGTGAGTTTTTCAATCAATAAAGGCGAAACTCTCGGACTCGTCGGAGAATCAGGATGCGGTAAAAGCGTTTCCGCTTTATCCATTATGAGACTGATTCCAGATCCGCCGGGCAAGATAGCCGGAGGAGAAATATTTTTCAAAGGCAAAGATATTCTGAAAGTTCCGGAAAAGGAAATGCAGGATATCAGAGGGAATGACATTGGGATGATTTTTCAGGAACCCATGACTTCACTTAATCCTGTTTTTACCTGCGGAGATCAGATAGAAGAAGCAGTAATTTTGCATCAGAAGCTTTCCAAGGAAGAAGCAAAGAAAAAAGCAATTGAGATGCTGAATCTTGTGGGAATACCCGCACCGGAACAAAGATATAATGAATATCCGCATCAGCTTTCGGGAGGAATGAGACAAAGGATAATGATTGCAATGGCGCTTTCCTGTAACCCGGAATTGCTTATTGCAGATGAACCGACAACAGCTCTTGACGTAACAGTACAGGCGCAGATACTTGAACTCATAAATAAGCTTCAGCGGGAACTGGGAATGGGTGTAATTATGATCACTCACGATCTCGGGGTTATTGCTGAAGTTTCTACAAAAGTTGCGGTAATGTATGCTTCCAAAATCGCAGAATACGGGAACGTTGACCAGATATTTTATAATCCTAAGCATCCTTATACTGTCGGTCTTCTGAACTCAATTCCAAAACTGAATAAAAGCAAGGTAAGACTTGCGACTATCGAAGGAAATGTCCCGCCCCCGACTCATTATCCGAAGGGATGTCATTTCTGCACAAGATGCACATTTGTTATCGATAAATGCTGGAATGAAGAGCCTCCTTTGGTTCAGGTCGAAGACAATCATGTTTCAGCTTGCTGGAGAACAGCGGAAATTGACAAGCTTAAGGAAACTTATTTACAGGTTGCGCTTTAATAAAGGAATTTTCAAATTTTATTATACCCCGGATTTCTGTTGAGGAATTTGGGGTTTGTTTTTTAAATTATCTGTGCACGGACAATGGCAATACT
>JAFDZQ010000063.1:15474-26381 GCA_018266895.1 Bacteroidota bacterium
GGTCAGTCTGAAACCGGTATTATTGAAAACGGAAATATTGTAATTGAAAAAAACAGAATTGTTTTTGCAGGGAACAAACCTGATTTAAAAAAATTTCTTTCGAAAAACAGGATTAAAAAATATAAAATCATTGACGGCAGGAATAAAGTCGTGACACCGGGTTTTGTGGATTCGCATACTCATTTTGTATTTGCCGGTTCAAGAGAAAATGAATACGAGATGCGGCTTGCAGGAAAGTCATATCAGGAGATAGCGGAAGCAGGCGGAGGAATTATCTCGACGGTTGATTCAGTAAGAAATACTTCTGAAAAAAAATTAAGACAAGTTGCAGAAAAAAAACTTGAAAAGTTTGTCCGTTACGGTACAACTACTGTTGAAGGAAAATCAGGTTACGGTTTGGATAAAAAAAATGAAATAAAGATTCTTAAGATACTGAAGGACCTGAATAAAAAAAATAAATACGGTCTGGATATTATTCCGACTTTTCTCGGCGCACATTCAGTTCCTGAAGGTAAATCAAAACCAGAATATGTCTGTGAAATTTGCGAGCTGATGATACCGGAAATCGCATTTAAGAAACTTGCAGGATTCACTGACATCTTCATTGAGGAAAATTATTTTGATGCTGAAGATGCGGATAAGATTTTTTCAAAAAGTCTTGAGTACGGACTTATTCCGAAACTGCATACGGATCAGTTCAAATCCATCGGTGGAATTGATGTTGCAATAAAATTCAGAGCAGCTTCCGTTGATCATCTTGAAGTTCTGGGTACCTCAGACATTCTGAAGCTGTCTGAATACAACAGCAGACAGATTGACAGAAAGATTATCGCTACTCTTCTTCCGGGAGTTTCATATTTTCTGAACATCAGTTATCAGCCCGCCCGTGAACTTATTGATCATAATATCCCTGTAGCACTTGCCACCGATTTCAATCCCGGAAGCTGCATGACGGAAAATCTTCAGATGATTATGTCACTTGCATCTCTTAAGTTAAAAATGAACGCAGATGAAATTCTTAATGCAGTTACTATAAATGCCGCATTCGCTCTGAATATGGAAGATAAAGTCGGAAGCATTGAAACAGGCAAGCAGGCTGATCTGAATATTTTCGACATACCTGATTATAAATTCATAGTTTATAATTTCGGCGTGAATAATATTGAAATGGTTATAAAAAAAGGAAAAATTATTTACAAAGCACATTAAGATAAAATCTGATATGTAAGCCGCTGATATTTCAATGCGTCAGATTTTTACTTTAATTTGATTCAATCTTTACGTGAAAATATAAATTGCTGTTTTAATAAATTGAACAATAACCGGAGTAACGGAAGAAATCAGTTAATTTTTCAAAAACAGAATGAACATTTAATTAAATTCATTAAATTTTAAAATTATAATTTTGTATTCTACTAAAAATAAAACAGCAATCCGCAATTATATTGCATTTGTTCTTTTGCTTCTGAATGTAAATTTACTTTCCTGCAAACAACCGGAGATAAAAGAAACAGAAAAACAAAGCGTTCCTCAAAGTCAGGTTGAAAAAAATGATACCGCAGATTATAAAATCGAACTTGTTGCAGAAAACCTTTATGTCCCCTGGAGCATTGTATTTACTGATCCGGGCAGAATGCTGTTCACCGAAAGGAACGGCAGTCTTAGAATCATTAAAAACGGAAATCTCATTGATAAACCTCTGAAAGTGTTTGAAGATGTATCTTCAAAAGGCGAAGAAGGTCTTATGGGACTTGTTACGGATCCGGATTACAGAAATAACAAATTTATTTATCTGAGTTATGCCTATGCAAAGAATGATGATCTGAAAGTTAAGGTAGTCAGATACACGGATAATGATACGGAATTGTCGGAAGAAAAAGTAATTATTGATGATCTGCCTGCTGAAAGATATCATGCCGGGTGCAGAATAAAATTCGGTCCTGACGGAAAATTATACATCACGACCGGTGATGCGGGAAAGAGGGAACTTGCGCAGGTTAAGAATTCTCTTTTCGGAAAAATTCTCAGAATAAATCCCGACGGATCAGTTCCTGCCGACAATCCGTTTCCTGATAATCCAGTCTGGAGTTACGGTCACAGGAATCCTCAGGGAATTGACTGGTATCCCGGAACTGACATACTGTTTTCGACAGAGCACGGACCTTCAGGATTCGACGGACCCGGAGGGGGAGATGAAGTCAATATTATTGTCAAAGGCGGGAATTACGGATGGCCGGTAATCTCTCACAGAGAAACCGGAGATGGAATGATCTCACCTGTTCTGGAATTTACTCCTGCCATTGCGCCGGCAGCAGGAATGTTTTACAGATCAGGCAATATAAAACAGTTCAGGAATAATTTCTTTTTCGGATGCCTCCGGGGAAACGGAATAATGAGAGCTGTCATAGACGAAAAAGATCCCCCGAAAATAATTTCCTGTGATAAACTTAAGGGGATTGATTTTGGCAGGATAAGGGAAGTTACCGAAGGACCTGACGGTGCGATTTATTTTTCTACAAGCAATCGTGACGGCAGGGGAACAGTCAGGAAAGGTGATGATAAAATATACAGGATAAAAGCTGAATGAACTATCTTGCCTTTTCAAATTCCGATTTCTCATCAATGAATCTGTAGATCAGATCGGGAGTATCAGACTGCTTTTTATTCTCACTGAAAAGAAAAACAATTTTCCTTTCCGGAAAATTGTAATCCCAGTTAGACTGAAAATTAAATACGCTGAGGAAAAATATTCCGTATTGCTTTGGAGGGATATTCTCAAACAGAATCTTTGATCCATTCTTGACATCTGTTGTCTTATTGTAAAGATCCCTCATTACGTTTTCCGAATATTCTGCCGCCTGTCTGTGCCTGTATGACCTGAAAACAAGAGATGCAGAATGTACGATAATGAACACCAGAAAAACCGCAATGGAAAATCTCCTTAAACTCAGCTTTTCAAAAAACAAAGCAATCAAAATTGAAAGACCTGCAGAAGGAAGATAAAGGAATCTTTCGGCAGTATTGAATGAAAATAAATAGATCCCGAGGGAAAACAGAATAAACAGTAACGGAAAAAGCATTTGCTTTTTAAGTGTTCTGATAAAAAAATACAAAACCGAAAAGCTAATCAAAGAAACCGTAAATGATAAAGCAATAAAGACAGGAAGATTCTCTGAAGGTTTGCGGAAAGCTTTTATCAGAAATTCAAGAGTCCCGTAACCTGCAATTTCAAAAAGCATTTTCACGGGAAATATCATATTTACAAAATAGTGCAAAACCTTGTAAATGGTCTTCAAGGGATTCAGATCAAGACTTTCTATTATCGGGACAATATTGCTCTGCCCGAAATATGTTTCCGAAAATATTCTGAATGATAAATAAATTACGACCGGTATAAAAGAAATAATCAGAACTTCCCTTAATTTTCTTTTTCCTGATCTGTAATTTACTGTCAGCAGCAAAGGAAAAAAGCAAACAGAACTTTCCCTTGAAAGCAGTGCGAGCAGAAAAAGTAAAATTATAAATACATCGTTCTTATAAGATCTGTATTCACAAAACAGATACAGTCCTGCAAGAATAAAGAATGCAGAGAACAGTTCGTTTATGCAGTTAATAAAAAAGAGGACTTCAGAATGACAGGATAAGACAGAAAATATAAGCGCTGCTGCGAATGCAGTTTCCTTGCTGTACTTCAGAGCAATGGATAATCTGTACAGGGTTACTGCGCATAATATATGCAGAATTATAACAGCTACACGGAAGAAAATAAAATCCGCACCCGGCAGACGGCTGAAGACATAAAAAAACAGTTTCGGAAGCGGTCTGAAATAATCAAAAGGCGCAGGCAGGCAAATGAATTTAAGAAAAGAAAATTCATTCGGATTCTGTGACTGTAAAAGCCAGGCGAAATCATCTCCGAAAAACGGAATGCTCAATGAAGGCAGTAAAAGACATATGTTCACTACTGCGATAAACATTATTACCGCCTTGTTTCCGGAGCTTAATGTCTTTAATGTTTTTATTATGGCGGTTAAGATCTTATATTTTGAAGAAAAGGAAAATCAAACTTCAGGGAGTTCGAGCGAGACATCTTTAGATTCCATATCCCGCCATATTCTCTGACAGGGGAACTGATTTTCATACAATGCCCTTGATATCATCACTGAGTCAATTCCAAGATGTTCTATATCAATTATTTTTTTCAGATCGCAGTAATTTGAAATTCCACCCGCCGAAGTAATTTT
Source organism: Bacteroidota bacterium (assembly GCA_018266895.1). Taxonomy (GTDB): domain Bacteria; phylum Bacteroidota; class Ignavibacteria; order Tepidaquicellales; family Tepidaquicellaceae; genus JAEUSI01. The sequence continues at coordinate 19,719 of JAFDZQ010000063.1, forward strand.
CATTTTGGTATTCGCTGCAATTTCCAGCAGTCTCGGTATATGAGGACCGGAGAGATTTCCGACTCTTGTTACATCCTGATAGATCACTCTTTTAATACCGATGGCTTCCATTTGTTTTGCAAAATCGAGAGGAGTAATGTTTGCATAATTTATCCACCCGTCTATAACGACATTATTCAGTTTTTCGTCAATGCAGATTACGATTTTACTTGAAGAGAAATCATCCAGTATTCTTTTTATAAAATCAGGATCAGTAAGAGCAGCCGTACCGATCACTATTCTGTATACTCCGAGATCTATAAGTATCTTTTTTGCAATATCGTAATTACGGATTCCTCCCCCGAGCTGTATAGGAATATCAACAGACATTGCAATTTCCTTTATAAGTTCAAAATTTTTCATATCACCGTGAATTGCCCCGTCCATATCCGTGATATGAATGCACTTAAAATTCTCTTTACGGAAAAGTTTCGCAATGTTCTTGGGACTGTCGGAATAAAATTCAGTTTTGTCGGATAATCCCTGAACTACTCTTACGCATTTACCGTCTTTTATATCTATTACAGGTATTACAAACATAGTTTTTGATATGAAAAATTATTTTCTTACTACTGCTACTTTTCCTTTGCCGGCTTTACTTCCGTCCTTATTGTAAGCTACAACAATATAAATCCCCGTTGGCACCAGTTCGTTATTTTTATTCAGTCCGTTCCAAACAGCTATCCTGCCGCCCGGGGAATCAAATTCAGAAATCACTTCTCCCGAAACAGATACTATTTTAATGATTGAATTTTCTATCAGTCCGTCAATTTTGAGATTTACATCTGAAGGAATCAGATAAGGATTCGGAGAAACTGTGATCTCACCGAACTCAGCTACCGGTTCAATTGCATTTGTAAGAAAGGATGAAAGACCGCTGTTTGTTCCGAAATAAGCTCTGCCTGTTTTATTGCTTACTGCAATTGTCTTGATCTGATTCTGAAGCAGGGGAGTTTTGGATGAATTAAACTGTTCGATCAGTGTAGTACCGTCCGATGACAGATGAAAAACGCCGTTAGTTTCAGTTCCGATCCATTTATTGTTCAGTATATCATTTGTCAGAGAAATACAGTTTTCGGTGAAAGGTACCTTGAGGTTACCCGAGATAATCCCCAGTTTGATAGCCGGTGGTTTCTGACTCGGATTAAGAATTGCGCCGTAAGGATTATTTATTATAAAAATACCGTTATTGGTTGCAATCCATACTTCATTATTTTTATCAACTATAATATCATAAATATTCGTAATTTCGGAACCGAAATCGGAATTACTGTAAAACCCGCTGATATCATCAGACGGATTATTCAGAGTCGTATTCTCATTGAAGTAATAGACTCCTGATCTTGATCCTCCGGAGGCGATCCATTTTGTGTTGTAGGAATCTATGGCAATTTCCGACAGAGTAGCTGAAGTAATTGTCGAAGGATTCTGAAAAGCTATCCAGACATTATTTCCTGTATAGGCATAAAGAGAACTTCCTGAATTCGTCCCGAAAAAAGAAAGCCATAAAACACCGTTCTGATCATAAGCGCCGCCGTATGGAACGCAGAACATGGGATTGTTTGTAATTCCCGGAAGTATGGAATTTGAGGGATTAAAATTCTGTATGTTATTTCCGTTTATGATCGTAGGACCTCCGCCGAACCCCAGCGCCCAGACGTTTCCGTAACCGGAAACAATTTTCTGAAACCAGTTTGAATTTCCAATTTCAGGATGTGAATTAAGATTATAGTTAATCCATTCGGTACCGTTGAACATATAAAATCCATTATTAAGAAGTCCTCCCGCAGCCCATATATTATTGTTCCCGTCAATGGCAAGATGATTGAAGACACTTGAAAACGGACCATTAGGAAAAATATACTGGGCAGGATTTAAAGATGAAATAATTATTCCGTTATCAGCAAGTCCTGCGACCGGTACAGAATTATCGTAAGAGCCTAACACAGAGTAATTATTCTGTGTCAGGAATTCGGATATATCTGAAAGATTACTTACATCAGCCCTGTAAATTTTTGTATCGGCGATGAAATATATATTACTTCCGATTGATTTGATTGATTTAATATTAGCAGAAGCAAGTGCTGCGTTGGGATACGGAAGCCAGCTGATTCCGTTGAAATATCTGAATCCTCCGGTTGATCCTGCAAAAATTTTATTGTCAGCGGATTCAATTGTTTTTACGTCTGCATTCATGGGTGCGGCAGAGTAATTTGTCCAGGATCCGGGATCATTCAGATTTGAAGAAACAATGTTTGCATAAGCTATTCCCGTTTTTGCTGCTGCATAAAGTACATTGTTGTTCACGGTGAGAGAATAAACGTTTGTATTTATTGGAAACGTTCCGAGTTTGTAATAAGGAGCATCAACAAAACTGAAATTATTAACCGAGATCTTCTGAATTCCGTATCCGGTCGCTACAAACATAAAATTTCCGGACGGCAGCAGATAGTTTATTGATTTATTTGATTCGCTTGAATTCTTAATGTCGAATATGTATTTCCATGTTCCGTTTGCAAGATCAAGTATTGAAATAGATCCGTCACTTGCCCCGATCCACAGTCTTCTTTTGTTGTCAATAGTGAGTGAGGTAAGATCATTACTGATAAGACCGTCAAGATTAGTATATTTCCTCACAACTTTTCCGGTTAAAGCATCTGCTGAAAACAATCCGCCTTTGGAAGCGCAGAATATTAAATGAGAATCAGCATCTGCAGAGACAGATGTGATTATCTTCAGGTCTGTATAATTTTCCCAGTTCTTTTTCTGTGAAAATGAAACTGAATTGAAAATAATAAACAGGGATATTGTTAGAATAAATTTTCCTGACATATAATATTTAGTTGTTTTAGATTTTATAAATTAAATCAGTAGAAATATTTATCAGCTAAATATTATTAAGAGGGTTAAAAAGTCTGTAACAAAGATGCTATGAGTTGAATTTGTCAATTGGATTTTCTTTTAATTAAATCTTTTTGCAAAAAAAGAAATTAGTAAATATTTATTGTTCAATATTCAATAATTAGTTTTTAAAATCAATTGCAATATTAGTTGAATGAAAAGTCTGACTTCATTGCTGTGCACCTCTACCAATCTCTCCACTTTTCCCAGAGAGTATTTCAAGAAAATAATAAAATTTTCCGACCAAGACCCAAAAGCTCTAAGAAAAAATGAAAAGAATTTTAATACTAAGTGTCTTTTAATTTCAGATGCTTATTTAAAAATAACACGGTGATCGGTTAAGAATAGAAATCAAGAAATTGCCGCAAAAAGATCAGTTGTCAGAAATTAAAATGAAAGTTCCATTGAAACTCATTGTTTTTAACCTCCGGTTCTTCAGATACAAATCTTATCATTGCTTCGGTTTCAAATCCGAAAAAAGGAAATGCTGCAATTCCTGCGCTGATTCTTTTTATTTCTTTACCTTCGGTATCCCTGTCTTTATTATAAATTTCATACTGACCTCTGAGTTCCAGTCCCTTTATTAATATTACATTAAGTTCGGCAAATCCGAAAAGAGTCCTTTTCGCAGGAAAATCTGTCTTTACTTCTCCGAAATCAATTTCACCGAGCAAAGCAACTCTCTTTAATAATCCAATCCTGCTGAAGATTCCGTAAGCCTGTTTCAGTGAAGTGATCGTTGTTGTGAAAGTACTGTCAGGTGAATTATAGGGATTGTTAAGAAAAGAACCACCGATACATAAATTGATATCATTTTTCAGAGAAAAATTAACATCCGCAGAAGCCGTGAACATTTTATGCGGATCAAGTCCAAGAAAACCAAGATTCATAGGATTATAAAACCCGACATTCAGATTAAACCATTCAGGTGAGATTCCAAGTTCAATGCCTGTATTAGCGTCATACGGCGTGTTCAGAAGATATTTCCTCTGAAAAGCTCTGTGCTCGACAATTCTTGTTCCGAAATCAGGCTTGAATCTTCCTATCTTCAGATAAAGATTGGCCGGCAGGTTAGAGATCATACCGTAAACTTCATATTTGGCATCAACCGAAGGGATTTGTATTCCTGAAGTAGCATAAATATTGAGGATTTTATTAAGCTTTGCATTAAAATAAATATCACCCTGCATAGCAAGAAATGAATTGAAATTTGGCACACCTTCACCTGTTTGATTATCTGCATGTGCAACCCTGACATCTCCTCCGATGGAAATACTTTTTGTAAGTTTAGGAGAGAACTGCGTTTTACCCGCAAGTTTACTGAAAATATCCATATTAAGATTTTTTTCTCCGTAAACAATGCCACCGCCGTTTCTCATTGCGCCGCCAGTAGGATTTACGTGACAGTCGATGCACTTATTACCCGTATACGCTGCAAATCGCGGATAAGAAAATGCATTTGAAGAAAAAAACTGTGACAGAAATAAAATAAAAACGGGCAGTAAAAGTTTGTAGTATTTTTTCATACTAAATTTTTTAAATTATTTAAAAATTAATTTTTAATATAAAACAAACTATTTCGTGATTTTTATCTGCCCGACCTTTGATCTGCCTCTGAACACAGAATAATTCCAGCTTCCGGAAAGACCGCTGTTTTTGATTTTCAGATTCCAGAAAACATTTGAATCTGCAATTCTTGGATTTGTGTTAATAAAAACATTTTTTTCTTTAGAATTTACATCGCCGCTGAATTCACCGTCCATTGATGAAAATCCTTCAAAATTCTTATCCGAGATTTTTGTGAATTCATAAGTTCCGGAAATTTTTTCATTCTCATAACTTAATACATTAAGAGTGCCTCTTACCAATTCCTTACCAAGACTATCATTCATAATAAATTTATATTTACCCTTTCCGAATTTAAAAGGCGTGCTTACGTTTCCTGATGAACAGCCGGCAATTATCAGACCGCATACTGTAAGAAAAACAATAAAATGTCTTTTCATAAATTTTTTTTATTTGTGTGAAAATATTATTTAAGAAGTACCATTCTCTTTGTCTGTACAAAATTTCCGGCTTCAAGTTTGTAAAAATATATTCCGCTTGCAGTATTTCCGCCATTAAAGTTAACTTTATAATTTCCCGGTGTAAGATTTCCGTTGACCAATACAGCCACTTCTTTGCCGAGCATATCAAATACTTTCAAAGAAATAAATCCCGGTTCGGAAATTCCGAATTCAACATAAGTATCAGGATTAAACGGATTGGGGTAATTCTGTTCAAGACTGAAATAACCCGGAACTGTATTGCTGATCTGGCTGATGCTTACCGTATTAATATCAACCGGCGCAGTCCAGATCTGATAAACACCGGTGTAATCATCCATCCAGACTGGCCAGAGTTTATTGTTCGTATAAGTTATCCCTAAATTATCGCCCTGATTTCCTGATCCGGCGCCGGCAATGCTCTTTGGCAGAAATTTATGATCGCTGATAAGATAATCAGCCCAGTTGTTTCCTCCGTTGGTTGATCTTGAAAGATATATCTGTGCGGAATCAGCGCTGTTCCTGCCGTCAAAATAAATTACATTTATCCCTCCGAGCCCGTCAACGGTTATAGCAGGCAGTATCTGATTTTTTCCGTTGTTCAGAGGATCCTGATTTACCCTGACTCCTGAAGACCACGTACTGCCTCCGTCGGAAGATCTGTGAAAAACAATATCCGGATCTGTACCTGCCGGTGCAAGATTCTTTTCTGCCGTAACTATGTAAATCCATCCGTTGCGAGCCCCTCCTGTTTTATCAATATCTATTTGCGGATAACCGTTAACTCTCACTCCCCACGGTGCAAGTGAGGAAGATTTAATACCGTTGCAGTCATATGCGCATTCAGTAACGCTCCAGTTTAAACCTCCGTTTGAGGAAACGGCAAATCCGATACAGTCTTCATTGAATGGAGATGACAGCAGTGCAGAAGCCCAGGTTACATAGTTTTTTCCGTCCGGACCAATCGCCATCATAGGACCTACTGACTGACGGGAAGACAGGGAACTGTTAATCTGAATCACTCCTGACCAGTTTACGCCTGAATTAGTTGTATAAGATATCACAGCCGGGTAAGGACTTGTGAATCTTGTCCACACAAGATATGTTCTGCCGTAAAACTGACTCGATGTTATATTATCCGTAGCAGGACTTCCTTTATCCTGATCATTTCCTGCTATCTGATAATTTGATGACCAGGTCTGACCCATATTCGTAGAATAATTTGAATACATTCCTAAAATAAATCCGCCCTGATGTGTAAGCAAGAGATTTCCGTCTTTGTCAATGATCGGACCCGGATCACCGCCGTGATTTGAAATTGGTGAACCGTAACATGTATCTGAACCAAACCAGTTTACGCCTCCGTTAGTAGTAAGGTAAATCCCTTCGCTTCTGAAAGACAGCCTGATCGTAAATGCGCTTGCAAACATAATGTCAGGGTTCGTCGGATGTACGACAATTGAAGGCTCTATCTGATTGCTCGTTGACGGATAGATCCTGTAGCTTGGATACTGACTGAAAATCACACTGCTGTGTGTTATGATTATCAACGTTAAACAGCAAAGGAAAAATTTTAAATTCATTATTCAATTTTTATTAAAAATAAAAAGAATTTTATTCAATATAACAAAATTTTTTTATAAGGAGTATCTCTATTAGAGACTTCTGAAAAACGTTA
>JAFDZQ010000064.1 GCA_018266895.1 Bacteroidota bacterium
ATTTGTCAGATGTCCGTAATAAAAATTTCCCGCCGTGTCCACGGTTATTGAAGGATCTCCCCAGACGCTGTAAGAAGAAGTCAGTGTCTGCTTTGTCCAGTTCAATCCGCTGTTTGTGGAATAGTAATAATACTTTATATTCGAACCTGCTACTACTATATCTGTGTTTTTAGGATTGATGCATATCGAAGGTTCGGTAGGTGAACCGGTGTTTGTTATTAGTACGTTTGTATACTGCGCAACACTAATACTGACGGAAAAAAATATAAGGATAAATACAGTCGCAAAAATTTTCATGATTATAATGAGTTTAAAATTAATAAAATTCTCTCCCTTCCAATATAATTTACCATTGTCCTTTAATTCATTAAATGTAAATTGCATTCGCTTTAAAGACATAATTTGATTTCAAGCCATCTCCTTTAAAGAGTCTGACTAAAACATAATATTTATTTTCAACGCAGAGGAGCAGAGGCGCAGAGAGTGTAATTTTTGCATATTTAACTCTGCTTCTTTGCATTGAGATATTTGAACAGCCTGTCGTCCCCGCATGTTTCCGGCAGGGATCCAAACAGCAAAAATTATGCCTGTCTTTAATTTTGATTTTCTATGAATATCAATACCTTAGTAAGTAACAGATACTTAACTGCAGGAAATGAACAAGTACTAATTGTTTGCTTCGATTCCGTTTCTGAAATATTTTTAATTATTATGACATAGGTCATACTTTCTTTTTATTCTTAAGCTTATTATTGTAATTGAAAAACAATACTAAACTGTAAAATTATTCATACTGATTTAATGAAGTTCATTTAAAATTAAGCTGAATGAGTTACTTTAATAACACAAGTTAACTGCTTCAAGATCGGAAAAAAGAAATTGCCACTAATTTCACGAATTTACACAAATTTGAAAATATAATATTAATATAATTGGTGTAAATTTGTGTAATTCGTGGCGGAAAACAATATTCATAGATCAAAGCGGTCAACTTTAAAATTAAATTAATCTATAAATCTTACGTAATGGAAACGGACCATAAATTAATATCTGACTGGAATGCATTTGCAGTGCAGACAGGACTGAGCGAAACGGAAATTCTTGGAATGGCATATTTAAGCACCGCCGTTCCGACAGTATTGTCGGCAGTCCGCCGCGATGAAACCATATCAGAGCGGCTGGAAAAAGTTGTTACGGATCTAAATCAGTCTTCTGCAGGCGGAGAGTTTGTTCTGAATATTTACAGGGAATTTTATTTTAACGCTCTGTCAAAATGCAATAAAATATCCCGTTTGAATATGGAAGAAATGCCGGCGGATTTTTATGCTGAGGAACATAATAATTACTTAAAGTATAGCTGTGCTGATACATCTCAATCAGGAGGTTCTGCAGATCTTTCATTTTTTTTAATCAGCGGAGCGGCGGTTGAACTGGCAAAAAACATAGGCAAAATATTACTTGATCATAATGCAGATACAAGACAGGCATTTAATCTTGGTCATCTGCACGCGAATTACCTGTTGTCTTTAAATTACATTGCTGCAAACAATGCGATATTATATTCAAACATACTGCCGGCTTATGCATCATCGCTGATTCAGGCTATATCAGATCCGGACGGGATTGCATTGCGGCCTGATGTTTGGATGTTCTCTAAAGTTCTGCACCACATACTGCAAAAATCAAAATATGACAGCGAATTCAGATCGTGGATATGGGATTATCATAATTTATTATTTTATGAGGACAAAAGCGGAGCAGGTGAAATCAAAAAAGAATGGGAACTGACTGACGAGTATTTTGAAATTAAAATGCTTATAAAAGTTTACAAATCTCTTTATTCATATTACAGATCGAACAAACACACCGGAGATCAGTTCATAAACAAATCCGCCGGAACCGTCAAAACCTGGGAAGAATACCTTGACTGTATCAGGGATAAACTTAAAACAGAATATTCAATCACGTTAAAAACCGGAGAATTCATAAATGCCGGTGAAAGAGCAAATTACTACTGTCTGATATTTTTAAAATCAGTTGAGATATATTTGGAGAAGTTCAGTCTCAGTCTGATCTGAAAAGATCATTATTCAGATGAATTTAAAATTCATTTTAAATTAAGCAATTATATGTTCTCTCACAGATGTTTCAGATTTTCACAGAATAGAAACCGTATTAATTTTAATTTACACAAACTTTGCAGATGATTTTCTGCCGCGAATTACACGAATTAACACTAATTATGAGTTCTTTAAACTTGGTGTTAATTAGTGAAATTAGTGGCAATCTCTTTTTTCAATTCTGATTAAACAACCTGAGTTAATTATTTTTTAACTGTGCAAATAAATGTCCAAGTCACTGCATAGAAAAACTGTACTTGACCGCAGATCAAACAGCGCTATAATAAATTTAAATGAATATGACATAAATCATATTTTATCAAAATCCTTTATGGTAATTTTGAAGAAATAGGAATGGTATTGCATTCAGTAATAATTGATGAATATGTTTAAAAATATTTTTCATTTAACATTTAAGATTTAACATTCGAAAAAGTTCTTTCATCAAAATGAATTATACTGTATTTTGCAGTAAGTAATAAATTAAGGAAGGCGGATGTGAAGGGTGCCTGCCGGGAAAATTAATTAGAAATCACAAAAATCGTTTTTCCTGAAAAATGTATAAATTTATAATCTTTATAAACTTTGATAAAATCTATATCGAACATAGAATATGAATATTTTTGAAATTCATAAAAATATCATAGATAATTATGAATCATTTATAAAAAGCTTTATAAACATTCATAATAAAAAGATACACGATAAAATTCAGGAAGAGCTTAATTCAAAAAAACTCTGGCCTGATCCACTTATTCAATTTAATCCAAACTATGAAACCGGTGAATCTTTTGATAATTTAATAGCAAAGAATAATTTAAATCCGGAAATTAAAAACATTTTTGGAGACTATAAATTATATAAACATCAGGCAGAAGCTATTAAATTAGGTACTGCCGGTAAAGACTTCATAGTAACTTCAGGTACCGGTTCCGGTAAATCACTTACTTTCCTTGCTACAATCTTCAATCGTATATTAAATAATCGCCCGGGTAAAAAAGGCGTCAGAGCAATTATTGTTTATCCAATGAATGCTTTGATTAATTCTCAATCAATTGAGATAGAAAAATTCAGGAATAATTATAAAGATTCACTAAATAAGGATTGTCCAGTAAATTTTGCTCAATACACCGGGCAGGAAGATGAATTGGAAAGAAATAGGATCAGAGAAGAATTACCACATATAATATTGACAAATTATATGATGCTGGAATTGATTCTTACCAGGTCAACTGAAAGAAGTTTCCGTGAATCAGTTTTTGAGAATTTAGAGTTTCTGGTATTCGATGAACTTCATACTTACAGGGGAAGGCAGGGATCTGATGTTTCTATGCTAATCAGAAGAATAAAGAATAATTGTAAGAATAAATTATTATGCATGGGAACTTCAGCTACTATGATCTCCGATGAAAACTCCGGTACAGAAGAAAAAAAGAAAATTGTAGCAAAAGTTGCATCGAAAATATTTGGCGATAAGTTTGATGAATCTCAGATCATAAATGAATATTTAATTCCTTCACTTGGTAATTTTAAAGAAGATTTAGATCCTGAAGAAATAAAAAAATGTTTAATAGCGGATACCTATATAAATGATGGTGAAAAAGAATTCGAAAATAATTGTTTGGCAAAATGGATCGAAAGAAAAATTGCATTAGAGTTTAAAGATAATACATACTTAAGAAGAAAACCTTTAAATTTAGAATCGATTTCAAAAGAACTGGAATTGATTTCCGGAATAGAAAAGAAATCCTGTAAAATCAAGATTTCAGAGCTGCTAAAGTGGGCTTCTGTATTAAACTTAAGAGAAAATAAGTCAAGAAATTACCTTCCGTTCAAACTACATCAGTTTATTTCACAAACCGGAACAGTATATGTTACTCTGAGTAATGATGAGAACCAATACATTACTTTGGATCCCGGAGTTTACAAATTTATTGATAACGAAAATAGATCAATGTATCCGGTTGTGTTCAGCCGTATGACCGGAACTGAATTCATTTGTGTTTACAAAAATAAATCAAAAGATAAATTAGAACCCAGGGAGTTTAAAATAAATTATGACGAGGATGAAAAAGCTGAGGGAGGATATTTAATTCCTGATTTGAGTATTTGGAATCCTGATGATAATATAGATGACTTACCCGATTCTTATTTTAATATTAAGAAAGATGGAACACGTAAAATCAAAAAAGAATATGTTAATCGCATACCGCAAAAAATATTTTATGATGAATCCGGAAATTACTCTGAAAAACAAGCAATGAAATATGAAGGATGGTATATGCCGGCTAAGTTATTGTTTGATCCATCCAGCGGAACATTTTTTGATACTAAAACAAATGAAGGTACTAAACTTACAAAGCTTGGATCGGAAGGAAGAAGCACTTCTACAACGGTTTTATCCTTTTCTATTTTAAAAAATTTAGCCGACAATGAATGTGGCTTTGAAGATCAGAAGTTACTAAGCTTTACAGACAACAGACAGGATGCCGCTTTACAGTCAGGGCATTTTAATGATTTCTTAGATGTGATTAAATTAAGATCAGCTATTTATTTTGCTTTAAAAAATTCAACAAATATTAATCTTGATTTTACAACTCTTCCGGATGCTATTTTCAAATCCTTAAATTTGAATCAAAGTGAATATGCAATCAGCCCGGGCGATTTCCCTTCATCTATTAAGGATAATGAGAATGCATTAAAAGAATATCTTCTGCACAGAGCTATATATGACTTAAGAAGAGGCTGGAGAGTAATTTTACCTAATCTTGAACAATGTGCTTTACTGGAAATTGATTATGCTCAATTAAAGGAAAATTGTGAATTTGAGGAAGCATGGAAGGATTTAATTTTACTTCAAGATTTAGATATTAAAGAAAAAATGGTTTTTATTTATGAAGTATTGGATTTTTTCAGAAAAGAATATGCTATTCACAGTGAAAACTATTTAACAAGCGAAGCAATCAAACGAAACTGGAAGTTAATTAATGAAAGATTAAAAGATCCCTGGAAATTTGACAGAGATGAAGATATTAATGAACCTTATTACTTAAGATTGGAAACATTACCTGAAAGAATAAGGATTTTTCATAAAAGCATAGGATATAGCAGCAGTCTGGGAAAATACGTCAAAAAATTTGCAAAAGACCATAATGTAAATTTCAACGGTGAAGTATATTTGGATTTCATGACAAAATTTTTAAAAAAACTTTCAGGAGCAGGATGGATTAATATTGAAGAGTTAAACTCAAATAACAAAAAAGTCAGCATTTATCAGTTAAACTTAGATAAGATCATTTGGAAGATTGGAAATGAAAAAAACATAAAAGCAGATTTGGTAAAACAAAGATCATATAAAAATTATGAACTAAAGCCAAATTTATATTTTCAGTCAATATATAAAACAGATTTTAAGAAATATAAAACTTTTAAGGGTGATGTTCACACAGGGCAGAACAGTAATGAAGATAGGCAGTTGAGAGAAGCGGAATTCAGAGAAGGAGTTATAAGTGCACTATATTGCTCACCAACAATGGAATTAGGAATTGATATTTCAACATTGAATGTAGTCCACATGAGGAATGCTCCTCCAAATCCGTCTAATTATGCTCAAAGAAGCGGAAGGGCTGGCAGAAGCGGCCAGGCGGCTTTAATTTTTACTTACTGTTCAGGTTTCAGCCCGCATGACGTACATTATTTTAAGGAATCCACAAAAATGGTTGCAGGTAATGTAGTCCCGCCAAGACTGGAAATTAATAACGAAGAATTATTAAGAACACATCTTAATGCTGTGTATCTTTCCGAATTAAATCTTAACGAAATAAATTTATCAATTTGTGATCTGATTGATGAAACAGATAAAGATAAGCTCTCTTTGAAAGATGATGTAACAGAAAATCTTAAAATGTCAGAAAAGCAGAAAGAATCACTTTTTATAAAATTCAGGAATGTAATAAATGATTTTGAACCGGATCTGAAAAAACATAAATGGTTTAATGATGATTGGATCAAAATCGGAATTAACAGGTTTCCGGATAATTTTAACAAAGCTATTGACAGGTGGAGAAATTTATACCGATCAGCCGTTTCTCAGTTAAGTAATGCTACGAATATCATAAACAGCGGAACTTTTACTACAAATCACGAACAAATGAAAGCAGCAAGAAGAAATCAATATCAGGGAAATATCCAATTAGATCTTTTAAAAAATAAAACTGGCTTTAATACTTTATCTGAATTTTATCCTTACAGATATTTAGCATCAGAAGGATTTTTACCGGGATATAATTTTACCAGATTACCATTAAGAACATACATACCTATCGGAAATTCAGGTGCTTATGTTTCAAGACCAAGATTTTTAGCTTTAAAGGAATTCGGTCCGGGAAATTTAATTTATCATAACGGTTCAAAATACAGAATCGAACAATTATTAAAACAGGATATAGAAAGCAGTAGAATTAAAGCTAAGATTGTTAATTCATCTGGATATTTTCTTGAAGGCGAAGAAAAAAATTATGAACTTTGTCCTTTAACCGGAATAAATCTGGATAGCACAAATAGTGAATCCATTTCAGAATTATTGGAAATGGGTGAAACCAGAACCGAAGAACAAAACAGAATATCCTGTGAAGAAGAAGAAAGATTATCTCATGGTTATGAAATGAAAACTTATTTTTCAATACCAGCCGGGATTGATACAGTTGTAGAGGCAAGAGTAAAAAATGCAGATGAAGATTTTCTTAACCTTCGTTTTATACCCACAGCTAAGCTGACAAGAATAAATAAAAAATGGAAAGTAAAAGAGCAGGAAGGATTTCTGATTGGCTTATCTTCAGGGTTATTTAAGAAAGATTCACAAAGAGAAAATTCAAATGAACCTCTTGGATTAGTAAAATTATTTACAACCGATACAGCAGATTCATTATATATCGAACCTATTAAATCTTTAGCACTAACATATGAAGGGGTCTTAACTCTTCAGTATGCTTTAAAAAGAGCAATTGAAAGTTTATTTCAGATCGAATCTAATGAGATCGGAGTTGAATTAATGGGAGATAAAGCAAATCCGAATATTTTTTTATATGAAGCCTCTGAGGGCAGTCTGGGTATCTTGTCACAGTTTGTTGAAGATCAGTCAAAGTTCAATTCTCTAATAATTGAAGCAATAAAAATATGCAGATACGATGATGAGAATTATAAAGAACCTGCTTCATACGATGATCTTCTAAGTTATTATAATCAACAGTTTCACAAAGATATTGACAGATTCTTAATCAGAGATGCATTAAATAAACTCAAAATCTGTGATGTAGAATTAATAACTACAAATTCATTTTCGAATTATGAAGAACATTACAAAAAGATATTAAGCAAAATAGATAAGAATTCTTCCACTGAACTTAAATTTCTGAATTTTTTATATGACAGAGGATTAAGACTACCGGACGATGCACAAAGAAGAGTTAATGGAATTTATTCTCAACCAGATTTTTATTACAAACCCGGAATTCATGTCTTTTGTGATGGCAGTCCTCATGATGATCCTGAAAACATTTTGAAGGATACAACAATAAGAGACGTAATCAGGAACAGCGGAGAAGAAGTTGTAATTTATTATTATAAAGATAGTTTAGAAGAACTCATTTCAAAAAGGTCAGATATATTTAAGAAAGTTAAATAAATGACTTATCAGGCAGGCGCATTAATAAGGGTTCGAAACAGAGATTGGATAATCCTTCCATCCATAGATAAAAATTTATTGCTTCTGAAACCACTTGGCGGCGCTGAAGAAGAAATAACCGGTATTTATCTACCGCTATCATTTGCCTCTGATACTATCACATCTTCGGAATTCCCATTTCCAAATTCAAATGATATTGGTGATTTGCATTCTTCAAAAATACTTTATAATGCTGCACGGTTATTATTCAGAAACGGCGGCGGACCTTTCAGAAGTCTGGCAAAGCTATCTTTCCGACCACGCTCATATCAGATGGTTCCCTTGATTATGTCTTTAAAACAAGAAGTTGTAAGATTATTGATCGCTGATGACGTGGGTGTTGGAAAAACCATTGAAGCTTTATTGATAATAAAAGAACTTCTTGAAAGAAAAGAAATTGAAAGTTTTGCTCTTATTTGTCCTCCGCATTTATGTGACCAGTGGCAGTCTGAAATGAAAGATAAATTCGGAATTGAAGCGGTTATTATAAGATCCAATACGCAGGGAAAGTTAGACAGAGAAATTCAGACCATAAAGGATGTCAGCGTGTATGATTATTATAAATATCAGATAATCTCTATTGATTATATAAAATCTGATCAGAGGCGTCAGGTCTTTATTCAACAGTGTCCGAAAATGGTAATAGTAGATGAAGCTCACACTGCAACTAAACCTGCAGGAGCTTCAAGAAGTCAGCAACAGAGATATAGTTTAATCTATGAAATTTCAAAAAAGGAAAAACAAAATCTTATTTTATTAACTGCAACGCCGCACAGCGGAAAACAGGAAGAGTTTCAGTCTCTTCTCGGACTTCTTAATAATGAATTTGAAACCCTTGACATAAATCTTTCCACACAAGTTCAAAGGAAAAAACTTGCAGAGCATTTTGTACAAAGAAGAAGAGCAGACGTAGTGAAATGGCTTAATGAAGAAACACCTTTTCCTAAAAGAGAATCTAAAGAAATAGGATTTAATATTTCCGGTAAATATCTTGAAGTATTCAATGATGTATTAGGTTTTGCGCAGAATCTTACTTTAAAAGAAGATAAAGGAGAGAAAACAAAAAGATATAACTACTGGGCTGCTCTTGCATTACTCAGAGGTGTTATGTCCAGTCCTTCTGCCGGAATAGAAATGATAAAAAATAAATTGCAAAAGAATGTTGAATTAAATCCTGAAGAAGACTATGGTGAAGACAATCCATTACTTGAAGATGAATTTAATTCCGGAATGGACAGTGATTATTCACCATCTGATCTTGTGAACAAAGGCGACCTGACATCTTCAGAAATTAAAAATTTGAAAGTTATATCAGAAAAGCTTGAAGAACTAAAAGACATAAATGAGGATTCAAAAGCAAAACTTGCAGCGGATATTGTTTTGAAATGGCTGACGGACGGATATAGTCCTGTAATTTTTTGCAAATATATAGCTACTGCAAAACACATTGGGGAATTACTTTCAACAGAAGTAAGAAAAAAATACAAGGATGCTGATATTCAAGTAATCACAAGTGAGGATCCTGATGAATTAAGGAAAGAGAGAATTAATGATATGTCAAAATCTAAAAAAAGAGTACTTATTGCAACTGACTGTCTAAGCGAAGGAATAAATCTTCAGGATTTATTCAATGCTGTTCTTCATTATGATCTTCCATGGAATCCTAATAAACTTGAACAACGAGAAGGCAGAATTGACAGATACGGACAGACTAATCCGATAGTGAAAACCTGTCTTATATACGGAAGCAATAACCCGGTTGACGGAGTTGTGCTTGAAGTTATAATCAAAAAAGTAAAACAGATCAGAAAAGATATTCTTGTTTCTGTTCCATTTCCGGAAGACAGTAAATCAATTATGGATGCAGTTCTCCATTCGGTTCTCTTAAATAAAAAATATGGAAAATCAGTGGATCAATTTGCAATCAGTTTTAATGACGATACAAAAATCGAAGATTTCAAATCTAAAGTTACCCGGGAATTAGATGCTGCTGCCAAAAGAGAAAAAGAATCAAGGAGTATATTCGCTCAGAATGCAATTAAGCCGGCAGAAATTGAAGAAGACCTGAAGCAGACAGATATTTCAATTGGTGATCCGGATGATGTAAAAGATTTCGTCTTGAGCGCTTTGCAAAGAATAGGTGTACAGATCTCTGAATATAAAAAAGGATATAAATTATTTACTACTAATCTTCCGCAGGAATTAAAGGTATTATTCAATGGTGAAAATGAAATAAAGATTAGTTTCTTTTCACCAACACCGGAAGCATATAAATACATTGGAAGGAATCACATATTTGTTGAACAGTTATGTAATTACATATTGGGGAATTCAATACAGCATAATATTAATTCAGGAGCAGCCAGAGCAGCTGTCATAAGAACTAATAATGTAAAAATAAAAACAACTTTATTATTATACAGGGTTAGAAATGTAATTGAAGAAAGAAACAATAAGAATCAATTGGTTGCCGAAGAGATGATCATGACAGGATATGAAGGAAGTGTTTCTACTAAAGTGAAATTCCTGACAATTGAAGAATCAAATAATTTATTATTCAATAATATTCCTTCAGGTAATATTACCAAACAATCTCAGGATTCTTTTCTGCAGGAAGAAATTAATGATATAAAACTTCTTCAAACAGATTTTGATAAAATTGCATTGGAGAGAGCAGAAAATCTTGTTGAGTCGCATGAGCGATTCAGAAAAACAGTTGGCGGATTTAAGTATCAGACTGTTAAACCTATATTGCCGATGGATCTGATGGGGGTATATATATTATTGCCTGATAAATAAATTTTGTAATCTAAATGACGATTTGTATTTTCAAAATTAGTTAAAGAATAAATGTACAGACAATTGTGCAATTATTTTATTTGTATTTTATTGTTGTTTGTTTTGCTTTTTCAAGGCTGCAAAACAATGGTAACCTGTGATTCCTGCAACGGGGTGGGAAAAATCATTTGTCAGATATGTGACGGTGAAAAAGATTATAAAATAAAGGAAGATTGTTCGTATTGCAGTAATGGGAATACATTATGTGAAGAATGTGGAGGAAACGGAAATTTAGAATGTCAGCAATGCAATGGTGAAGGTATGACATTAGAACCCTGTCAATTCTGCGGAGGAAGCGGGATGTATTTTTATCCTGACGGAAACGGAGTTAGTTGCAGATTTTGTTCCGGAGCAGCAATGATTATGCAACCCTGCCATTCCTGTGGAGGTGAAGGTAACAGAGAATGTGATGAATGTAATGGTGATGGTAGTATAGTCTGTAAAGTATGTAATGGAAAAATGTATGAAATTAAAACAGAAAATTGCAATCTTTGTGATGAAAATGGGAAAGTAGTATGCAGTAAATGTAAAGGAGAAGGAAAAGTGGAAAAGAAATGAATTTGTTCTGTTTTTCCTATAAGAAAAATTCTTGTTTACTCATTTCTGCTGAAAGTATTTATATACTTCAAAGTGAGTATAAGTTGTATTACTTGATAAATTTTATTTATTATTCTTAAACTTGAAAAGCCTTAATAAAATATCATCTAAATACCAGTTAAATACTGAATCTGAATTTCAGCAGGGTACACGAAATAAGATTTTAAAAAATATACCGGGAGTTAAGAAGAAATCAGAAATCGATAAAATGGAAATTGAAGCATATATAAATGCAGAAAATATATTAATAAGAAAATATGATAAAGATCACAGATTTGATTCTAATGATATTCATTACATAAATAAAATATTTCTTGGTAAAATTTATGACTGGGCGGGAAAACTTCGAGATGTCAATATATCAAAAGGAGGTTTCTTGTTTACTTCCGCTTTTGCTCTTCCGCAAGCTTTAAATGAATTTGAGATTAATGTTTTGAAAAAAAACACTCCTTGTAAGGGAGATTTAAATAAAATAATCTCTCAAATTGCTGAAGTCCATACGGAATTATTAATTCTTCATCCATACAGGGAAGGAAATGGAAGAACAGCAAGATTACTTGCGACTGTGATGTCTTATCAAGCCGGTAATCCAGGAATAGATTTTGGATTTATCGGTAGTAAAGGGAAAGAATTTAATAATTATATTTTAGCGGTTCAATCAGGAATGGATAGAAATTATAAGCCAATGGAAAATATAATTGAAAGGGGTATTAAACTCGCTTTGAAGAAGTTTGCAAAGGATTAGTTTTTCTATGCAGGTTTTTTTCTGATACCGGTTTTGTGATTCGTATTCCTTCAATTTTAGATGAAGATATGGCATGAGAAATTAATAATAAATCTCTGGTCTTTTTTTTCTTTAAATATTTATTTGTAGTTAACAGATTATTATTATTCATGATTCAAAATAAGATAAATTTTATTCTAATTAAAGCATGATTTTAAGCAGACAATATTGAATATGAAGTTCCCCTCCATCCGTATCGAAGGCTCCATATTTTCATCCGACATCCTCGAAAAGATCGAGCAGGGTGATATTACGGGGCAGCTGCCGAAGGACTTTGGCTTTGAATCAAACATAAAGGTAAAGGAGGAGATTGCCATTGCGTGGGCGGATGCGAATTCATACTGGAATGTTTTTAAAGGAAGAGTTGATAATTTAAAGGAAGGTGATTCAGGAACTTCCGAGACAAGAAAATTCTGGATCATTCCGTTTCTTGGACTTCTTGGATATGAAATTGAAAATTATAAATATGCTCAGGTTATATCCGGAAAAAATTATGCAATCAGTCATTTTGCTTCCAACTTAGATAACTTCCCGGTTCATATTATGGGAGTTAATGATTCGCTCGATAAAAAGAGAGAATCAGGCGGACCGAGAATGTCACCTCATTCGCTTTTGCAGGAATATATTAATCTTACAGAACATTTATATGCGATCCTTTCAAATGGCTTTACTTTAAGACTGCTACGTGACAGCAGCCGGTTAGTGAAGTTGTCTTATATTGAGTTTGATCTTGAGAGGATGTTCGAGGAAGATCAGTTCACTGATTTTGCTGTGCTTTTCAGGTTGCTTCATTCATCGAGAATGCCTTCTGATAAGGAAACTGCTTCAGAATCATTAATAGAAAGATACCATTTAGACGCTCTTGAATCTGGTGAAAGGATCAGAAGCGGACTTTCACTGGCTGTGGAAAATTCCATTAAACAATTCGGTACCGGCTTTCTGAATAATCCTGCAAATATAGAACTCATTAATGCAATAGAATCCGATTTGAGTGGAGACGTTGTATGCAACGTCTCTACAAAACAATTATTACACATAAATCTCCTCCGGCTGATCTACAGAATTCTTTTTCTGATGGTTATTGAAGAAAGAGGTTTGGTATATCCTGAAAAAGCTGATAAAAATCTTAAAGAGATATATTATAAGTATTACAGCGTCAGTTCCATCAGAAAAATATCAGAGCTGAAATATCTGTCGAACGGAAGATTCAATAATCTCTGGACACAATTAAAAAATACATTCCTCCTTTTTGAAAATGAACATTCGGGAAAAGCACTCGGGCTTAAGCCGCTTGCAGGTGATCTCTTCGGAGAAAATGCAATTGAACTTCTCAGAAACTGTGATCTGGAAAATAAATATCTTCTTGACTGCCTGAATAATCTTAACTTTTACAAGAACGAGAAAGGTCAGCAGTTTCGCGTGAACTATGCCGCATTGAGCGTAGAAGAGTTTGGTTCCGTTTATGAAGGATTGCTGGAGTTTAAACCTGCTATTAACAAGTCAAACGGAAAATATGAATATACATTTGCGAAGGGAAGCGAGCGCTCAAAGTCCGGTTCTCATTATACTCCCGACGAACTCGTTCAGCCGCTTATAAAACATTCTCTTGACTACATTATAGAAGACAAACTGAAGGAAAAAGATAAAGAAAAAGCTTTGCTCTCAATTACTGTCCTGGATATATCCTGCGGAAGCGGGCATATACTGCTTAATGCTGCAAGGAGAATTGCCATTGAACTTGCAAAAGCAAGATCAGGCGAGGATCAGCCAAATCCTTCTGAATACAGAAAAGCTCTGAAGGATGTAATTAAGAATTGTATCTATGGTGTAGACAAGAATCCGCTTGCAGTAGAACTTTGTAAAGTTGCTCTTTGGCTTGAGTCTCACAATCCCGGAGAACCGCTGAACTTCCTTGATCATAAGATCAAATGCGGTGATTCAATAGTCGGGCTTGCTCATAAAGAAGAACTCGAAAAAGGAATACCGACAGAAGCATTCAAGACTCTTCCCGGTGATGATAAAGATATTGCTTCAGAACTGAGGAAAATAAACAACTCTGAAATTAAAGCAAGAGAAAGAAAGCAGATCACTATAAAGTTTAAAGAAGAAATTGATAAAGAGATAAAACATATTTCAGGACAGCTTAATGAGATCTCATCGCTTCCGGAATCAACTCCCAAAGAAGTAGAAATAAAAAAGGCAAAATATCTTGAGCTGAATTCTGATAAAGACTGGTATAGATTAAAGATTCTTTCGGATATTCAAGTTGCACAGTTTTTTATTCCTAAGACTATTGAAAATAAAAATAAGATTATAACCGATTCGGATTATTTTGAATACTTATATAATGAAAAGCAATTGGTCGGGCAGAGAGTTGGTGAAGCAATGTCAGTTTCTCAAAAAAGAAAATTCTTTCATTGGTTTTTAAAGTTTCCGGAAGTATTTCAGAAGGGTGGATTTGATTGTATTTTATGCAATCCTCCCTATTTAGGAGGCAAGAAAATAAATGTATTTAATGGAGATGACTATGTAAACTACATAAGAAATTACTTCACAAATACGGTTGGACAAACTGACTTAGTTGCTTTCTTCGTGAGAAGATTTCATCAAGTTATTTCCAACTTTGGTCTTTCTTCTTTTATATCTACAAACACAATTTCTGAAGGGGATACAAGAGAAAGTAGTTTAGACTTTATAATTAAAGAAGGTGGGTCCATAAATTATGCAGAAACTTCAAAAAAATGGCCAGGTAGAGCAAATGTAACAATCACTTTACTATCTTTTAATAAGGGCAATCTAAAAATCAAACCCATATTAAATGGTAGTCAAACGTCAATTATAAATAGGTATTTAGATGATAATATTAGTTCAAAAAAGCCTTTCCAATTAGATTTTTTTAAAGGTAAAAGTTTTGAAGGTGTTAAGATTTATGGTGATGGGTTCATAATTGATCAAAAGGAAAAAATATATTTAATTGAAAAAAGCATAAACAATGCAAACATTATATATCCGTATTTAAGTGGTGATGATCTAAGTTCAAACTATGATCAGAAATATTCAAGATATGTAATAAATTTTTTTGATTGGTCCGAAGACGAGGCTAGTAAATATCTAGAGTGCTTTTCAATTATAAAGGCAAAAGTCTATCCAGAACGACAAATGCAGAAAGATATGACTGCAAAAAAGTATTGGTGGCAATATCAAAGGTCAAGACCCGGTTTGAATAAGGCAATTCAAGGAAAAAAGTTAATTATTGTAATTACAAAGGTGAGTAAGTACTTAATATTCTCATTGATTGAAAATGAACGACAAATAATTACCAATGGTGTCATTGTATTTGCGGAAGGTAATTTTAAAGTATTATCAGTTTTAAACTGCTCATTTCATACTGAATGGTCTGCAACTTATGGATCTACTTTAGAGAGCAGATTTCGATATACACCAACTGACTGTCTTGAAACCTTCCCCTTCCCTCAAAATATTAGTCAATATCAAAAACAAAATTTAGAATTTGTTGGTGAGTCATATCACAAACATCGAAAACAATTAATGTCAGAAATGCAGTTAGGTTTGACAAAGACCTACAATCAGTTCCACAACAAACAATTATCAATGTTCAATCATGAATGTTCAAATAACGAAAGTATAAATCTGAAGGAAGTAGAAAAAAAATACAGTAAAGAGACAGTAAATTTGATTAAGCATTTTATGAAAGGAATTCCCAATATTTCATTTGAAGAAGCAGTGATGGGTATAAAGAAGTTGCGGCATCTTCACATTGAAATGGATAATGCAGTGCTGGAAGCATACGGCTGGCAGGACATAGATCTGAAGCATGATTTTTACGAAGTGGATTATTTGCCTGAGAATGACAGAGTTCGTTATACGATACATCCCGATGCACGCCGAGAGATTTTGAAGAGACTACTTGAATTGAATCATAAGATACACGAGGAGGAAGTGAAGGCGGGGTTGTGGGATAAGAAGAAAACGAAATCAAAGAAAAAAGCTGATGTGGTGAGAGAGCCGGAGGCGGGGTATGGGTTGTTTGAGGAAGAGAAGGAGGGGAAAAATGCATAAAAAGAATTATAAGGAAGAAGAATTCTTAAAGACAAATATTCATCTATTAAATAAATTGAACAAATTGTCTTTGGAATTAAAGCATAATTTGACAAATGACGGAAAATTTCAATTTGTAAAAGATATTTTAAATGTTAAAAATTTTAATTCCTTATTTCCAAAAATAAAGCCAAATAATTTAAGCAATAAGAATTCCAAAAATGAATACAAAGGTATTTATGCTTTTGGTATAGTTGAAAATAAAGAACTTTTTATTAAATATATTGGAGTTTCAAAGACAATTAGAAGAAGATTTTATTCACATACTTCAAGCAATTCTAATTCTTCATCTTCCTGGATTAATTTAATGTTGAAGAAGAAATATCCAGACTTAAAGAGCCTTGAAAAAAATAAACAATGGTTAAAGGAGGCAATAAAAGAAATTCGATTAAGAGAAATTTATTCTTGCCGCTTTGCCTTTTTAAATATTAATGACAACATGCTTTTACATATTGCAGAAGTATTTTGTGTGAATAAATTACATTCTTTATATAATAGTTTTGAAACTCATTAAATAAATAAAATTATGGAAGATTGGAAAAGCAATATCGAAACACAAATTTACAAAGAGAGTTATAACGGAATTCTTATTTGTGGATTGAATTGGGGAGGAGTTCCTTCTAATGATATTTCTTGTTTTAAAGAAAATGAGAAAAAATTTTTCTCTCATAAAATGTATGACGAAAAATTCAGAAACAGAATATTGAAATGGTTTGAATTATGGGATATACCGATTGAAACAGAAGAAGATAAAATCGGAAGTTTTGAAAAAAGTATCATTTATACAAATTGGCTCGATTCTAAAAGCAAAAACCTTGATGGGGTAGATACACTTAATCAACTGAAAACAAACTATGCACAAATTTTGCAGACCATTAAGATATTAACTCCAAAGATAATTATTTTCTTTAGCAAAAATTTAATGTATGCCATAAATTCGGATGAAATACTTAATCAAATAAATAAGATTTTGGGAAATAATAAAGAAATTGAAAATTTACAGGATGAAGAATTTGTAAAAGAATCAAAGTTGAAAAGATTTGTAGTATTAAAGCAAGAATTAGAAAAATGTACTATTTATTCATTTCCCCATACAAGAAGTCTGGTAAGTAATCAGTATATCAAATTGTTTAAAGATGAAATGAAATTTTGTTTTAATGAATTCAAAGAAAATAAGATATAAATAACTTCAAAAATGTTTAATTCAGATAACCCAATAAATCTAATATCCGAAGACCTACTTGAAAGAGATTCATTCTGTAAGCATTTAGCTAAAAGCATTCTAAGATATCAGGATGAAGAAACCTTAACAATTGGTTTATTAGGAAAATGGGGATCAGGAAAGACTTCCATAATAAATATAACTTTGCAGCATATCGAAATTGACTTTATAGATAATCCAGAATTAGCACCACTAATAATAAAATTTTATCCCTGGAATTTTTCTGATCAGAATAATTTAATATTTCAATTTTTTAATGTTCTATCAATTTCTTTAAAAAGAAAAGAGTTTACTAAACAATTAGGTGAATTCATTGAAGAATATTCAGATATGCTTGAACCAGTAACTATGTCACTCACTGGAGTTCCTTTTATCTCAAAAATATTTAAATTTTTTGGAAAAAATATAAAGAATATTGGAGAGAGAAAATCAAAAGATTTACAACAAGTTAAGAATAACATAAAAAAAAGTCTTCTCAATTTAGATAAGAAAATAATAATTATAATTGATGACATTGATAGATTAAGTAATGCAGAGGTTCGGCAAATCTTTCAACTTGTAAAATCTTTAGCTGATTTTCCAAATCTAATTTATATTTTATCTTTTGATAAGGAAATAGTTTGTAATGCTTTAAACGAAGTTCAAAATGGAAATGGAAGAAAGTATATCGAAAAAATTATTCAAGTTCCAATAGATGTACCCTTAGCTCAAAAAGCTGATGTATATAATTTATTGAACAATGAGTTAAATAAGATACTAAAGGATATTCCGGATGGCGATTTTGATAATTACTATTGGGGGAATTTATTTGTATTCGGTATGGATAAATGTTTTGAGAATATTAGAGACGTAAAAAGATTTTTGAATAATTTAATATTTGGTTTTACTGCGATAAAAGGAGAGGTCAATCCTGTAGAATTTTTTGCCATCAGTGTAATTCAAGTTTTTATACCAGAACTTTATGAAATGATAAAAAGCAATAAACAACTATTTGTAGCAGAGAGCAAAACATTTTTAGATTCCAGAACAGTTAAAGAGATAACAGAAGAAAAGAGTGATTATGAAAATATTCTTAAAATTATACCTGAAGAACTTAGGGGTAATTTTAATCATATTTTGAAGAGAATCTTCCCCAAGATTGAATTGTTGGAAAACGAAAATAGTTTTTCGTATTCGGACGAAAAGATGAATGATTGGTTTTTAGTGAAAAGGATTTGTCATCCTGATAAATTTGATATTTATTTTAGATTATCTCTTGGAAAAAATGATCTCAGCGACAAGAAAATTGATCAGTTACTTGATTCAATAACAGATAAAGTAAATTTTAATAAAGAGGTAGACAATTTAATTGAATCCGGAAGTATTTCTTATTTACTGAATTCAGTGTATGCAAGATTGCAAAATATCGATTCGGAAAAGCAAAGAAATATTTTAAAATTTCTATTAGATAAGGGGGATTTATTTATAAAGGATCAATTAATAACAAGTGTTTTATTCACAAAAATTGCAAATAGATATGACGACAAGAATACACTT
>JAFDZQ010000065.1 GCA_018266895.1 Bacteroidota bacterium
GAATATGCATCTCCGTCTCTTCTGTATTCGGGAACATATTCCTGTTCAGATTTATTCTGTTTGTTTTTGCTTTTATCACTCAGTCTGAAATACGGTACAGGCAGTATATCCGCACCCGGAATGTCTTCAAATCTGCTTTCCAGAATCTCTATTTTGTTTTTTTTATCTGTCGGGAAAAACAACGGAAACGATCTTACTTTTAAATCAGGATTGCCTTTTGCAATGCTGCTGTTTTGAGAATTGTAAAAGTCGTAGTTCTTTTTAAAATCCGGAGTAAACTCAATTTCTATAAAAGATTCATTAGACACAATTATCCTGAAATCCGGACTTATATTACCGGATTTATCATCTTTCTGACCTGAAGAGAATCGGGAAAATGTTGCTGATAAAAGCAAGATGAATGTTAAGATCAATAAAGGCTTTATACTTTTTTTATTTAAAGCAATCATAGGTTTTGATTTGATGAATTCGGATGAATCATATCTCACTCAACATTATTAATTTATAAAAATTCATATAAAGTTTAACAATAAATACCGCGTAAAAAATAAAAATACCATTTATTAAAGATGCATAATCTTTATAAAATGGTATTTTAAAAAATTTAATATTAAATAATACACAGAGAATGTTTTCTTGTTAAAAAAATCGATAAAAAAATCTCTATATATTAATCTCCTGAAGTAATTTAAATTTTTACAAATATATTGTTAGTAATTTCCAAAGTCAATGCTCAAGAAAATAAAATGCATCAGCCTGCCATGCTTTTTCTTTTTGTTAATCCCATTTTCTCAAGTACGTCAATATGATTAAGGGCATTTTTTGCCGCTTCCTGTTCAGCCTGCTTTTTTGATTTGCCTTTTCCGATGCCGAGACTTCTTTTGTTTACAAAAACCTCGACAGTGAAAAGTTTATTATGCTCAGGTCCTTCTTCTTTGATAACTGAATATTCAGGGATAAAATCAGTATGTGCCTGTACATACTCAAGGAATTTGCTTTTGTGATTTTCATCAAATTGATTCAGCCACTTGATATCAAGTTTTTTGAATATTTCCTCATTAAGAAATTCCTTTGCCGCATCATATCCGGAATCCATAAAAACAGCGCCTATGAGTGATTCATATGCGTCTGACAATATCGTGTCGTATCCTTCTTCAATGGATTTCTTTGCAGTATACGAAGCCAGCATGAAGTTCTGCAGCCGTATATTCTTTGCCCGTTCAGCCAGGAATTTTTTATTTACTAAAATAGATCTGAATTTTGTCAGATCACCTTCTTCATTCAGAGGAAAGTTTTTAAAAAGATATTCCGCTACTACAAGGTCAAGAACTGCATCTCCCAGAAATTCAAGTCTCTCGTTTGAAATGATCCCTATTTTCAGAGGATTATTCTTCACTTTAAGAAAAGATCTGTGAGTAAGGGCAGTTATAAAATAACTTCTGTCAATAATATTGTAATGAATGGATTTCTGAAATTCCTCAAAGTTAATTTCAAAAATTTCTTTTGCGGGTTTCTCGGTTTCAGCTTTACCGGGTTTTTTGAAAAGATTAAACCTTTTGAATCTTTTTAATAATATGTCAAACATAAGTAATTGCGGCAGATTTCAGATAAGATTATTCCTCAAATTTCTTAAATACAATTGCAGTATTATGCCCACCAAAACCTGAATTTTCTGATAAAACAGTTCTAACATCTTTTTTCATTGCAGTATTCACTACATAATTCAAATCGCATTCGGGATCCTTTTCTTCATAATTTATTGTAGGGGGAATAATTCCGTCTTTGATTGTGAGTATAGCTGCTATGGCTTCTATTGCGCCTGCGGCTCCGAGCAAATGCCCGATCATTGATTTGATGGAATGAACAGGAATCTGATAAGCTTTTTCGCCGAAAATATTCTTAATTGCAAGTGATTCATTTTTATCGTTGTAATAAGTCGAAGTACCGTGTGCGTTTATTACATCTATATCGTTAATAGTGAGACCTGAATTTTTAATGGCAAGCTTAATAGCTCTCCCCACGCCTTCTCCTTCGGGTGCAGGTTCTGTTATATGAAAAGCGTCGGCAGTCAGTCCGAATCCGGTTATTTCAGCATATATTTTCGCGCCTCTTGCCTTTGCAAATTCAAATTCTTCAAGCACCAGAGTCGCCCCGCCTTCACCCATTACAAATCCATCCCTGTTTTTTTCAAAAGGTCTTGATGCTTTCTGAGGAGCATCGTTTCTTGTAGACAGAGCTTTCATAGCATTGAATCCCGCTACTCCCATCGGACATATAACTGCTTCAGAACCGCCTGTTATCATAATGTCCGCATCACCTCTTTCTATGAGCATAACAGAATCCGCAATCGAATGTGCGGATGTTGTACAAGCCGAAATCGTAGCGTAGTTTGGTCCCTTGAAACCGTACTTCATTGAAATTCTTCCTGCAGCAATATCTGCAATAAGCATTGGAATAAAGAACGGGCTTACTCTGTCCGGGTTTCCGTCTCTTTTGTAAAGATTGGTCTGCTGATTATGATATGTCCACATTCCGCCGATACCTGAACCGTATACAACGCCGGCTCTTTCCAGATCAGTCTTTTCAGGGACAATACCTGAATCCTTCATGGCTTCTTCCGTGGCAGCAAGAGCATACTGAGTAAAAGGATCCACCCTCTGGGAAAGTTTTCTGTCCATATAATTTAACGGATCAAACCCTTTCAGTTCGGCTGCGAATTTTGTATCGAAATTTGTGGTATCGAAATATGTGATATTATCCACACCGCTTTTTCCGTTAATAAGATTTGTCCAGAAATCACTTACATTCAGACCGATAGGACTGACAACACCAATTCCCGTTACGACGACTCTTCTCTTCATTTATAATTATCCGGTTATCAGTTTTCTTTGGAAGAGATCTTTTCTGAAATGTAATTTACTGCATCACTTACCTTTTGAATTTTTTCGGCATCTTCATCGGGAATCTTAATTTCGAACTCTTCTTCGAATTTCATTACAAGCTCAACGGTATCAAGAGAATCAGCTCCCAGATCATTTATAAAGGAAGCATCAGATGTTACTTTTGATTCTTCTACGCCAAGTTTATCAATTACTGCCTGTTTTACTTTTGCTTCTATTTCAGCATTTGTCATTTTAAAAATTTCTCCTGTTTAATGTATTTTTTAAAAATTTTGAATTCAATATAGTTAATAATAAAAATTTTTTAAAGTTATTTAATTCATTTCACCAAAATAAATTAAACTTTCCTTTTTTCCGCTTCATGAGCTTTTTCCAGCAGCCATTTCCTTGAATTTACTATCTTAGTGCCGGAAATGCGTTTGCTGAGGTTTTTATCGCCTGATGTAACTGATCCGGTTTTAATTTTTATGAGTACTTTCAAAAATGAATTAAAATTACCGAACCTTTCTTTTTCCGTTTCTGATACTATTTTGTTCTTTGACAGAAAATGTGAAAAAGAATCAATCATTGATAATGCATTCTCATAGTATCCGAGTTCGTAAAAAGATTTCAGCATGAGCAGTTTGACATCATATTTATAAACAAAAAAATTAAATTTTACTTTATTTACTTCTTCAAGTGATCCGTTAAAATTCTTTTTTTCAAAAAATAAAACGGCTTTGGTATAATGATCCATATTTTCCCTCTGGCCGGGTGACAGTTCGCTTATGTGTTCCGAAAGAAATTTCTCTGCCCATTTGTAATCTTCAAGAATAATGGCTGTATAAAACATATTCCTGAAAAGATTGATCTGAAAATACTCATTGTCGGAATGAAGATATATCTTTTCCGACAGCATCTTTCTGTATATTTCCATAAGGTTATGATAAAAATCAGGTTTCCCGTTTACAGCTTTTATCAGACAAATATTTTCAAGAATTATCATTAAATTTACCCTTTCGTTTCTTGTGAAATATCCGAAATTCTCATCAACTTTTTTTCTTAATTCATAATAATATTCATCAATATCTTCATGGATGTATGACATATACATATTGTAATAAATTGAGATAACGGGATAATATATGAAATTATTATCCTTCATGTATCCGAGAAGAGCTTCCAGATCAATGCTTTGAATTGCCTTATCAGCAAGGTTGAACTCAAATTCAATATTCAGAACATCCTTATGAACTTTCAGTTCGTGCACAATATTCAGAATTCCGGAGAGGAAGAGACTTACAAGGTATTCGCCCTGTCTTAAAACATTCTTTCCCGTACTGATCTGTTTGTCTTTTGATATGAGAAAATCTATTCCTGCTGATTCGAGTTCGAATCTTTTCAGAAAGTAATAGATGTCAATATTCCCCGATTCATCAAGTGTGCTTTCAGCATATCTGAAATTCCTTTTATACAGTGAATCAAGATTTCTTTCCTTGTATTCACTCAGCAGGAATTTAAGTTCATCGTATTTATTTTTTTTAAAACCGGTATATGCAAGATATTCTTCGCTGATCTTCAGCAGATCCGACAGAAGAATCCTCATCACGGTATCATTGTAATTTTTTCCCGGGAATAACTTTCTGAAAACCTTTTCTTTTTCAATCGGGGATTCTTCGAATCCCGGATAATACTTCCGTATGATCTCAAACAGTCCTAAAGCATTTTTATTTTTATTGTGAAAAGGAGAGTGGACGAAGTCCCTGAATTTCTTTAATTCTTCGGGAGAAAATGATTTTAATATACTTATTATCTTGCTTTTTTTCATCTGAAGCGATGTGAAAAATTATAACAAAATAAAATTTCAATTCAATCAAATATAATGCAAATACAACTGTATTTCAATATTTATGACCGAAATGCAGGAATTATTTTTGCAGGAGAAATTATAACAATTTAAAAAAACTTTCTTTGACCTTTAAAAAAGTTATTTGGATTTTTGTAACAGATTTTTTTACAATTATAATTTTACTCTTATGGACAGGAACAAAAGTAAAAGGAAAGTTATTGACTGCAGGGATCTGCCGGACGTTAACGGATGCACACTGAGAATTTCAGGAAAAGAAAAGGAAGTGCTTACAGCTGCAATCAGGCATTCCGTTGAAGAACACGGGCATAAATATACAGCCGAACTTAAGAAACAGTTAAAAGAACTTTTAAAAGACGAATAATTTTTTCTAAAAATAAATCCGCAATGCGGAAAAGGAGAAAACAAAAATGATACAGGTAAGAGATATTTTCTATCTGAAATTCGGAAAAGCAAAAGAAGCAAAAGAAAATCTAAAAGAGGGGCTTAATGTATTTAAGAAACTCGGTTTTGATCCCGGTAACATAATGACAGACCTGACCGGCAGATCATACAGAATTGTGATGGAGTCAAGATTCAAAGATCTAGCCGAACTGGAAAATTTACTGAAAGCCACATTCGGAAATGCTGAATGGGGTGCATGGTACAAAAAAATGATTCCTCTTATTGATTCTGCTGAAAGAGAGATCTTTACAATTGTTGAATTTTAATTTAATCAGGAGGTAAAAAAAGAAATGGAAGAAATTAAAAACATCCGGGAAGCAAAAGTAATTGAAACTGATCAGGTCAAAACAGAGAATTTTATCGGTAAAGTCCTGAATGAATTCGGTGCGATCGGAAGTTCGGCTCTTGTACTTATCGGTGATAAGCTGGGATTATACAAAGCGCTTGCCGAGTATGGTCCTATGAATTCTTCCGAGCTTGCGGAAAAAACGGGAACAGTCGAAAGATATGTCCGTGAATGGCTGATAAATCAGGGAGCGGGAGGATATCTTGAATACGATCCTCTTATACTGAAATACAGTATTCCGCCTGAGCATGCTCTGGCTCTTACAGATGAGAACAGTCCGTTCTTTGTAATGGGTGGATTTCAGATAATGACAGCTCTTGTAAAAGCTCATAACAGAATCACTGAGCTGTTCACATCCGGCAAAGGTATGGAATGGGGCGAACACGATGAGAATCTTTTTACCGGCACTGAAAGATTTTTCAAACCCGGATATATTGGTAATCTTGTAAATAACTGGATTCCCAGTCTCAATGGAGTAAAAGAAAAACTGGAAAAAGGGATAAAGGTTGCCGATGTCGGCTGCGGTCATGGTGCTTCTACAATTATCATGGCGAAAGCATTTCCCAATTCAGTTTTTTACGGATTCGACAAGCACAAGCCGTCCATTGAAACTGCAAAGAAACACGCAGATGCAGAAGGATTGTCTGAAAGAATTACTTTTGAAGTTGCAGGAGCAACAGACTTTCCCGATAATGGTTATGGTCTGATTGCTTATTTTGATTGTTTCCATGATCTGTGCAACCCTGAAGGTTCAGCAAAAAGATCCTTTGATGTATTAGAAGACGACGGAACCGTTTTGATCGTCGAACCTATGGCAGGAGAGAAAACCGAAGAAAATTTTAATCCTGTAGGAAGGATATTCTCGGCAGCTTCGGTCTTATGCTGCACTCCAAATGCAATGTCCTGTAACGGTCATCACGCTCTTGGTACTGTTGCCTCAGAAAAAATTCTTTCTGAAACCGTAAAAGCAGGGGGGTTTACAAAATTCAGAAGAGCAACGGAAACTCCTTTTAACAGGGTATTCGA
This sequence comes from Bacteroidota bacterium, assembly GCA_018266895.1. GTDB lineage: Bacteria > Bacteroidota > Ignavibacteria > Tepidaquicellales > Tepidaquicellaceae > JAEUSI01. The sequence continues at coordinate 6,563 of JAFDZQ010000065.1, forward strand.
AGCAAAGAAATAATCATGAAAAAAACCGGGGTCTGCGATAAAACAGACTCCGGAATTATTTTAAAAAGAATTTTATTTTGCATACATTGGTCTTCTTACAATGAAATATCCTTCAAGCGGATATTTTCCGTGAATGACGTTATTGATAATATTATCACCGTTGTCTTCCTGACGTGTGCCTGCCCACCAGGCAATGGCATATAACCTTGCGCTGATTTCTTTAAGAGATTCAAAAATGATGACATGTCCGTTCCATATTATCAGGTCTCCGGGTCTTATTTTTTCCTGAATGGCATTATCATTGCCGGAACCGATATAAGGAAAAACATCATTGAATTTCAAAGTATCCATCAGATCATAAGTGAGAGTATTTACTTCAGGACATTTAAAACCTGCTTTATATAAAACATTCAATGCAAATATATTACATTTTGTGGAATTGTTCAGAAGTATAAGCTGATTATTAAGCCAGTAAAGGTAAGTTGAGTCTTTAAATCTGGAGTACATAGGATTCTGTTGTTCCTCTGATGCGGTTTTGTAAATTTTTTTCATAACTTCTGAAAAGTATACGGATTCTTTTACACTTACAGTTTTATTGTCTTCTTCTGCTTCTTCGTTTTTTTCCTTTGAAGCTGAGCATGCTGAGAATAAAACCGCCGAGATCAGACATAAGGCGTAACAGAATTTTATATACCTGTTTACTGATACAGTCATAATATCTCAAGTAAATTTACTTCAGACTGTCTTTCTTTTCCAGAAGTATATTTCTAAGACTGTCAAGTTTCATCTGAAATTCACGAAGCTTTTCCTCTTTTTGGTTCAGATCATTTTCCTTGTTGAGAATTCTGGTCTCTCTTGTCTGCATGATCTTTTCAAAAGATGATTTATCCCAGTAACCAAGGTCTTCAAAGTACCCCTTGAAAAGGAAATTATGCTTTAACGCTTCCATATTCTGATAAAAACTGAAGGATCCCATTTCCAGATTTGCCGTAGTCTGATTTGCATTGGACAGAACCCCTTTTATATTGTTTGCAAAAACTGTGTCAGTAAGCAAAGTACCGACCAGACTCTGACTGGAGTTAATCTTTGTGGTAATTTGAGCGATATTTCTTGTTATGGAATCAACGCTGCCCGACAGTTTTCTTATGTCTTCTGTTACAAGATCAATTGTTCTTGATGTCTGTGAAAGAATTCTGTTGACCTGTGCAGAAGAACTTGAAAAATTGTTCATAAGGGAATCAAGATTGTCAAATACGTCACTGTTATTGACGAGTTTACCGAGAGTTCCTTCGCCGTTATTTACTTTGCTTACAATTTCAGAAAAGTCTTTTGCAATTTTCTCGGCATCTTTTGTAGATTCATTCAGATTCTTCATAATATCCCCTATAGAAATAGGCGGTATTGAATGCACTGAATCTCCGTCCTCTATGGAAGGGGAATCAACGCTTCCGGAATTTATAGAAAGGACTTTATTGCCCACAAGTCCGTCCGAATTGATAGATGCTTCCGAATCTTTTTTAATGAATTTTTTCACATCGCTTATAATATTCATATTCACTTTTACCTTATCCGTGGCAATGATCTCTATTGATTGAATTGTCCCGACATTTATACCCGCAAACTGCACCGAATTTCCTTGTGTAAGACCGCTGACATTGGGGAAAACTGAATAAATATTAAAAGTTTTCGTGAACAGATTTTCCTTACTGCCAATATAGAAAAGGGCAATTACAAACAATGCCAGCCCGGCTACAATAAATATTCCGAGTTTTATGTATTTCGCTTTATTGTTTCCCATAAAAATTATTTTAGTTAAATATGAAAGTTTTATTTCATTAAACAGATTTTATTCAAACTCAAAAAATCCCCTGACAAAATCATCTTTGGATTTCGAAAGTTCGTCATAGGTTCCCTCTGCGGTGAATTCTCCTTCTTTTAAAACCACTATCCTGTCAGCAACCAAATGAGTACATGGCATATCATGTGTTACAATAAGTGAAGTTACTTTAAGCTTTTTCTGCATATCGAGAATCAGATGACTTATCTCATTGGAAGTAACAGGATCAAGACCTGTTGTCGGCTCATCATACAAAATAATTTCCGGATTAAGCATCAGAGTCCTGGCAAGCGCTATCCTTTTTTTCATTCCTCCGGATAATTCCGAAGGGAATTTATCTATGGCGTCTATCAGTCCCACATTATTAAGAGCTTCTTCTACTCGTTCCGTCAGATCCTCTTTTTTGTAATCCGGCTGCCTGATCACCGGAAACTCCAGATTCTGCCTGACTGTCATAGAGTCATACAATGCTCCGCTCTGGAAGAGAAAACCGATTTTTCTTCTGAAAGCATTTTCTTCTTCTTCCCTGAGTTCACTGAATTCTTTTCCGAAAACTGCAATTTTCCCTGAGCTCTGATGTTCAAGACCAATTATGCATTTAAGAATAACTGATTTGCCTGTACCGGATTTTCCCAGCAGAACAACAGTCTCTCCTTTCTGAACTGTAAGATTGATATCTTTCAATACTTCGAAATTCCCGAAAGACTTTTTTATGTTAGTCAGTTCCAGTATCGAATCGCCGTTATTTTCAGTAACTTCTTTTTCCATTTGAAAGATATAATCAGTAATTAATTTATCAGAAAATTATTGATGTCAGCTGAACCATAACCATATCTATCAGTATCACAAGTAAAGATGATATTACAACAGCAGTATTTGCAGCGATGCCGACACTTTCAGTGCCTCTGTTTGCATTGTAACCTTCATAACATCCCACAACTCCTATGCTGAATCCGAATAAAAAAGTTTTTATTGTAGCCGGGATCACATCTTTCATGTCAATGCTTGCAAAAGAATTCATCAGAAATAATTTCAGACTTGTCTGATTTGTAAGATTGATTGCAATGAATCCTCCAAGCAGGGCTATTGCATCAGAAAGTATTACCAGCAGAGGAAGCATTAAGGTAGTTGCGAAAATTCTTGTAACTACAAGATACTTGAAAGGATTTGTCCCGGACACTTCCATTGCATCTATCTGTTCCGTCACCTTCATCGATCCAAGCTCCGCTCCTATGCCGGAACCGATTTTCCCTGCAAAGATCAGGGCTGTTATCACAGGACCGATCTCAAGTATTACAGCAAGGGCTACCATGGAAGGAACAAGGGATGAAGCTCCGAATTTTTCCAGAGTCGGTATTGACTGCAAAGTAAGAGTCAGCCCAATTATGAATCCGGTTATTCCTATGAGTGAAAAAGACTTATATCCTATTTCATAAAACTGTTTCAGCGATTCCCTGAATTCGTACGGAGTTCTGAACAATTCCTTTATAAATCTGAATGCGAATAAAGTCAGTCCTGCTACTTTCAGAAAAAATTCCTGTGTAGATTTTGGCAGGCTCAGTTTAAATGAACTAACCTCAGGTATATCTGCTGTTTTAACTTTTTCACTCAAGGAATATTGTATTAATCTTTAAAAATATAATTGTTATGAATTACTTATAATCTGCTGATCTGATTTTTAAATCAATAAAAGGGTTTGCAATTCCGAGGATTATTCCCACAGAAAAATCCACTATATTCGACCCTTTCGGAACATAAGTGTATCTTACTTTCAGACTCGGGTAAAACAGCATTTTATTATTTCTGATTGAGTAGCCGTAAGAAATCTCCGGCGATACTCCGCTGTGAGTAAGATCTGTAAAATAATCAACTCCGACAGTTACTACAGGTGTTCCCTGTAGGTAATTGGACGGCTTAATGCCCTTTTTTAAAAGGAAGTCATACTTCAGTCCTGCTCTCAGATGACTCTTGAGATCAGCCCTGAATAAATATGAGTATTCGAAAGTAGTCCTGTATTCTCCGAACTTTCCGAAACCCAGCGAAATTTCTTTTGTAAGCCCTCCTGCGATCTTGTCGTTTTCAAACAATACTATCGGATTTAATAAATAAAGAAATGAGGCAACGCCTATGGCAAGCGGGAACGTTGAAGCAGTTCTTTCTTCCTTCTCTCCCGGATATAAACTCTTCTGAAGCTTATTGGTCTCGTGCGGAAAATTATAAATATTCTGCGCCTGAATTTTATTGTTCTGAAATATTAATGCTGTAAGTATAATGTAAAAAAATATTTTTTTCAAAATGGTATTTGATATGTACAAAAAAAATTCGAAATCAGAAATCAGAATTTAATCATTGCTCCATGATTTTCAGGAGTGAATTGTAATAGGCGTAATTAATTTCTCTTAAGGGAAGATCGATGTCAAAATTTATTTTAAATCTGTTTCCTTTTGTTTCGCCGATTCTCAGAACTTTAGTATTATATTCCCCGCAGATTTCCGAAATTTCCCTTTCCGTTTGTTTGTCTGCAGAAATTATTACGCAGCTCTGGATTTCACTGAATAAAGAATAGTCCTTTCTTCCGTAATAATCAATATTAATTTCACAGCCGACATTATTAAATCTGTTCATCAGGCAGGATTCAGCCAGAGCAATTGCAAGACCGCCGTCTGAAATATCATGAGCAGATCTAATCAGTGATCTTTCATTAAGTCTGAGTATAAGTTCATGAAGATTCTTTTCTTCTTCAGGATTAATATCAGGAGCATCTCCTTCGACAAGACAGTGAACTGTGTTAAGATACTCGCTTCCTCCAATTTGGAATTTGGAATTAAGGATTTGTGATTTATTTTTAAATTCTTTGTTATCTGACGGCGATTGATTATATATGATTGATGAAACATGATTTCCGATCAGAAGAATAACATCACCTTCCTTTTTAAAATATGCAGTAAGAGCTTTACCGGCATCTTCAATAATTCCCAGCATCCCGATCACGGGAGTCGGATAAACTGCATAATCTTTCGACTGATTGTAAAAGCTTACGTTGCCTCCGGTTACAGGAGTATCAAGAATCCTGCAGGCATCCCCGATTCCCCGGATTGCTTCGGAAAACTGATAATAAACTTCAGGATTATAAGGATTGCCGAAATTAAGACAGTTAGTAATTGCTATGGGTTTTGCTCCTGTGCATACAACATTTCTTGCGGATTCGCAAACAGCTATCATTCCTCCTTTGTATGGGTTAAGATATACATATCTGCCGTTACAATCTACTTTCATCGACAAAGCTTTATTGTTTTCTTTTAATCTTATTACAGAAGCATCTCCGCCCGGAAGTATAACAGTATTTGTTCTTACCTGTGTGTCATACTGTTCATAAATCCAGTTCTTATTCGTAATGTTTGGGGAAGACAATAATTTAAGCAATACCTCATTAAGATCGTCCGGTTCTTTTACACTATTAAAATCAAAATTATATTTGTCTTTCAGATATGAAGGTTCTTTAATATCTCTTTTATAAACCGGTGCTCCGCCTCCGAGTACAAGTTCCTTAGCCGGCACATCGGCTTCAAGTTTTCCGTTGTAATAAATTTTTACCCTGTCATCATTTATGACCTTTCCGATTTCGGCACAGTTCAGATCCCATTTGTGAAAAATTTCTTTTGCAATTTGCTCCTTGCCTTTTTTAATGACTACCAGCATTCTTTCTTGTGATTCCGAAAGCATGATATCGTAGGCAGTCATATTTTCATCTCTGAGCGGTACTTTATTCAGATCTATCTCCATTCCGCAGTTACCCTTAGCGCTCATTTCACTTGTAGAACAGGTGATACCGGCAGCTCCCATATCCTGAATTCCGACAACTGCTCCGGATTTAATAAGTTCGAGCGTGGCTTCAAGGAGCAGCTTTTCGGTAAACGGATCTCCGACCTGAACATTTGGTCTTTTTGATTCAGAATCTTCGGAGATTTCTTCGGATGCAAATGTCGCTCCGTGAATTCCGTCCTTACCCGTGGATGATCCGACAATAAATACCGGATTGCCCGCGCCTCCGGCAGCAGCAGTAGCGGTTTCATTTTGTTTAACTATTCCGGCTGCCATTGCATTTACAAGAGGATTGTCCTGATAGCAATCTTCAAAATATACTTCACCGCTTATTGTCGGTATTCCGAAACAGTTTCCGTAATCTCCGATTCCTTTAACAGCATTTCTGAAAAGAAATTTTGAGCGTTCAGAATTAATTCCGGGCAAATCATTAATATTTTCATTGCTGTCAGAACTGATTTTCCCGAATCTCAGTGAATTAAGAGCCGCGACAGGTCTTGCTCCCATAGTAAAAATATCTCTCAGTATTCCGCCAACACCTGTTGCAGCTCCCTGATAAGGTTCGACTGCAGAAGGATGATTATGGGATTCGATTTTAAATGCAACTGCAAGTCCGTCTCCGATATCCACTAAACCTGCATTTTCATCACCTGCTCCGACTAATAATCTTCCTCCGGTTCTTGGAAGAGTTTTCAGCTGCAGAATGGAATTTTTGTAGGAACAGTGCTCGCTCCACATTACGGAAAAAATCCCGAGTTCTGTATATGTGGGAATCCTGCCTAGAATGTTTATGATCCTCTGATATTCTTCTTCAAGCAGTCCCAATGATTTAGCAAGATCAGAGCTGATAAAGGGTACCGGCATTTGTAAAAAAAATTAGATTTAATTTAAAAATTTAAAACAGTATTAATTTTAATATGAATTAAATTTATGATATTCTCTGCAGATCTTTACTACGGCTCTTGCGGCTTCATCGACAGATCTTATCTTGCATTTCGTAAGTGAAAAATTGTAATCTCCGCCGTGGCAGGGGAGACCGAGAAAAAAATAATGATTGGTCCTGTGTTTGTAGACATCTATTTCATCCATATTTGAAATCGGGTCAGGGCAGTCTTCATAAATATCATAACTGAATCCGTCAAGATTATCTTCGAGAAATCTTCTGACCTTATTAGATTTGCATTTTTCAATTACAAAGTCCTTGTCTGTTTCCGTTCCGGTAACGTCTATTACAATGACAAGATCCTCCTTCATAACTTCCTTTGCAACAAGCTTTGCGCCGCGCATATCAATTTCTTCGTCCGGTGTAAGTTCTATTCTGACATGTTCGAAATTCACCTCACCGCTGAAAAATGTTTTCATTGCAACGAATACCCCGACATAATTATCAAGCAGACCTTTGTAGCAGTCTCCTTCTATTTCAAGATCAACTCTTTTGTAATTAGTATCCGAGTGTGCCGATATGATTATCATAATATTTGTCTGTTAAATTCTTTTGTAAAAAATAATGATGTTCCTGAAACCACAAGCAGCGGATTCAGGATGACATTTATTACGGGAAGAAAAGTTAATATAAATGCTACTGCTCCGAATCCGGCTGAAACGGTTTTCTCTGAATTAACTGCTTTTAATTTCTGTCCGAATTTTATATTTCTTCTTGACATCGGATAATCCATGTAATCCAGTGCATTATAATAAAACGAAAAGAGAGTCCCCGATATGAGGGAAAGCGTATTTCCGATCATAGGAATCAGATTTAATAACAGGACCGGTATCAGAAACGATAAATAAAAAAATATTTTTTTCAATTCTTCCTTAATGCTGTCCGCCGCTTCCTTAATAAATCCGGTTTCCGGCGCCGGTAACATCTGACCGGGATACAATTTTTCTTCAATGAGTTTAGATATCAGATCATTGAACGGAGCGGAAATTATCCCGCCGAAAATTATGAATGCCAGATAGCAGATCAGAAGAACAAGAATGAAAGAAAAGACCTTAAAAAAAAATTTAATGAATTCAAAAAAAAGACCGTTCTGTGACTGAATCATAAACAGGTCTGAAGACTTCCCTGTAATGTAATCATAAGTATAAAAAAAAATTGCCCCGTAAATGACTAAATTTAAGACCATAGGGACAATTGAATAAACAATAAGCTTCGGAAATCTGAAAAATAATTTTATGCATCTGAGGGGATAGAAAAATCCATAGATAAAATTATTCATAATATTTAATCAGTATTACATGTGCCTTTTTTTAATAGTAAAAATCCGGAATACTGTTTTAATTATCAGAAATTAAATCTGCATTCCGGAAAAATACTTTTACTTTGCTTTCTTAAATTTTTCTGTCAGATCTAATTTTTCCCACGTGAAATCCTTGTCATTCCTTCCGAAATGTCCGTAAGCAGCAGTCTTTCTGTAAATCGGTCTCCTGAGATCCAGTCTTTTGATAATTCCTTTCGGAGTAAGATCTATTTCTTTTTTAATGAAAGCGGATATTTTAGCGTCAGGGATCTTTCCTGTTCCGTAAGTATTGACATAAATGGAAACCGGCTCTGCAACGCCTATTGCATAAGAAACCTGTATCATACATTCGTCTGCCAGTCCTGATGCAACTATGTTTTTTGCAATATGTCTGGCTGCATAAGCTGCGCTTCTGTCAACCTTTGAAGGATCTTTTCCTGAAAATGCACCGCCACCGTGAGGAGCTTTTCCACCGTAAGTGTCTACAATTATTTTTCTACCCGTAAGCCCCGTATCTCCGTGCGGTCCGCCTATTTCAAACATTCCCGTAGGATTAACATGATACTTCGTTCTTCTGTCAATGAGATGTGAAGGAATAACTTTTTTTACAAGATGCTCTATCACATCATCTTTTATCTTTTTCTGTGAAACTCCCGGATCGTGCTGTGTCGATACAACAATCGCATCTATTCTCACAGGTTCGTTCTTGTCATTATATTCTACCGTAACCTGTGACTTCGAATCCGGTCTGAGATACGGCATCTCCGAATTTTTCTTTTTCCTGATAGATGCAAGATCTTTCATAAGTTTATGTGCATATACAAGTGTCATCGGCATGTACTCCTTTGTCTCTTTGGTTGCGTATCCGAACATCATTCCCTGATCTCCTGCTCCGCCAGTATCAACGCCTCTTGCTATATCCGGGGACTGTTTGTTAATGGCTGACATGACATTGATAGAGTGATGGTCAAATCTGTAATCTCCCTTTGTGTAACCGATATCTTCTACAACATCCCTTACTACTTTCTGAATGTCAACATAATGCGTTGTGGTAATCTCGCCGCCTACAAGCACCAGACCCGTAGCGCAGAATGTTTCGCAGGCAACTCTTGCATTCCTGTCATTCTTTAATATATCATCAAGCACTGCATCTGATATCTGATCGCTGACTTTATCCGGATGTCCTTCGCTTACAGACTCCGATGTGAAAAAATAAGACATTTCTTTGATTCTCCTTTCCGCTTCCGCGGATATTGTTTTAATTTATTGTTATAATATTTACGAATTGAAATTACTACAGACTTTCAAGAACTAATTCCGCAACATCTTTTACCTTTACTTCTTCGCTTTTTTCTTTCGCTTTAATACCGTCTGTGAGCATTGTCATGCAGAATGGACAAGCTGAAGCGATTGTTTTTGCACCGGTGTTTATGGCTTCTTCAGTTCTTTCGATATTCACTCTTTTACCTTCAGTCTCTTCAAGGAACATTCTTCCACCGCCGGCTCCGCAGCAGAATCCCTTGTCTTTTGATCTTGCCATTTCCACTAAATTCAAACCGCTGATGCTTTCAAGAGATTTTCTCGGTTCATTATATACATTATTGTATCTTCCGAGATAACACGAATCGTGATATGTAACTTTTTCATTGATCTCTTTCTTCGGAATAAGTTTCTTTTCCGCAATAAGTTTGTCAATGTATTCAGTGTGATGAGTTACATCAAGTTCTACGCCGAATTTATTGTATTCATTCTTAAGAGTATGCATGCAGTGAGGGCAGGCAGTCACAACTTTCTTAACATTATATCTCTTAAGCGTCTCCGCGTTTTGCTGAATAAATGACTGCGCGAGAAATTCATTTCCCAGTCTTCTTGCCGGATCTCCTGTGCATTTCTCCTCGCTTCCGAGTACTCCGTATTTAACTCCCGCTTTATTCAGAAGCTGCGCAAAGGATTTTGTAACATTTCTGTACCTCTTGTCAAAAGCTCCTGCGCATCCTGACCAGAAAACAATATCGAGTTCATCAGCCGTGCCTAAAGAAGAAAGTTTCTTAAGATGATTTTCCTTTCCCTCCTTTGCAAGTTCATCGCCCAGCTCGTCTATCCAGTCATTTCTCTGCTCAGCTCCGAAAGCCCAGGGTGATTCATTGTTTTCCATATTTTTGAAAACAGTATTCATCTCTGCGGGGAAATCCGATTCCATCATCACAAGGTCTCTTCTCATATCAACTATCGGCGTGATGTGATCTATCATTACAGGACATTCCTGAACACAAGCCATGCAGGTAGTGCAAGCCCATAGCTCCTGAGCTGTTATGTAATCATGAACCAGGTTTTTGTTTAGCCCCGGATCAGTTTCGGTTTTGTTTACGACAACAGGACCTTTCTCCTCTGTTCTCTTTCTTATCTTGGTTATAATTAACTTAGGATTCAGTAATTTGCCTGTAATATTAGCCGGACATACGGAAGTGCACCTGCCGCATTCAGTGCAGGTATATCCGTCAAGTATATTCTTCCAGGTAAGATCCTCAATGTCTTTTGCTCCGTATTGTACTATAGACTCATCCTCAAAATTGATCGGCTTTAAAACTATGCCCTGATAAGGAATTTTGTAATTGGAAAAGAAAGTATTCGGAATCGAAGACAGAACGTGAAAATGTTTTGAGTACGGTAGATAATTCATAAAAACCAGCACGACTACAATATGCGCCCAGAAAAATATTTCATAGACTGTATGTGAACCTCCGCTGAAATACGAAGCAATAAAATCCGAGACAGGTCTGTAACCCTGCGACTTTCCGATAAGGATTTTTTCAACGCTCATTCCGAACATTGTTATCATGACAAGAGCTATCATCATCAGAATGAAAGTTGCATCAAGCTTTGCAGATGTGTCCACCTGCAGCCTTTTCGGAGTGCCTATATATCTTCTGAATATGGAGAATATAACCGTAAGCAGTACAATCGCTCCGAAGTAATCCTGCAGGAATGTTAAAACGCTGTACAAAGGTCCCAGAAAAGCAAAACTGAAGTCAGGGAAAAAGCCCTCTATAATTGATTCAAGAACTACAAAAAGCAGTATCAGAAAGCCCCAGTAAATACAGATATGAAGAAATCCTGCAAGCGGGCTTCTTAGTAATTTTTTCTGAAGAAAAGCAATATTAATGGTGTTTTTTATTCTTGCGGAAATGTCGCCGAAACGGTTTTCGGGTTTTGCAATTTTCAGGTAAGAAAGGAATTTTCTTACCGAAAAAATAAAATAACCCATAGCACCGAAAAATACCAAACCGAAAATTACTGCTCTGAGCATTTAAAAAATTTTATCTGTGAAATAAATGATACAAAAAGATAAAATAAATATTTATCCCGAATTTTAAAAAATAAATTACTTAAATAGATTTTAAGATTAAAGATAATTAATGCCGGACAGGATAGTATCTCTTGTACATTTCTGTTAACAAAAAGTCCGGTATATAAGCAAAGTATAACTTCGTTTAATATGAATATCGGAAGAATTTTCAAAAGATAAGATAAGAAGCATTGCAAAATTTCTTGTCTCATACAGAACAATTAACTGAAAGAATTTTTAACAAAACAGATTCAATGCTTGTTTGAATACGATTATTAAAATTTATGTTGTTGAATGTATCGGAGATTTATAATAGATTCCTTTTAAAATAAAAACTGCAGACACCGTGTTGCACAAGGCCGGTTCAGGGGACAATGCTGACAACGGATGGTTAAAAGCTGTTATTCTTTATTAAAATTTTTTTAAATATGGAAATTCTGCAAAAAGATGATGGAAAAAAAGGCATGTTTTATATTGAGAAAAGTAACAACATACTTGCAAAAATGACTTATGTATGGGTTGGAACTGACAGAATCATTATAGATCATACAGAAGTAAGCGATATTTTGTCAGGCAAAGGAGCCGGTAAAGAAATGTTGACGGAAGCAGTTGCATTTTTGCAAGAAAAAAAGGAATTAAAATAATACCCTTGTGCCCCTTCGCAAAAAGTGTATTTGACAAAGTAAAAGAAATTAATGATGTACTTTAAAAATAAAATATGGATAAGAATAATCTCACAAAAAAATATTCCAACGGTGAAATAACCGTTGTATGGCAATCGGGTAAATGCATGCATTCCGGCAATTGTGTACGGAATTTGCCGGCAGTATTTCAGCCTCAGGATCAGCCATGGATAAAAATGGATAATGCCTCAACAGCAGAAATTACCGCAGCAGTTGCAAAATGTCCTTCAGGCGCATTGAGTATTATGAAATCAAAAGATTAAAATTAATGTACAAAAAAAACGTTATGCAGAAGTTTAGATTCAGTGATCAATTGATCATTTGTGATTTAAATCAAGTTCTGTATTTGTATTATTCTCAGAAAACATATGGTGGCAGATCGGAAAAACAGTTCTCTGCTTTTTTACAGTATTCATTTATAGCAGACAATTCATCAGTTAAATAATTTACTATTCATCAATTAAACAAAACAAATGAAAAATATGGAAAATAAAGTTGTTATTATTACCGGTGCAGCAATGGGACTTGGTTTAGCGGCTGCAAAGGAACTTGCATTAAGAGGAGCAAATCTTACACTCGTAGATTATAATGAAAAGAGTCTGGATGAAGCCCGTAATGAAATCAGTAAGAAATTTCCGACAGTTAAAATTATTTCAGTTGCTGCTGATGTATCAAAGGAAGATGCAGTAAAAAATTATGCAGATGAAACAGTGAAAACATTCGGCCGCATTGACGGTCTGTACAACAATGCCGGCATTGAAGGCAAGCAAGCCGGAATGGTTGAGTATGATATAAACATTTTCAAAAAAGTAATAGACATCAACCTGATGGGAGTGTACTACGGGATGCGTTATGTTATTCCGGTTATGCAAAAACAAAAATACGGAAGGATTTTAAATGTTGCATCTGTGGGAGGTATTCGCGGAGTACTGAACCAAACCCCTTACGTTGCAAGCAAGCATGCCGTTGCCGGAATGACTAAAAACGCAGCTCTTGAATACGCAAGATACGGAATTAATACAAATGCAATTGCGCCGGGTGCAATTCTTACTCCAATGGTTGCAGAAGCATTCAGAGAAGTAAATCCCGCAGATCCAAAAGCTGCTGAAATGGAGTATGCGAAGGCGAACCCTTCCAAACGGTTAGGTTTACCTGAAGAAGTGGCAAAAGTTGTCGCATTCCTTTTAAGTGATGATGCTTCTTACATAAACGGACAAATTATTGCTATTGACGGCGGACAGTCCAACAGCTATGGCAATGTTTAATTGCAATGGTAAATTCATAAAGTCAAACGAGAAACTTAAAATTAAATTCCAGCCGGGTTTATGATAGGGGATTAATTAATATTGAAGTATGGTTAACAACTAAAACAAAACAAGCCGGGAACAAAATAAAAAGCTGCCGGCTTGTATATAACTTACATTTATTTTATTACATCTTGTTATATCTTTCCTCAAGCTTTTCCAGCTCTTCATTCAGCTGTTTCGGAAGTCTGTCACCGAATATTTTGTAATAATCTTTCATTTCATTCACTTCAGCAAGTCCTTCTTCTTTCGAAATTGCAAATAGTTTTTCGACTTCAGTTTCGCTTAATCCAAGACCTGAAACATCAAGCGCACCTTTTGAAGGAATGATACCATAAGCTCTTTCTTCGAAATTATTCTTTCCGTCAAGTCTTTCAAACACCCACTTCAGAACTCTGATGTTATCACCGTATCCCGGCCAGATGAATTTTCCGTTTTCATCTTTTCTGAACCAGTTCACATAAAATATCTTCGGAAGATTTTTACTGTCAGTCTTCTTTCCTATGTTAAGCCAGTGATTGAAATAATCTCCCATATTGTATCCGCAGAACGGAAGCATTGCAAAAGGATCGTGCCTGACCTTTCCTACTGTTCCCACAGCAGCCGCAGTCATTTCCGAAGATACAGACGAACCGAGGAATGTGCCGTGCTGCCAGCTGAATGCTTCATTTACCAATGGTACAATTGACGCTCTCCTTCCGCCGAACAGAATTGCAGAGATCGGCACGCCTTTCGGATTTTCCCAGTCCGGGTCTATGACGGGACATTGCGAAGCAGGAGCGGTGAATCTCGAATTCGGATGCGAAGATGGTGTTGCCGAATCCGGTGTCCAGTCTTTTCCGTGCCAGTCAATAAGATGTTTCGGTTTGTCTTTTGTCATTCCTTCCCACCATACATCGCCGTCATCAGTCAGGGCTACATTTGTAAATATGGAATTCTTTTCCATGGAAAGCATTGCATTGCCGTTTGTGTCCATTGATGTTCCCGGAGCTACACCGAAAAATCCGTATTCAGGATTGATAGCATAAAGCCTGCCGTCATCTCCGAATTTCATCCAGGCAATATCGTCTCCGACAGTTTCAACTTTCCATCCCGGTATGGAAGGTGTCAGCATTGCCAGATTTGTCTTTCCGCAGGCGCTGGGGAAAGCGGCTGCAATATATTTTTTCACGCCTTCAGGTGAAGTGATTCCCACAATAAGCATATGCTCAGCCATCCATCCTTCTTCTCTTGCCATTGATGATGCAATTCTCAATGCAAAACATTTTTTGCCTAACAATGCATTTCCTCCGTAACCGCTTCCGTATGACCAGATGCTTCTTTCTTCAGGGAAATGAACAATGTATTTTGTAGTATTGCACGGCCATGTCACATCTTTCTTTCCGTCTGTAAGTGGATAACCCACAGAATGAAGACACGGAACAAATTCACCGTCTCCCAGCACATCAAGAACTTTTTCACCAATCCTTGTCATGATTCTCATATTAAGTACAACATAAGGTGAGTCGGTGACTTCAATTCCAATATGAGCTATTTTAGATCCCAGCGGTCCCATGCTGAACGGAATAACATACATAGTCCTTCCTTTCATGCATCCGTCAAAAACTCCGTTAAGTGTTTTTTTCATTTCTGCAGGATCCATCCAGTTATTTGTCGGACCTGCGTCTTCCTTATTCTTTGAGCAGATGTAAGTACTGTCTTCAACTCTTGCAACATCAGAAGGATCAGATGTTGCATAATAACTATTGGGTCTTTTGCTGTCGTTAAGTTTTTTAAAAGTACCTTTTTCAATAAGTAATTTTGCAAGACTGTTATATTCCTCTTCAGAACCGTTGCACCAGTGAACATTGTCAGGTTTGCAAAGTGCTTCACATTCGTTTACCCAGTTCTGTAATTTTTTACTGATTTTCATTTTATCTCCTTTGATAAATTGATTTTTTTTGTTAAAGAAAATTTAAAAATATTATTTTTTTATGGTATTTACTTTGTAACTCATTAATATTGCAATAGGTTTTGTCTGAGGAAAATTCATAAGAATGATCTTAATCATGCTCATTATCGGAACAGACAGTATCATTCCCGTAATTCCCCAGATATATCCCCAGAAAATCAGCGATAAAAGAAGCAGAAGGGGACTAAGATCAAGCCTTGATCCGAATATTCTGGGCTCCAGTATGTTTCCCTTAAGATTCTGAATCACTATCAGCACACCCAGTATTACCGCAGGCTTCAGTATGCTTTCAAACTGAAGAGCCATAAAAATTCCTACAAGCACGGATACAATGAGCGAACCTATGTTCGGTATAAAATCAGACAAGAAAAACATAGATGCCCAAATGAAATAAAAATCAACTCCGCAAATCCACAGGATCAGTCCGATTAACACTGCCTGAATGAAACTGAGAAGTGTCTTTCCCGATATATAATTTCTTACTCCGCCGAAAATATCCGATATTGTTTCTTTCATCGATTCTCCGTCATTATCAGGAAAAGCAATTTGTAGTCTCTTCTTTATGCTTTTTGACTCTGACAAAAGAAATATCACATAAAAAACGATGAGAATGTAATTCCCCAGTAATCCTGTTATCCCCGTAAACAATCCGGTTATTGCGGATGTAAATTTTCCTTCAAGCAGAAGTTCCTTCAGATCCGGAAACTTTGACACTTCTGCTGATTCAGACTCGTTCAGATTAAGTTTATCAGCAACACTTTCATATACAGCCAGAAATTTTTTCTCGTAAACCGGGAACTGATCACTGAATGTGCCGATACTTGTATAAATCAGCAGACTTGCAATATTTGAAATTAAAAAAATTGTCAGTACGACTAATGCTACTGCAGCAACACCCGGAATTTTTTTATTCACAAGAAATGTGTACATCGGCAGAAATACAAACGATATAATGATCGCAATGAAAAGCGGTACCAGTATTGACTGTAGTTCCTTTAAAACAAAGAACGAAAACCCTGTCAGAAACAATGCAGCTGTAACTTTTAAAAACTTATTTGGATTTGTCCCGCTCAATAATCATTTTCCTTTTGAATGTTTCAAAACATCCTTTTCAATTTCCGACGTTTTGTAACTCATTAAAATGGCAATCGGTCTTGTAGATTCGAAATTAAGAAGAATAATCTTGATCATGCTTACTATCGGAACTGACAGCACCATTCCGACTATTCCCCAGATATATCCCCCGAGAAAAAGAGAAAGAAGCAGAAGCAGCGGACTTAAATCAAGCTGATCTCCAAGAAACTTCGGTTCAACTATATTGCCAATCACATTCTGCAAAACCAGAAGCAGAACCGTTACAAATATCGGTGTGAATATATTGTCAAACTGAAGGAACATCACCATCGAAGGCAGTGATATCGCTATCAGTGCGCCAATGCTCGGAATAAAATGCATAAGAAATATCAGAAATCCCCAGATGAAATAAAAATCTACGCCGAACAGCCATAAAACAAAACCTGATAATGTCCCCAGTATCAGACTGATCAATGTCTTGCCGGTAATATATTTTCTCACATCAATAAAAATCCTGTCTAATGTGCTTATAATATTATCAGCTTTTCTATCCTTAAATGCTATCCTTATCCTCTCCTTAATATGAATCATCTCTGATAATATAAAAATCACATAGAACAATATTAAAATAAAATCCCCGAATACAGATAAGAAACTCGTAAAAAATCCGGCAATGAAATTTGTGAATGAGCCCTGCTGAAGGAGATTAGATATCTTAAGAAACTCATTCAGATTCTGAGTCTCTTCAGGAGATAGATGTAGTGACTGTATCAGGGAATTAAAAAAGTCGGTGAATTTTTTTTCGTAAACGGAAAAGTCTGATGAAAATGAATTTATGCTTGCTATAATGAATACGCTTGCAATATTCGAAATGATTACAAGAGCGATAATCACTGCAATAACTGCTAAGAATGAAGGTACTTTTTTAGAAAGCATCCAGGAATAAAAAGGCTCAAACACAAAAGCGATGATAACGGCAAGAACGAAGGGGATTAAAATTGAACTTAGTTCTTTCATTACATATACCGAAAAGCCTGCAAGAAACAACCCTGCTGCAATGTTAAGAAATTTATTATTGTCTGCTTTTACCAATTCAGATATAGTTTGGTATTTTTATATACTTAATAGGATCACTAATTCCCGCCAGCTGAAATCCCCTGAGTCTCAAACCGCAGCTGTCACATTCTCCGCAAGCCGCTCTGCTGTTTTTGTAACATGACCATGTAAGATGAACAGGTGCTTTTAGTTCAAATGATTTTATTACAATTTCCTTCTTAGAAAGACCTATGATAGGAGTTAAAACTTTTATTCCGGAACCGGGTCTTGTTCCTTTTGAAATCATTTTGTTGTAAGCTTCAAAAAATTCCTTTCTGCAGTCAGGATATCCGCTTGAATCTTCTTCCACCGCTCCGATAAAGATTTTCCTCGCTCCCAGAACTTCCGCCCAGCTTACGGCTATTGAAAGTATGTTTGCATTCCTGAACGGAACATAACTTGAAGGTATCTTTTTATTTTTAAGATCGGCTTTTGTAATACTGATCTTATTATCCGTAAGCGAAGATCCGCCGATCTGTTTCAGATGGCTTATGTTTACAACTAAAGTTTTCTTTGCTTTAAAATATTCCGAGATATCCCGGAATGCTTTTAACTCTCTTTCCTGTGTCTTCTGTCCGTAATTAATATGCAGCAAATTCAGCTCATACTTTCTTCCGGCTATAGCAGCCGTCAGAGCGCTGTCCATGCCTCCGCTCGAAAGTACAACTGCATTTTCCCTGTTCAACATTTAAATAAATTAGAAATATTGACCTCTAATTCAGAAGCCGGTAAAATTATAAAATATATTCATTCTGACACTAATCCGTTATTGCCGCCGAATGTATCTGAAAAAAATACTTCTCTTTTGCAGTAAATATTTTTCCATCAGTTTCTCAAAAGCAGACAGCAATAAATTACCTCAGGAACTTAACTTCATATGCATATCTCTCAAGCTCTTCCCTGAAATCCGGGTGCGCTATTTCTATAAGAGCTTTAGCTCTTTCCCTTACAGATTTTCCGAACATATCTGCAATGCCGTATTCTGTTATAATGTAGTGAACGTCTGCCCTCGTTGTTGTTACACCTGCTCCCTGTTTCAGATAAGGTGCAATCCGCGAAACCGTTCCGCCTCTGGCTGTTGATGTGAAAGCCATTATCGGTTTGCCGTTTTCGCTTCTTGCGGCTCCTCTGATGAAATCAAGCTGCCCGCCGAAGCCAGAATAATTTTTCGGTCCGATGGAATCTGCGCATACCTGACCGGTTATATCAACTTCCAGAGCTGAATTTATAGATACCATCTTATCATTTCTTGAAATTGTAAACGGATCATTGACAAACAGTGTCGGACGGAATTCAAAAACCGGATTGTCATTCATATAATCGAATACCTTCTTTGTACCCAGAATAAAAGATGACACAACTTTTCCCGGAAGCAGCGTTTTCTTCTCTCCGTTTATAACCCCTGATTCGATCAGATCTATAAGATGATCAGAGAACATCTCAGTATGAACTCCGAGATCTTTTTTATCTGTTAAAAACTGAAGCACTATGTCAGGAATTATGCCTATGCCCATCTGAAGAGTTGATCCGTCCTCTATGAGTCCTGCTATGCTCTTCCCGATCTTCTCATATATAATTTTGTCTTCTCCTACAGCCTCCTTTGAACTGTGAAATTCAGGTACTATCTCATCTATCTCAACTGCATAATCAATTTTATCAATGTGTATGAAATTATCACCGAGTACTCTCGGCATTTGCTTGTTGATCTGTGCAACGATTATTTTCGAATGTTCGGATGCTGTCTTGGAACATTCATTGCTGATTCCGAATGAACAGTAACCGTGTTCGTCCGGAGGTGACAGGTGAAGAAAACAAATATCCAGGGGAATGATATGTCTTTGAATGAGAAGGGGAATTTCCGACAGGAATACAGGTATGAAATCCGCTCTTCCTTCGTTGATTGCTTTTCTGACATTTGCACCGGTAAACAATGATACTACATGAAAATGTCCTTCCATTTCAGGAGCCGAATATGGAGCATCAAGAAATGATATCAGCTGGACGATCTTTACTTTTTTTAATTCTTTATATCTTCTGCATAAAGCATCCATCAGAACTTTCGGATAAGAGCAGTTGGCGTGAACATATATGCTCTGACCTGATTTAACGATCTTTGCTGCTTCATCGGCGCTTACAAATTTTGTTTTACCTTTCTTCTTTATCATAGATCAGTTTTAGTTTATTTTAGTTAATGATTTTCAATATTAAAATAACTAATACTGATTTATTATTTGAGTCATTTCATTTTACCAGAATCATTTTTTTCGCCTTAACCAGATTTCCTTCCTCGCTGTTCGAGCCTGTTCCAATTTTATAAAAATATACTTTGAACGGATAATGTGCCGCATCGAGCAATATGATTAAACTGTAGTAGGGACTGAATTTATAGTATAATATTTAAAAGGGCTTTACTGAAATTTAAAAAGCCGGATCTGAATAATTTCAAATCCGGCTTTGTTAATGATACATAAGAATTTTCACCTGATCAAAATCATTTTTCTCACCTGAATGAAATTTCCTGATTTCATTTTATAGTAATACAATCCGGACTTGTAATTTGCTATTCAAAAGAAACTGAATAACTTACAGTGGATTTTTAACATCCTCGTTACGAATCTCCTGATTCGTAACGAGATCATCCGTTCCCAATCCGGAGATTGGGAACGAGGAGTTTAAATTATAAATAACTATTTTAACATCCTCGTTACGGATCTCCTGATTCGTAACGAATTATCCGTTCCCAATCCGGAGATTGGGAACGAGGAGTTTAAATTATAAATAAATATTCATCCGTTCCCAATCCGGAGATTGGGAGCGAGGAGTTTAAATTATAAATAACTATTTTAACATCCTCGTTACGAATCTCCTGATTCGTAACGAGATCATTCGTTCCCAATCCGGAGATTGTGAACGAGGAGTTTAAATTATAAATAACTATTCATCCGTTCCCAATCCGGAGATTGGGAACGAGGAGTTTAAATTATAAATAACTATTCATCCGTTCCCAATCCGGAGATTGGGAACGAGGAATACTTTTACCGGTAATAAATTCCTTCAGTTAAAAACACAATAGCAGGATGCACGAAAATCCTGAGATCTTAATTGAATAATTATGAACCGACAGAAGTTCTTATTTTAATAAGATCATCTGCCTTACCAATGTTTTATTATCTGTTATCAGTTTATAAAAATATACTCCGCTTGAAAGATTTCCTCCGTTAAATTTTACTCTGTGTGCTCCTTCTTGCTGTATTCCGTCAGCCAGTACTGCTGCTTCCTTACCTGATATATCGTAAACTTTCAATGTAATCCTGCCGCTGAATGGAAGATAATAACTGATAACAGTTTCCGGGTTGAATGGATTAGGATAATTGTAAAGAGTAATAACATTTGCAGAAACCGGATCTGAATTAAAACTGAACGGATAAACCCTGAAGCTGAATTTCGCATTCGGTGGATTGCTGCCCGGAGGATTTACACCGCTTCCTCCTGACGGAAGTGTCGAAGATAAAGGAACGGGAAGTGCAATATCCTGCGCGGCGAAATAATATTCCACAGTTGCCTTCATATTTATCTGCGGTATGCTGAAATAAAATGTATCTGATACTGAATTGTATGCTGTAACTGAAGAGTACGGACTTACTGTACCATAAACATTCGTTCTGTAATACAGCATGGGATATTCATTTGTTCTTTTTCTGATGATGCCGTTATCTTTTATAATGCATTTAATTATTACAGGACCTGATTTTCTCACGCTGAATATTGTCTGTGTGTGCTGAATGACCGGCGGCTGTGTGTCAAGTTTCCTTGCTGTGTCAACTGATTTTTTTGCATCTATTATTCCCCAGCCCATGAGATTGTTTGGCGAACTGTTATTGCTTCCGAATTTTCTAAGTATATTCCTGACCTGAATAGGTGTGAGACTTTTGTTTGCAGTTAGTATAAGCGCACATACTCCTGCATTCAAAGGACAGGAAAAAGAAGTTCCGCTTACATTGCTATATGAATTGCCGGAAGTTCCCGCTGCATAATTACTGCTTCCCATTGCCATTATATCAGGTTTTATTCTTGCCGGTACATCTGTTGTCGGACCGACAGAACTGAAGCTTGCCCTGCTTCCGCCTGAAGTAACAGCTCCTACTGTAATGACACTGTCACCGTCAGCAGGTCCGATCAATGTATTGTTTGAAGAAGATCCGTTATTACCTGCTGAGTTACTGACAACAATTCCCTTGTTGACTGCAAGATCGGCAGCTTTTGTAATCGGCAGTGTATTGCCGTTCATATCCTGCCAGGTGTAACCCGAATAAGGTGCATCGAAATCAAGATAACCCAGTGAACTTGTGATCACATCAGCTCCGAGACTGTCAGCCCATTCAGCTGCTGCTATCCAGTTATCCATTTCGGCAGGAGTTTCCGTTGGATCCACTTCGGTTCTTGCGAGAATGAATTTCGATTTAAATGCAGGACCTATAAGCTGACCGGGTTTATAAGCTCCTACCTGTGACAATGTTGCAGTGCCGTGTGAATGTCCCGCTAAGACTGGTGTATGATTCTGAAAATCATAAGTGGAAACAATATTCATTGGATATGTTGTAAAAACTTCATGTGTCAGGTTAAAAAATCCCGCATCAAAATCCGCGATGAGTATTCCCTGTCCGAAGATTCCGTCATTGTGAACTTCGTTAACTTTTATCTGGGTGATTTGTGAAACAGCGTTCCCCGACCCGTAATTCAGCGTATCGGCAAGTATCTCATCCGGAAGTAAAGGATATGACTCAGGCTGTTTAAGATTAAATTCAATATTGTCTTTTGATTTTCTGAATCTTTCAACCAGATCGATATTTTTTACAAAATCCATTCTTGCAAGATCATTGATCTGTTCAGGAGTAACTTCAGCGCTTACGGCATTCAGCCATTTTGACCTGTTGCGGATCTTCAGAACTTTAGTATAAACAGCACTGATGTAAGAAACATTTAAAGGAACATCGGTTATGTCCAATGCCTGCTCAATTGACTTTACCTTTAATCTTCTTTCAAAAGATCTTTGCGAAACAATGTTTAAAGGATTTAATAATCTGCTTAATGCATCCGGACCTTTATCCGTAAAATATATCCAGACAACAAAATTATTCTTTGAATTATCAGATAAAGAATATAAAAGCTGTTTACTTATTTTATCGGATGGAATATTCTGGGTATAACCTGATAAAATAAATATTGCAATAAAAGAAAAGGCCGTAATTAATCTGTTCATTTTTTTATTTCAAAATAACCTAACTTTTTAAAAAATTAAATGCAGAGTAATTTATATGACAATATTAATTTTATATACATTTCTAAAAATCACAGATTGGTTTATATTGAATGACAAAACATAATGTATTGATCGTAAAAGAAAATATACTCCTTTCAGAATATACTACAATAAAACTCGGCGGAGCAGCTAAATATTTTATAGAATGCGACTCAGAAGATTCAGTGAAGGATGCTTTGAAATTTGCAAAAGAAAAAAAATGCAGACTTCAGGTCTTAGCCGGCGGCAGTAATATTGTTTTTTCTGATGAGGGATTTGACGGATTGATTTTAAAGATGAGCATAAAAGTAGTCTCATTAACCAAAAGTAAGGAAAGCTGTTTTATTACATCGGGTGCCGGAGAGATATGGGACGATTTTGTAAAGTTCAGCATTGAAAATGAATTTACCGGAGCGGAATGTTTATCCGGAATTCCCGGATCGGTTGGGGCGACACCTGTACAGAATGTCGGAGCTTACGGACAGGAAGTAAGTGAAATTATCCATTCGCTGAAGGCAATTGACAAGGAATCACTCGAAGTAATTAATTTCAGCGGCGAAGAATGCCGGTTCGGATACAGAGACAGCAGATTCAAATCGGCAGATAAGGATAAGTACATAATCCTGGAAGTCGTTTTTAAAATGAACGCAAACAAAGAACCTGAAATCAGATATCCCGAACTGAAAAATTATTTAGAATCTCTTGAAAAATTTTCCGCACTCAGTGACAGAAAAGAAAAACTTAATTTTATCAGAAATGCAGTTCTTACCCTCCGCCAAAAAAAATCGATGATAATTGACAGTAACGATCCGAATTCAGTTTCATGCGGTTCTTTTTTTACAAACCCCGTGCTTGATGTTCCGGAGTTTGAAGAATTCAGAACTAAATGCGAAGTTATGAAACTCTCTCCTCCATTTTACAAAACTACCATGTCCGGAATTGAACGAATGAAAATTCCTGCCGCCTGGCTTGTCGAACAATCCGGTTTTGTGAAGGGTTTTAAAGCCAAAGGAGCCGGAATATCCTCCAGCCATTCGCTTGCAATAATCAATACGGGCGGAAAAACCTCCGATGTGCTTTCATTGTCCGGAGAAATTATGAGGAAAGTGAAAGAAAAATTCGGAATTACTTTGACTCCTGAACCTGTCATTGTAAAATGAGTTAAAATATAATTTGCTAAATTTAAAACAGATTTAAATTTAAATACTGATAATATTTTGATTTTAGTGTTAAAGCACATTTCCGGAAAAATAGTCTGAAAACAAAAGTACTATCATTTTATCAATTGAATCACAACCTTAAAATAATTAAATTACAATTCTATAAAATCTAAAAACAATTATTTATGAATATTCCTGAATCAGTAAAATATACAAAAGAACACGAATGGATAAGATCAGAAGGCAATGTCTGCACAGTCGGAGTTACTGATTATGCACAGGGAGAACTCGGAGATATCATATATCTTGATATAACTTCCGATCCCGGAAGTGAAGTTAAACAGGGGGATACAGTTGGTTCAATAGAAGCTGTAAAAACCGTATCCGAGGTTTTCAGTCCTGTTTCGGGGAAAATCCTTGAGATAAATACGGCTATTAATGACAATCCTTCCATTGTAAATACTGAACCATATGAAGGGGGCTGGATTTTCAAAATCGAACCCTCAAATCAGGATGAGATATCTAATCTTCTTGGTTCAGGTGATTATAAAAAGCTTATCGGAGTTTAAATTCCGGAAATTTTTTCCAGATAAACAAAGTTCTTTGACCATAAACCGGGTATTGATATGTTAAAAATACATATAAGTAATTTACAGGACGGCGAATATGAATATGAATTTAAGATAAACAGCACAGATATTGAATTTGATGCTGAAGATGCTGAATTAGCAGAAGATGTTACAGTAAATGTCAAAATGTATAAAGCCGGTAATCAGTTTGATCTGAAAACCGAATTAGCAGGAAGTTTTATTCTTACTTGTGACAGATGTACCGATAAATACAGGCACCAATTTAAAAATTCATTTGAAATAATTTATAAATTTAATTTCTCTGATCCTGATGATTCTGATGATGATCAGGATGAAATAAAATTTATTCCGCTTAAGACAGGATTCATTGATATAAAGGATGATATAAGAGATTATTTATTGCTGTCGATACCGATGAAGAAAGCCCCGGAAGAAGAAGACGGGATCTGCAGATATTGCAAAAGGAATATCGATGATCTTTTAAGCTTCAGAAAAAAAGAGGAAATTAGTCCTGTCTGGGAGAAACTCATAAAAATTAAAAAAAACATAAAATAAACATTACAATAAAATGCCAAATCCAAAAAGAAGACATTCTAAAGCCAGAGGTAGAAAAAGAAGGACTCATTACAAAGCGACTGCGCCGACTCTGATGTCATGTCCTAATTGCGGTGAACTTAAACAGGCTCACAGAGTTTGTTCATCCTGCGGTTTCTATGACGGAAAGAGTATTGTTATACCTAAGACTAAATAAAAGAACTGATAAATCATTCAGTCTCACCACTATAAATATACTCATCCGGGATTTCACTGCAATTTAGATGAAAATTAATTCAGCAGAGAAAAATGAATAAGATAAAAGTAGCTGTCGATGCCATGGGCGGTGATTTCGCTCCGTTAAATGATGTTTCGGGAGCAGTTATAGCCGCTGAGGAAAAAAGAGATTCTCTTGAAATAATTTTAGTAGGTAAAGAAAAGCTCATAAGTGAGGAATTAAATAAGCATAAGATAAATCTCGGGAATCTGTCCGTTGTCAATGCGACGGAAGTAATAACAATGAATGATTCTCCTACGGATTCATTAAAAACGAAATCGGATTCTTCGATAAGTGTCGGCATAAACCTTGTAAAAGATAAAAAAGCTGATGCGTTTATAAGCGCAGGAAATACTGGAGCAGTAATGACAGCTTCGATTCTCAGGCTGGGCAGAATAAAAGGAGTAGGAAGACCAACTATAGGGTCTCTTTTTCCTACTGATAAAGGAAGAACCATGGTTTTTGATGTGGGTGCCTCTGTAGATTGCAAACCGAATCATCTCCTGGAATTCGGAGTGATGGGAAGTATTTATATGAAGTATGTTTACGGTATTGACAAGCCGAAAGTAGGATTGCTGAATGTCGGCGAAGAGAAAAGCAAAGGAGATAATCTGACTCTGGAAGCTTATGATCTTCTTGAGAAATCGAATCTGAATTTTGTAGGAAATGTTGAAGGAAGGGATGTTTTAAGAGGCAGAGCGGATATAATTGTTTGCGACGGATTTGTCGGTAATGTAATTCTTAAATTTGCCGAAAGCGTACTTGATGTAATGAAAAGCAAATTCAGGACATATTCCGAAAAAGGATTTCTGCAGAAAATATGGGTCGGGATGATGTATGGAACGCTTAAAAATGTGGTTCTTAAGGATTTTGATTATCAGGAATACGGAGGAGTGCCTCTTCTGGGTGTCAATGGCATTACAATAATCGGACACGGCAAATCATCTCCGATTGCAATAAAGAATATGATTTACAAAGCTGAGGAAATGATAAGGAAAGAAGTAAACAGTAAAATTAGTGAAGAACTTTCTGTCTGACAGTTTTAAAATCAAATTAAAAAAAGATTTGTCTGCAAGATTGTAGTAATTTAGATGCATTGGATTTCATTTCTGTTTTAAAGACAAAACGACTTTTTTTTTAACTATCATAGAAGTATATTTGTAAAAATTTTTTGAAAAATAACAAATCATGGCAAAACAACAAACATTTGCTGATAAAGCAAACAAATTAGGCAAGAAAAATGATCTTATGGTAATGTGTCCTGATACCAATAAGGAAACAAAGATCATTAATGTCCGAATGGTAGATGCTATAAAAACCGAAAAGGGTACTTACAAATTTCTTGACAGAAATATGAAAGTTTACGAATCTACTTACAAACCGTATAAACCATAAGTTTAATTTAAAAGAATAAAAGGAGATATCTATAATGTCCAAAGTATGCAGAGTTACGGGAAAAAAACCTCTTACAGGAAATAATGTATCCCACGCAAACAACAAAACTAAAAGAAGGCAGCTTCCTAATCTGCAGAAAAAGAGAATCTGGCTTGAAGATGAAAAAAGATGGGTAACAGTAAAAATTTCCGCCGGAGGCATAAGAACACTTGACAAAGTAGGTACGAAATCCATACTTAATGCCTGAGCATTTCGGTTTTGAAAAGAAGATCAGCATCATTGTACCGACTTTAAATGAGGAAAAATATTTAGGAAGATTACTGAGTCAGTTTGATGAGAAATTAAAAAAAAACTTTGATTTAGAGTTAATAATCAGTGATGGCGGCAGTAAAGATTTAACTGTTGAAATTGCAAATAAATATGCTGACAGGATAATTTCACATACTGAAGAAACACCTCAGAACATCTCTCAGGGAAGAAATGCTGGCGCAGATAATTCTCTGGGAGATGTTCTTATTTTTTTAAATGCTGACACCTATATTAAAGATATTGATTTTTTACTGAAAGAGTCACTGACTGAACTGTTCTTTAATGATATAACGGCAATTGCCTGTCCGATTTTTGTTTTTCCTGAAGAAGAAAAGTTTTCCGATAAAACTTTTCATTTTTTTTATAATCATTTTTCTTCCATGCTGAATAAATATTTTATGGGAATGGGAAGAGGTGAATGTCATATTATAAGAAAAGACAAATTCCTTCAGGCAGGCGGTTATGATGAGAATCTGGCAGCAGGAGAAGATTATGAACTGTATGTCAGACTGAAGAAGATCGGTAAACTGAAATTCAGGCATGATTTTATTGTTTATGAATCTCCGCGCAGATACAGGAAATTCGGTTACAGAAGAGTTTTCTGGGACTGGGCAAAAAATTCAGTTTCGGTAACTCTTTTTAAAAGATCAATCTCCAAATCCTGGGAAGCGGTCAGATGAACAGATTAAAATTATAAATCACAGCTTCAAATAACATAGACCGGATAAATTTGAAATGTTAATAATTTGAAATGAGCGGAAACGGTTTTTTTAATGTTCTTTCCAATAATAAAGAAAACATAAAAGCGAGAACAGGTTTGCTCAGGACCGGGCATTCGGAAATTGAAACTCCCGTATTTATGCCTGTCGGCACACTTGGTACGGTAAAAGCTGTTCAGCAGAGAGAACTTCACGAATTTGACACAGAGATTATTCTGGGTAATACTTATCATCTGTTCCTGAGACCTGGAATGGAAGTTATGGAAAATGCAGGAGGTCTTCACAGGTTTATGAACTGGAGCAAGAGCATTCTGACTGACAGCGGCGGATTTCAGATATTCAGTTTATCCAAGCTGAAAAAAATCAGTGAAGACGGAGTTGAGTTTTCTTCCCATCTTAACGGTGATAAATATTTTTTTACTCCTGAAAAAGTAATTGATATTCAGAGGATCATCGGTTCTGATATAATGATGCCTCTTGATGAATGTCTGCCTTATCCGAGCGAAAGGAAAGCGGTTGAAAAATCAATTTCCCTTACTTCAAAATGGGAGAAAAGATGCCTTGATCACTTTAAGAATTCAGAAGACAGATACGGTTTCAATCAGAAACTGTTTTCAATTAATCAGGGGAGCACTTTTCCGGATCTGAGAAAAAGAAGCATTGATGAGCTGACCGCGCTTGATTTTGACGGGCATGCTATAGGCGGATTAGCAGTAGGGGAGGAAAATGAACTGATGTATGAACTTGTTGATATTTCAACTTCAGTTCTTCCGGAAAATAAGCCAAGGTATCTGATGGGTGTTGGAACACCGGTAGATTTGCTGGAATGCGTTGAAAGAGGGATTGATATGTTTGATTGTGTAATGCCGACACGAAATGCCCGTCACGGGAAAATTTTCACAACTACCGGAGAAGTAAATATAAAAAGCGCCAGATATAAAAATGATTTCAATACTCCTGATGAAGAATGCAGGACATATACTTCAATGAATTTTTCTCTGGCTTATTTAAGACATCTTTTTATATCAAATGAAATACTCGGATTACAGCTTGCTTCGGTTCATAATACCGGATTTTATCTTAATCTGATGAAGAACATAAGAAATGCAATCTCAACGAATACTTTTAAAAGTTTTAAAAATAATTTTTTAAATAAATATTTTTCAAATATATAAATAATGTTAACAACCCGAAAGGAAATCATAAAATGAAAGAAATATCAGTCCCAATATTACTGCAGCAGGCACCCGGAGGGATGGAATCAATTTTGTCATCCATAGTACCTTTTTTACTGATAATAGTAATTTTCTATTTCTTAATACTAAGGCCGCAGCAAAAGAGGCAGAAGGAAAGATTAGCACTTCTTGAATCCCTTAAAAAAGGGGATAAGGTCATTACAGCAGGAGGAGTATACGGAACAGTTGAAGGTATTGAGGACAAGACAATTCTTGTAAAAGTAGCAGACAATGTAAAACTCAAAATGGAAAGATCGTCCGTTTCAACCATAATTGGAGTAACAGACAAAGAGCCGGAAAAAAAATCTTTGCTGGGATAACAAATATTTGATACAAAGACTGTAAATGAAAAGCAAATGATGAATAATCTGAAAATTAAAAACAGAAAAAAACACAGTTTAAGTACAATAGAGTCTGCAATAAGTGATTTTAAAAAAGGAAAGATCATTATTGTTGTTGATGACGAGGACAGGGAAAATGAAGGCGATATGATTTTTTCTGCACAGAAGTCAACTCCTGAACTTGTGAATTTTCTTTCGAAATACGGAAGAGGTCTGATTTGCGTACCAATGGAGGATGACAGACTTAATGAACTTTCACTCGGCCTGATGACTGTCAACAATACTTCTTTGCATGAAACGGCTTTTACTGTTAGTGTTGATTTAAGGCACGGAACTACAACGGGTATTTCGGCTTCAGACAGAAATAAAACAATACACGCTCTTATAAACAGAAAAACTCTGCCTGAAGATCTTGGTAAACCCGGGCATATTTTTCCTTTAAGATCTGCTCCGGGAGGAGTTCTGAGAAGAGCAGGTCATACGGAAGCTACCGTTGACCTTGCGAAACTGGCAGGGCATTTTCCCGCCGGGGTCTTGTGTGAAATTATGAAAGAAAACGGAGAGATGGCGAGACTTCCGGATCTTTTTGAAATTGCCGAAAGGTTTGACATGAAAATTATTTCAATCAAAGATCTTATTCATTACAGACTGGAAAGAGAGAAGCTGATAGAAAATCTTGTTGATACAGGTCTGCCGAGTGAATTCGGAAATTTTAAAATACACCTGTATAAAAGTTTTGTTGATCAGAAAGAACATATTGCTATCGTAAAAGGTAAAATTAATTCCAAGGAACCTGTGCTTGTAAGAGTGCATTCGGAATGTCTGACGGGAGACGTATTCGGTTCATTAAGATGCGACTGCAGGGCTCAGTTACACGAATCTCTTAGAATGATCGAAGAGAACGAAAACGGAGTCGTGCTTTATATGCGTCAGGAAGGCAGAGGAATAGGTCTTCATAATAAGCTCAAGGCATACCGTCTTCAGGACAGGGGAAGAGATACTGTACAGGCGAACATAGAACTCGGATTCAAACCCGATCTGAGAGATTACGGTATCGGAGCTCAGATATTAAGAGATCTCGGAATCAGAAAAATGAGACTTATGACAAATAATCCGAAAAAGATAATCGGACTGAATGCATACGGACTTGAGATAGTTGAAAGGGTGCCAATTGAAATTCAGGCAAATCCCGATAATAAAAATTACCTGAAAACAAAAAGAGATAAATTAGGACATTTGATTTTGCTGAATACAGCAGAATTAAAAGTAAATAAAAATAAAACTGTTAAAAAATAAACATACAATGAAACCTTCAGATGTAGTATACTTAACAAAGTCGAGACTGGTTGAGCTTGAAAATGAGTTAATAGTGCTTAAAACCGTAGGAAGAAAATACATAGCGGAGAAAATCGCCGAAGCAAGAGCGCACGGGGATTTAAGCGAAAATGCTGAATATGATGCCGCCAAAGAAGCGCAGGGACATCATGAAATGAAAATCAATAAGCTTGAGACAATGCTTTCAAGAGTAAAAATTATTTCACCCGATGATATGCCTGCAAATGAAATTTATATACTTTCAGTTGTAAAAGTTCTCGATCTGAATCTGAAGGAAGAGATAACATTTTCTCTTGTGTCTCCTGAAGAAGCAGATTTTGAGCAGGATAAGATTTCAGTTACTTCACCTATCGGAAAATCTTTACTGGGAAAAAAGAAAAATGAGATTGTTGAAATTGAAGTGCCAGCAGGATTAATGAAATATAAAATACTGGATATTTCTAAAATAGTTTAACCTATGGATAATAAAAAATTTGCCGAATTCAAGGTTGGTTTATTTGTCTTTGTTGCCATAATTGTGGTCCTGATGACTATTTTCTGGGCTAAGGGATTTTCCTTAAGTCTTTCGGAGCAAACTTATGATGTGTATTTCCCGAAGGTTAGCGGAATAAATGAAGGTGATCAGGTCAGTGTTAACGGTGTAAAGAAAGGTAAAATTGATAAAATTGAACTTGCAGGCGATTCAGTAAAGATTAGATTTAACATTGATAAAAATATAAAACTGAGAAATGATTACAATATTTATATCGCGACTACCGAATTAACAGGCGGAAAAGTGCTTTATGTGGAACCCGGAAAAAGCTCTGCTGAAGTAGATCCGGATCAGGCTCTGCACGGGACTCCCGGTGCAGATTTTTCTACGCTGATGAATTCCGTACAGGATATAACCGACAATGTGAAAACACTTCTGGGAGAATTTAAAAAATCAAATGATAATCTGAATGATGTGCTTGCAAATGTTAACGACATTGTAGGAGACGGCAACATGAAAAACAATCTGAAGACTACACTGTCAAATCTCTCTGTATCTTCACAGAATCTAAATCAGCTGGTCAATGAAAGCAGAAACGGTATTTCCGGACTAACAAGCAGACTCGGTAAGACAGTTGATAATGTGGATATTGTTATTGGTGATAACAGCAAGGAGCTTAAAAATACTCTGACTGAAATTCAGACCCTGACTACATCGGTAGATACTCTTGTGGCAAACCTGAATCTGGTAGTGTTGGATATAAATAATAAAAACAAAGGGATTGGCAAGTTTATTTCCGACGATAAATTCTTTGAAAAAATAAATACTACTCTTTCAGAAATTGAAAAATTAACAAGGAACATAAGAACCAAAGGAGTCAAATTAAATATTTTTTAAAGAAATTTTCTGCAGTAAATAAAAAAAGGTATAATTTCATTCAAGAGATTATACCTTTTTTGCAATAAAAATTTTAAAGCTATTTCCAGTTAAAGCCCAGATCAATTCTGTGTGTCGCTCCGACTTTGCCCAATGAGTTAAAAGCATAGTCTACGGAATATTTTTCAAGAATCCTCATTCCCAGACCGGCCGAAAATCCGGCTATCCCAAGCGAACTTCCTGTTTTAAGATCCTGTCTCTGGCTGTTGTTGTAACCTATCCTGAATCTTACATTATCGCTGAAATCAAATTCCCCTCCGACAGATAAATTTTTAAACCTTTCAAAGAAATTATCCTGATCCTTAGTCATATCGTTTAATTCGAAGTGTACTCTAAGCGGAAGATGTTCAAGTTTTTTACTTATTCCGAACCGAAGCTCAAGGGGGAGATTTTCCTTTGTAGTATTATATTCGGAAAGCTGAACGCCGGCATTAAGCAGACTTAAGCCAAAATTCCACTGCGTAGCAGGTATTGTGTACAGCAAGCCAAAATCTAAAGCAAGCGCCGAAGATGAAAACTCATCTATTCCTGAATAAATGAACTTGGCATTCACTCCGTAATGAATATTATTATTGTAAATATTTGAGTAGCCGAGTGATAATGCAATTTCATTTGCTGAAAATGTTCCCAGAGGATTCGACTGCTCGTCAAATTTCTCAAAGCTTCCGTAATTTATGAAACGAATTCCTCCGCCGATATAACCGGAATTCTTAAATTTCTGACCATAAGAAATGTTTCCTGAATTTATGTCAAGGAGATATTTAAAGAAACCAACGGATGCCTGACGGTTTTGAAGTGTTGAGAGTGCTGCAGGATTATAAAAAATAGAATTCACATCATTTGTACTCGATGTGAAGCTGCCCCCCAAAGCAGATGCTCTTGCGCCAACGTCAAGCTTAAGAAAGTCGAATGTTGTATTGCTCTGAGGATAGACAAAAGCACTTGTTAACATTATTGAAAGAACAAATATAAGCGGAACGATTTTAATTTTACTCATTATTGAATTATTAAGTTATTGTTAACCAATAACCATTATTCATGTTTTCTGATTTTTATAAATTATGAATTTTGTTTCCTGACAATAATAAAACTTTAACGGTTTATAATCAATTGCATTTTTCAACTTTGCAAAAACTCAAAATATTTTTACAATACATTGACTCAATGAATCCTGAATTCACTGAAACTGTCCGTGTTTTGCTATTCTTCAACTATAACAGATTTTACATACGCTCCGTCAGGTCCTGTTTTAAGTTCTTTTATGAAATCCGTGAGAAGATTCTGATTTCCCTCAGCTTCCAGTTCTACGTCTCCGTTGAACAGATTTCTTACAAAGCCTTTAATTCCGTATTCTGCTGCTTTTCTTTTGCAGTAGTAACGGTATCCGACTCCCTGAACCATCCCTTTTACCAGAATTCTATATTTCTTCATGAGATTTCAGTTTTAATTTAAAATAGGAATAAAATTCAGATATAAAAAGCCCGGCAAGCATAATGATAATACCGGCTGTCTGATTTTTATTAAAAATTTCATTAAGGAGGAAAAATGAGAAGACTGCCGCAAATACAGATTCCATGCTGTATATAATCCCGGCTCTTACAGGCGTGGTCTCAGACTGATACTTTGTCATAAGGACAATGCAGATGAAAGTTGAAAATAATGAGTTGTACAATAATGAAACAGCTAAAACGGAATTCAGATTAATGAATAATGTATGTGTTAATATCACTTCATAATATATCATAAATACAAAGTGCAGTATTACCATTGCCAGGAATTGTCCGAACAATAAATAAAGATAACCTGTAATCCTCGAATATTTATCAAGATAAACCACATGAAAAGCAAAAAAGACAGCGCAGAAAAAAGTAAGAATATCCCCGGTCCCCGGAGTTTTGAAATAAGCATCAGTTAAAATATACAAACCGGTCATAACGATTAGAACACCGGCTATGTTTTCTGCTTTTGGTTTTTTATTCAGAATAAAATATTGAACAAATGGAATTATTATAAGACTGATACCGGTAATAAAAGCAGACTTTGATGCTGTTGTGTATTTTAATCCGATAGTCTGAAAGGCAAATCCGGCAAACAGAAAAAGCCCGAGTATTAAACCGTATTTCCATTCTCTGAATCTGGAAAATTCAATTTTATTCCTGTAAACAAGAGTGAAAATAATTAATGTTATAAAAAATCTTATAAAATTATAAAGTACAGGAGAAGAATGATCCAGGGAAATTTTTATCAGTGGAAAAGACAAACCCCACATGCAGGTAATAATAAATAATATCAGTTCTGCCTTGTAGGTTTTAAGATAATTATCTTTTGAAATAAAAGTATTTTTAGAATTCAATTATTCAGAAACCGAATTTTTCTTTGTAAATAATGACAGCGCATGCCAGAAGCCATAAAAGGGAATTGATTATTATCGGAATATCCTTGGTAACAATCTGAGTGGGACTTTCTCCGAGATTTTTCTGGTGAAGGAGATAAAGATATCTGAAAATACCGTATAAAACAAAAGGAGTTGTATAAATCAGTTTGTCAGAATGAAAAGCGTTTATGGCTTTTTCTGAGACGGTGTACAGAGCATACGAAATTATAGTTCCGGTCGCTGCTATAGTATTAAGCTGATCCACAAAAACCACATCATAATCACTAAGGACTTTCCTTTGTTTTTCGAGATTATCCTGATTTGGTCCGGAGAGTTCTGCTCTGCGCTTTGAAATTCCGAGGAAAAGGGAAATAAATATAGTCGTTATGATCATCCAGCTTGAGACGCTGACATCTATAGCAACTGCTCCTGCAATTACTCTGAGTATGAATCCAATGGAAATGGAAAATACATCAAGCAGCACCACATTCTTAATTTTGAAAGAGTATAACAGATTATTAACAAGATAAGCGGATATTGCAATTAAAAACAAAAAGGGAAGCATTGAAGACAGAACTGCAGTAAGGGCTATGAGAATTACAAAAAGAATTTTTGCCTGACTTACAGATATATAACCTGCGGCAATTGGTCTGTAGCGCTTTTTTTTATGGACTCTGTCTGATTCCACATCAATGATATCATTCAGGACATACACACTGCTTGATACGCAGCAGAAAGCAGCAAACGCGAGAATGTTTACAAGCAGCATCGGCAGATCCATAAGCTTACCTGCAAAAAGAATTGGAGCGAATACGAACAGGTTTTTTACCCATTGTTTCGGCCTGATAAGCTCAAAATACCGTATTATTTTCAAGGATTTAGTTTATTGAAATTTGTTTTATAAACTTTCATTTCATCTCCTCCGCAGATAGTGTTATTTTCCAGATAAGCGCTTGTAAGAAATGTGAGCTCATTTCCGTATTTCGCAAGATATTCCTTAAACCATTCATCATAAATAATAATATAAGTAACATTATTTTTTTTTAATAGATAATTTAATGAGTCAAGGTTATCATCCCATGTATATGTCCTGTACTTAAGTATCTCAGGGGTAATAAGCCCCGCCATGTCAATAATCCGGTTCTTTGAAATGAAACCGATTGCTCCGATATCATTCACTGCTATTGTTTCATTTCTGCTGACATTGCTCTTTACCCAGTTAGCAAGTTTAACCTGCTGGCTGTTAATATTATCCGTGTTAAAACCAAGAGCTGCTGCGAATATGAAATAATTCACCAGAGAAAAAACAGGGATGAGGTATAACACATATTTTTTTTCCGAAACGAATTGCCTGAATCTTGAAAACCTGACTTTACCGGAAATTTTAAAAAATACAAATACGGATACCAGATTTATGAAAGGTATGACCGGGAAAAGATATCTTACGTGATGTCTCCAGTTAGGTATCAGCACCGAAGAAACCAGAGGCAGCAGTATTATCCACAGAAAAATAAGATTCAAATATTTCAGCTCTGAAAAATATTTTTTCAGATTGAACACATAAAAAAATACCGATACAATGTAAAATACTCCTGTGAAAGGATTATCTTTCAGAAAATTAAATAATGCTGTTTTTACGTATTCATAATTCGGAATCAGATGAAATGATCCTCCCTGACCTCTGAATGTATTCGGGAAAAAATGCCCGCTGATTTTATATGAAAAAATAAGATAGGGGACTGTAACTATCAGGAATATGATTACTGAAAACAAGATGATCCGGAATTCTGTTTTCAGCTTATCTGATCTGTACAGATTCAGGCTAAGATCAAACAGATATAAAGTAAAAAAAAGAAATCCTTCGGGTCTTGATATGGTTGCAAGTGTCAGGAACAAGGCAGGATAAAGATTGACTGTGTCATGTTTAAGATTCTTAATGTGAAAATATACACCGAGTATGCAGAAAAATGTAAACATCGTTGTTTCCATCCCTGACAATGCCGACCAGGCGAATCTTCCGTTAAGTATTGTAAGCAAAGCTGTAAGCATTGATATTGATTCTGGATTGTACACACCGGAGCTCAGATTCCGGTAAAGAGAATCGTTGTTTTCAAATACAATAAGCGATACTCTGTAAATAAATAAGCAGCAGAGAAAATGAAATGAGGCAGACAGAAAAACAGAATTAAATATAAAATGTTGAGTAATAAAACTGAAAGTCCCGAGTACAATTACATATAAAGGCGAAGTAGTGCCTGCTGTGTATTCACCCGGGTTGAACTGAAAAAAATTACCCTTTGAAAAATTATCGGCAAACTGAAAATGTATCCATGTATCATCAAGCGGCACGCCCATCTTTCCGTCCGTAAGAATATACTGGAATATAAAAAATATCAGATAAGTCAGAGTGCAAAGCAGAAATATACAAATCGGATTTCTTTGCTTGCCGTTACTCAATACCTGCATATAAATAAAAGAGCGGGATTTACCCGCTCAATAAAACATTATAAAATTAAATAAGAAAATTTCCTTTTAAAAAACAGACTGCTCTTCATAAACTCCGAAAACTTCCTTAAGCTCGCCGCACATTTCACCAAGAGTCACATACTTCCTTGCGCAGTCAAGTACAACAGGCATTAAATTCTTCCCGTCCACTGCTGCTTTGTTTAAATCCTTCAGACAGTTCTTTACGTCTTCCTGATTTCTTGAAGCTTTAAGTTCTTTTAGTCTCTTTACCTGTTTCTCTTCCACTTCTTTCGAGATTTGCAGTATCGGAATATCGATCTTTTCATTTTCTTCAACGAATTCATTCACGCCGACAACGATTTTTTCTTTTTTATCAAGTTCAAGCTGATACTTGTATGCTGCATCTGCTATCTCTCTCTGAAAAAATCCGTTTTCAATGCATGGTATTACACCTCCCTGTGAATCAATAAGATCGAAATATCTCTCTGCTTCAGCTTCTATATCGTCAGTCAGTTTTTCGACATAATAACTTCCTCCGAGCGGATCTGCGACATTGATCACTCCGTGTTCGTAAGCAATGATCTGCTGGGTTCTTAATGCAATTTTAACCGCTTTGTCTGAAGGCAATGCAAGAGTTTCATCCATTGAATTTGTATGAAGACTCTGTGTTCCTCCGAGTACGCCGGCAAGAGCTTCGATAGCAGTTCTTACAATATTATTCTCAGGCTGCTGAGCTGTAAGCGAACAACCTGCTGTCTGCGTATGAAATCTTAAAGTCCAGGACTTCGGATTTTTAGCCCCGTATTTATTTTTCATTCTCTTTGCATAAATTCTTCTTGCCGCTCTGAATTTTGCTATCTCTTCAAAGAAATCAAGATGTGAATTAAAGAAATGAGAAATTCTCGGAGCGAAGGAATCAACATCCATTCCTCTTTCAATGCATGCTTCTATATAAGCAAAGCCGTCTGCAAGCGTAAATGCAAGTTCCTGTGCTGCTGTCGAACCCGCTTCTCTTATATGATATCCGCTGACGCTGACAGGATTAAAATTCGGAACTTCATTAGTCGAATATTCGATCATGTCAGTAATAATTCTCATCGAAGCTTTTGGCGGATAAATGTATTCTTTCTGAGCAATGTATTCTTTTAAAATGTCATTCTGAAGTGTTCCGTTTAATTTGCTGAAAGGAACGCCCTGCTTTTCCGCAACACCAAGATAAAATGCATATACCATAATGGCAGGGGAGTTGATCGTCATTGAAGTGGAGACTTTATCCAGAGGGATTCCGTCAAAAAGAATTTCCATGTCCTGCAATGAAGATATCGCAACTCCGCAAATTCCGACTTCACCTTCGGATATCGGAGCATCTGCATCCCATCCCATAAGTGTCGGCATGTCAAAAGCAGTTGATAATCCCGTCTGACCGTGAGCAAGC
The DNA here is from genome assembly GCA_018266895.1 of Bacteroidota bacterium. GTDB lineage: Bacteria > Bacteroidota > Ignavibacteria > Tepidaquicellales > Tepidaquicellaceae > JAEUSI01. Next base: position 44,795 of record JAFDZQ010000065.1, read on the forward strand.
AAATATTTGAAACGCTGATTGGTGTCTTCCGGAGTCCCGAATCCTGCGAACTGTCTCATAGTCCATAACTTTCCGCGGTACATATTGTGATGAATGCCTCTTGTATAGGGATATTCGCCGGGGTAACCTATTTCATTATAATAATTAGTTTCTTTAACGTCTTCAGGAGTGTAACAGATATCAAGTTCTCTTCCGCTGAGTGAAGTGAATTTCATTCCATTGGTTTTTACCTTATCGGCAGTTTCTTTCCATTCGGATTTAGAAGCGCTCTTTCTGGGTTCTGAGATATTTTTCATGAAAAAAATTTAATTTTTTTATTGTTGCAAATATAAAATAATTCTGCCCTAAAATGAATTCATAAATAAAATAAAGACTTATTCCGTTGATTGCCTTTGAGAAGTATTTTTAAAATGAAAAGTAAACTGCGAGTCCGAATTTTACATTTTCACTATGAAAGTTAATTGTAGAAGAACTGCTCTCAGATTTTTCAAATGGATCTGAATAATTGTCCGATGTAGTCGTTGTTTTTCCGAAGTTAAAACTGTAACTGTATTCAGCAAACAAACTTAATTTCCTGAAAATAAAATATTCTGTTCCGATACCAACTAAAGGACCATAACTCAAATACTTTGACTTGCTGTAACCATTGGTGTATTCCCTAAGAGAATTCCCAAATGAGTAATTACATCCGGTAAATCCATATACATTGAATATATCTAAAGGATTCAGGTAATAGATGTAAATAAGATTTACAGAGTAGTATGCTTCTGATTCCTTGAGAAAATCATTGTTATCGTTTTCCTGTAGAACATAATTCCCGCTAAAACTCAATCTCAAAGCCGAGTGCGAAGACAAATGTCTTTTGATTGATAAAGTCGCATCATCAAAGTTGCCTAAGGTGAAGTTACTGTTTATTGCAAATTGAATTGAATAGAAACCTTTTTTAAGTGAATTGATATCAGTTTTCCTTTTTGCAGAAGAATCCTGAGAAGAGAATGAATCAATTACCTGTGATAGAATATTCTGAGATGAAACAATGGAAATTATAACCGCAAAAAATATTATAAAAAATGAGTTCTTCATTTTATTCAGTGCTTAATTTTAAAAGTATATAAATTTAAAAACAAAAAGGTGTTATAATGAACTTATAACACCTTTTCAATAAATAAAGAATTTGTTTAATTCTTTCCGCCGAGAAGACCGCCGAGTATATCCATCAATGGATTCGACTGATTCTGCTGTCCTGCCTGCTTTGTACCGGAAATCATGCCGACAACATCATCCAATATACTTCCGTCGCCGTTCTGATCCAGGAATGAAGCAAAACCGCTTGAACCCTGCGGATTATTATCCCTGCTTTTTGTAAGATATGCGAGAATAAGAGGCGCAACAATGGGGATAATCTTTGCGGCAGTTGATGCATTGATGCCGAATTTTTCGGAAAGCATATTTGTGACAGAACTTCCGGAATTACCGAGCAAACCTCCGAGATCAGGATCCAAATTTCCCTGATTCAATTTATTCTGCAACAGTCCGTCTACATTATCAAGAACTCCCGGGTCTCCGTATTTATTTAGTATATGATCAACTCTTTCCTGACCGCCGTTATTGGCGCTCTGATTCTTCAGTCCGCCGAGGATCATTGGTGCAAGAACAGGGATTATCTGATTAATTACAGACTGATCAACTCCCAGTGTCGAACTGATCTTTTCAGTAGCTCCGCCGCTTAAATTTCCTAAAAGATCACTTATGAAATCTGACATTTTATCTCCTTATTAATTTAATTGTGTAAATAAATTAGTTATTTACAATTTACATAACATAACACTTAAAATATATTTAAAAATAGAATTAATTACTTTTTTTGTTTTTTTAATTCTGAAATTATGTCTTCAGGAAGCGGGTATCCGTTTTTCACCTTCAGACAGGCAACATGCAGGTGAGTCTTTCCGCCTTTTAAAATTGCTTTTCTGCCTGTTCTCCCAACCTCACCGATCTTGTCTCCTTCTGTAATTACATCTCCCGGTTTTACACTGACTAAAGACAAATGAGAATAATAAAAAATACAGCTGTTTGTTACATCAAATATTTTCACGTACCGTCCTCCTCGAAGCAATGAACCGGGATTCCAGGTTGTGTCAGTAGCTACAACTACTCCCGAAGACATACTGACTACATCAACGGGCTTTAGCGTAACATCATCCATCAGATCTTTGTTGCTGTCCGGGATCATAATGTCATGAGCCGGATGACCCTTTGTATTGCTGCCCTGAAAATAATCGTAACCTGATTTTCTGTAATCATTTCCGTTATCCCTGTAGTAAAATGACGAATAATTTTTCAACGGAAAAACCCAATCATTCCTGCCAGTCATTACTCCTCGCTGTTTTCTGAAATAAGATCTGACTTCAGGTTCATATTCTTTCATCAGTTCAAGAGCTTTACCTTTTTCAATAAGGGAATTAACAATAAGCGAATCAAGAACATCCCATTTGTCGCAGATATTTTTACTCTGAGAAAAAGTAACTGACTGAAGAAATAAAAGCGCTACGGTTATGTTAAAAATAAAAATTTTCAAATTATTCAACTGTTCAGATTATTTTTTCGATGCCATGTGATTTAAAGCGCTTCCGCTTTTAAACCAGCCGATCTGCTGTTCATTAAAAGTATGATTCAGCATTATTTCATCCGAAGTGCCGTCATTATGATTAACAATCATTTTTACCATCTTACCCGGAGTTAAATCCTTAACCAGTATATCAATTTTGTCGTCTTCCCGAATTTTATCATAATCAGACGGATCCGCAAATGTTAACGGAAGCATTCCCTGCTTTTTCAGATTTGTTTCATGTATCCTTGCAAATGATTTTACAATGATCGCTTTGCCTCCGAGAAATCTCGGCTCCATAGCCGCATGTTCCCGTGATGAACCCTCACCGTAATTTTCTTCTCCGATAACGACCCATCCTGTTTTTTTATCTTTGTACTGTCGTGCAACTCTCGGCACTTCCTCGTATTTTCCGTTAAGCTGATTTTTGACGGAATTCATCTTGTCATTAAAACTGTTAACCGCTCCTATGAACATGTTATTTGAAATATTATCAAGATGACCTCTGTACTTCAGCCACGGACCTGCCATGGAAATATGATCAGTAGTGCATTTGCCTTTTGCTTTCAGCAAAATATGCAGTCCTTTATAATCTTTATCCAGATCATGCATTTTAAACGGCTCCAGCTTTTCTAATCTCTGGCTTTCGGGATTAATTACTACTTCAACTTCAGTGCCGTCTTTAACAGGGGCGACAAATCCGTCACCGCCTTTCAGAAATCCGTGTTCGGGAAGTTCATTTCCTTTTGGAACTTCGAGTTTTACTTCTTCGCCTCTTGCATTTTTGATTGTATCTGTCATCGGATTAAATGTAAGTCTGCCTGCAAGAGCAAGAGCCGTGACAATTTCTGGTGAAGCGACAAAAGAATGCGTAGCTGAATTACCGTCATTTCTTTTTGAAAAATTTCTGTTATAAGAAGTAATGATCGAATTTTTTTCACCCTCTTTTACATCATGTCTTTTCCACTGACCTATACATGGTCCGCAGGCATTTGCCAGAACCAGACCGCCGACCTTTTCAAAAATATCCAGTTGTCCGTCGCGTTTTATGGTCTCAAATATCTGATCCGATCCGGGTGTAATAGTAAATTCAGATTTAACTTTTATTCCGATATCTATTGCCTGTTTTGCGACTGAAGCGGCTCTTTCCATATCTTCATAAGAAGAATTCGTACAGCTTCCGATCAGACCAACTTTCAGTTCTTCGGGATAATTATTTTCTTTAACAGCAGCTTTGAATTTCGAAATCGGCCATGCAAGATCAGGAGTATAAGGACCGTTAACATGTGGCTCAAGTTCAGACAGGTTTATCTCAATTATCTGATCATAATATTTTTCACTTCCTTCATCAGCTTTGAGGTAATCTGATAATTCATTAGCAAGATTTCCGATCTCTTCGCGTTCAGTCGCTTTCAGATATGCAAACATTCTCTTGTCATAAGGAAAGAGGGAAGTAGTAGCACCGATTTCCGCACCCATATTGCAAATTGTTCCTTTTCCCGTACAGGATATGGAAGCAGTGCCTTCGCCGAAATATTCTATAATTGCACCCGTGCCGCCTTTGACAGTCAGAATACCTGCTAATTTTAAAATTACATCTTTCGGAGACGTCCAGCCTTTTAATTTACCTGTAAGTTTTACTCCTGTGATTTTGGGAAACTTAAGCTCCCATGCCATTCCGGACATTACATCCACTGCATCAGCGCCGCCGACTCCAATTGCGATCATTCCAAGCCCTCCGGCATTCGGAGTGTGAGAATCAGTCCCGATCATCATTCCGCCGGGGAATGCATAATTCTCCAGTACAACCTGATGAATAATTCCCGCACCCGGTTTCCAGAATCCGAGTCCGTATTTATTCGAAACGCTTGAAAGGAATTCATATACTTCCTTATTGTCGCCGTAAGCTCTGAGCAGATCATTCTTAGCGCCGACTTCAGCTTCGATAAGGTGATCGCAGTGGACAGTTGAGGGAACTGCAACTTTCGGAATCCCCGCAGACATGAACTGCAGCAAAGCCATCTGTGCTGTTGCATCCTGCATAGCAACGCGGTCAGGTTTGAAATCGGTAAAATCTATCCCTCTTTCATAAGGTTTATCCGGCTTATTCCAGAGATGAGCGTAAAGAATTTTTTCCGTGTATGTCAAAGGTCTACCAAGCAGCTTTTTTGCATCGTCAACCTTTGATTTGAAATTTTTGTAAACGGCTTTGATTAAATCTAAATCGAATATCATGTTAGTATATTGTTATGTTTTTAAATGTAGCAATTAAAATATTTTTTGCTGTTAAATTTAGTTTTTATATTTTCAATTCGTATAAACGAGGTTTTCTTCTTTCAAAAGTTCCATTCCCTTAAACTTCAGCAGCAATTGCGCTACTGTCACAACATCCTTCTGACAATAAGTTTTGATTCTTTCCAGATCTTTATCTATCCAGTAAACCCTCCAGACCTGACTTCCGTCAATGTCGTCCTTTGGAGAATTTATTCCGAAAACTGCTGCAAGTAAATTAAGCGAAGTATAGCTTTTATAATCTCCGAACTTCCACAGATCCATCGTATCCAGATGCTTTACTTCCCATGGCTTTTTACCGGCATTATCAAGTGATGCCGGAATTTGAATCCCGTTAATCAGACATCTTCTTGATATGTAGGGAAAATCAAATTCTTTTGAATTATGCCCGCAAAGAATATAATTATTAGAATCCAGAAGTTCAGAAAATTCAATCAGCAAATCTTTTTCATCATCTCCGTAAAAAGATTTCAAACGAAATGAATATTCGTTTTTATTTTCATCAAAAGTATAAAGCCCTGCTGTTATGCAAATTATCTTTCCGAACTCAGAATAAATGCCTGCACGATCATATACATCAGCAGCAGTAACATCGTCTTTTACATAGCTACTCATTTTCTTAGTCCATAGCTTTTGCCATTTCTCATTAAGTTCATCATAAGATGAATACTGCGGAACAGTTTCAATGTCAAGAACTAATACATTTTTCAAGTTAATGTCTTCAAGCATGATCTATGTTTTAATTTTATGAAGTTTCAAATCATCTATATATTTAAAATCTTTAGAATTAAAAGTAAATAATTCAATTGAATTTTCTAAACAAGTAGCGGCAATAAAGGCATCTGGTATTGATAAACCATGACTCTTTGAGTAAGTTTTTATTAACTTGATTGCAGTTTGAGAAATCTCTTCGCTTATCAGAATAATTCCAAAATCATCAAAGAATTTTTCAAATTTCCTGATTTCAATTCTATTAATTGCTCCGACATAAATTTCCATCAGAACAATTGGATTAACATTCACTTCAATTGATTTTAAATAAACCAACAACTCTTTTCTACCTTTAAAAATATCAATGAAAACATTCGTATCTACTAAGACCTTGTCCATGCTTTTTTTCTTAATTCTTTTGCATTTTCAACAGAGCTTTGATTTGTTGGGAATCTATTCTTCCAGATCCCAACAATGCTTTCGTCAATATTTTTCTTTTTTGTTGATCGTGATTTCATCTTTTCAAACTTGTCAATAAGCTTTTCAGCTTCCGCTTGATCTGAAATTCTGTATTCCAATTTGATTTTTTTTGGAATTTTTAAAATTATTTCTCCCATGATATTTACATTTATTTGTTTAAAGTTAGCTGAAAACTCCCGGCTAAAATACAAGGATCGGTAATATCTTCATTTGTAAACACCTATCTAAATACATATCCATTTAAAATGATTTCAATTTTCAATTTCTTAGTGGGCGCAGGAATACCTTTATTTCTTGCCAATCTGATTGGCAAGAATCATCACTCTAAAAGTTTTTTCAATTTCTCCACATCATCCACCGGCAAATTACATTTATAATCTTCGCAAACATATACTTCATCATTTTTGCTTTCACTCACTATGTTTGAAATGAATTTCGATATATTCTTTAATTGATCCGAAGCATAAAGCAGAACTCTGTTAGGAATATATGTGTCATAAACTGAATTTATAAGCACTTTTAGCTTCTCACTCTCCGTACTGCCTGAAAAAATAATTTCTTTCGGTGAATAATTATAAAAGCTCAGAGAGCACAGCATCTGCGGACTCGAGAACGGCAGACGTTTCAGATCCGCTGAAAATAATTTCAGACTGTTTTCTGCTTTTTCAATATGATCTTTATTGTCCGTCATATAACCCAGTCTGAGTAAATTCATTACCTGTATTGAATTCCCGGCCGGCTCCGCTCCGTCATAAATATCTTTCGTTTTTAAAATTATATCTGTACCTCCGGCTGCAACATCAAAAAATCCTCCGGAATCATTGTCGTAAAATTTTTCAATAGTCAAATCATTTAGTCCGATCGCAAGTTCAAGATATTCAATTCTAAAAGTCGCTTCATACAGATCAATAAGTCCGGCAATAAAATATGCATAATCATCCAGAGTTCCTTCAAATCTCGATTCACCGTCCCTGTACCTGTGAAGCAGGGATTTATTATTCTTGTCATAAAGGTTTTCTGAGATAAACTCAACAGTCTTAACCGCATTATCAAGATATTCCTTATCCCGTGTAACCTGATAGATCTTAGCAAGAGCAGTGATCATCAGTCCGTTCCATGAAGTCAGTATTTTATCATCCAGATGCGGCTTAGGTCTTAAATTTCTCACAGCCAGAAGTTTTGCTCTTGATTTATCTATGATTTCAGCTATTTCTTCAGGGGTTTTTTCGAATTTCTTTGCAGTTTCATAAATATCATTTGATACAAAAAGAACATTCTTCTTTCCGAAAACTTCATGCGGATCGTTAAGTGTATTTCCCATAATTTCAATTCCGAAAAAGAAATTAAAAATTTTTGCATCTTCTTGGTCTAAAATGTCTTCAATTTCATCTTTCAGCCACAGGTTATAGGCGCCTTCGGCTTTTACAGAAGGTTCGTTTATATCAATAACACTTTCAGCATCTTCCGCCGAATAAAATCCGCCATCGCTGTGTCTTAAGTTTTCAATTACATACTGCGCCGTATCTTCAGCGACAAACAGGTAAAATTTATTTTTTGTCGTAAGATATGTGTTAATATAAGTTGTGATCAGCTGCGCCTGATCATAAAGCATCTTTTCAAAATGCGGAACACGCCAGATCGAATCCACAGAATAGCGGTGAAATCCCCCCGCCAGGTGATCGTACATTCCGCCTTCATACATTTTCTTCAAAGTATACGAAACCATATCAAGCGCCGCAAATTCCTTTGTATGATAATAATGATCAAGAAGAAAATTAAACACAACAGGTCTGGGGAATTTATTTCCCTGTCCGAATCCGCCGTACTCATCATCATATATCTTTGTAACTGTTGCAAATGCATTGTCAAGTATCTCAGCAGACTGAATGCTTTCATCTCCTGAAACCGCTTTATTCTCAACCATCTCCTGAAGCCGTGAAAGAATCTTCTCACCACTTTCGAGAACTTCGTTTTGTTTATTGACCCATACTTCATGTATCTGCGTTATAACATCTTCAAATCCCGCTCTGCCGTATTTTGCTTTCGGCGGAATGTATGTGGCTCCGTAAAACGGTTTAAGTTCAGGTGTAAGAAACATACTCATCGGCCAGCCGCCTGCTCCTGTCATGGACTGCAAAGCAGTCATATAAACCCTGTCAACATCTGGTCTTTCTTCACGGTCAACTTTTACATTTACAAAATATTCATTCATTAACTTTGCAATGTCTTCATTCTCAAAAACTTCACGTTCCATCACGTGACACCAGTAACAGGTTGAATATCCGATCGAAAGAAATATCGGTTTATTTTCTTTTTTAGCTAATGTAAAAGTTTCTTCATTCCAGGGATTCCAGTCAACGGGATTGTGAGCATGCTGCAGGAGATAGGGAGATTTTTCGTGTATCAATTTATTTGATTTCATAAATTGAATTTACGAAAATTGTATTTCTTTTGAAGTGGGAAATTTTTTACTGCTAAAGGACGCAAAGAAAAAACAGAGTTCAATAAGTGATTTCAATTAGAAATAGTCGTTGACTTACCTTTTTCCAATGTACTAGAAATTTCAATGAATTTTGGATTAAGATGAGAGAGTAGTTCAATTTTATTTCTGGCTACGATAAAAACTACAACAGCTATGTTAAATGAATATAAATTTTGTTGATACTCTAATTTTTTATCAAATGTTAGAAAAATGTCAAATTTGTGTTCAACAGCTGCTCTTAACAATTTTCCATTTTTCAAACTTCTCCAGCCCATTTCCGATACAGAAAATACATCATATTCTTTCAATAAATATTTCAATCTTATCGGAAGACACTCATCCAATAAAATTTTCATTTCGGCAAGCAATTTTCTATCAATAACTCTTCGGCCGATTCCAATAAACCGATGGCTTGTTCTTTAGTCACAGATGGAAAATCTTCAAGAAAAATTTCAAGATTCTCGCCTGTTTCAATGTAATCAAATAAATTTTTAATTGGAACTCTGGTTCCTTTGAAAACCGGCTCACCACTTAAAATCTCAGGATCAATATTTATTATATTATTATTCATAAAATTTGTTTAACAAAAGTAATAAGAAATTCATACAAAAAATATGTATTTAGAGACTTCTGACGATCCTGGGAGAGTGGTATAAATGCAAATTGAAATAAAATGTATTTGTTTATTGTTATTTGTAAATTATGAAATTCAAAGAAGTATTAAATTAAAGAAGATGGTTGGTATTTTGTGAGACAGACCGGATTTTCATCTGCAATATCATCATGAAATTATAAAAGGGGCAGAAAAAATTTGTATGTGAACCAGATAATGACATTCAGGCAAAGAGGTAATAGAATAACTTCAACTAAAACAAAAGGATTTAAAATTGAAATTGCTGCTTGATTTTTGGCACATATCAAGGAAATTGTG
>JAFDZQ010000066.1:0-10906 GCA_018266895.1 Bacteroidota bacterium
ACAAAATGTTTTACTCCCCCAAATCCTGTTGACAATTCAGTCTTCATTGCATTCACGAATAACTCAAAGAAAAAAGATAATTTCGGAAGCATTGTCAGGATAATTGAACGCAATAATGATTCTGAAAGTCTTGAATTCGAATGGGAAGTTTTTGCGACCGGAGGAACCGCTTCGGGATTTTCCTGCCCTGATAATCTTACATTTGACAGCAAAGGAAACCTCTGGGTTTTATGTGACATTTCAAACTCCAGGCTTAACAAAGATATCTTCAGACCTTTTAAAAATAATTCGCTTTTTATGATACCCACATCCGGAGAGAACAGAGGAAAAGCGTTTCAGTTCGCTTCAGGTCCGACCGACTGTGAAATGTGCGGAGGGAATTTTACTCCCGATGAGTCAACTATGTTTTTATCGGTTCAGCATCCCGGTGAGAATACTGTTTCATTAGATAATCCGACAAGCCGCTGGCCTGATTACGAAAAGGATATTCCCCGGCCGGCTGTTATTGCAATTACAGGATTTAAGAAATGATGGAATTTTTTTAAACTATAAATTCGCGAAACTCTGTCATCCGGTTTTTCAGATATTGACTCTTAGAATGGTGTTTAAATTATTATAGTTCAGAAGCAATTACGGCAGCTCCGAATGTTCCTGCTGATTCGTTTTTTATGACATAAACAGGCGATGCTTCAGGAAGATATCTGAGTCTGCCTTTGTTCAGGAATGATTTTATGAATCCACCTTCCTTCAGTTTTTTTATAATCTTGATGGGAATGCCGCCACCGAGATACACTCCTCCGGTTGCTTTATAATTAAGCACCATATTCCCTGCCTGCGCTCCGAGAACCGAGACAAAAATATCCATAGTCTTTTCGCATATTAAGCTTCTGCCTGATATTCCTTCATCTGAAATAACTGCTGCAGGGTCTTCACTCTTCAGTCTTCCGGCTAATTCACCGCTGACTGCATATTTCTTTTCCGATTTCAGGAATTCATATATGTTGAGTATTCCGCTTCCCGAAGCAATTCTTTCATAACTGACATGACCAAATTTTTCACGAAGATAAATTAAAAGTTCTGTTTCTGTTTCATCCGATGGGGCAAAATCAGCATGTCCTCCTTCGTTTGCAACGATTTTATATCCGCTTTCAGTGTATATCAGCCCTGCCTGTCCAAGCCCGGTACCGGGAGCTAATATCACTTTGTTTTGGAGGTTGTCTGCATATATGGATTCGGGACTGATCTTTATCAGATCATTTTCTGAAATTACATTTACAGCTGTTGCAAGACATTCAAGATCGTTTGCGAGTTTAAATAAAGGTATGTTTAATTTAACCGAAAGATTTTTTTCATCAAGTTCCCAGGGAAGATTTGTCGGTCTCACTTTGCCGTTAACCACAGGACCGGGAATTCCGATGCAGGCAGAATCAATCACTTCACTTCTTTCTTTGAGAAACTTTCTTATCATTTCTCCGGGGTTTTTGAAATCGCAGCTTGAAAATTTTTCGGAAGCTATAGGTTTTAATTTACCCTGCACATGCTCATATAAACTCAGTTCAGTCTTTGTAGCCCCTGCATCTCCCGCTAAAATCATTTTGCGCTGATAATTAATTTATGATTTTGAAAAATATTTTTGATTATCAGAAGACTTTATTAATTCAGCCGCATGAGAATCAAGATACCAGTTAACATCACAGTTCTTCTGCTTAATGTGTCCCGCAGGGAACTTCAGACTGTCTTCATTTCTGTCAGAAATTATTTTCATAATCTGCGCTTTGCTTTTTCCCGTGACAAGGAAATAAATTTTATCCGAGTTGTTAATCACATTTCCTGTTAATGTTATTCTTCTCTGTTTGTTTTCGGGATGTACAACCGTTTCACAGTATTTTTCTGATTTCAGCAGATTCATGCCGTCAGGAAATATTGAAGCTGTATGCCCGTCAGCACCCATACCCAGGAGTATAATATCGAATTCCGGAAAATTATTCTCAGACGGAAGATTTCTCTGCATCAGCTGCGAATATCTTTCCGCCTCTTCTGAAGGATCATTTTCTCCCATTATTCTGTGAACATTATTGTAAAGATTTAATTTACTGAACAGTATTCTTTCCGCCTCTCCGTAATTGCTTTCACTGCTTTCGGGAGAAACGCATCTTTCATCAGTCCAGTAAAAATTAATTTTGTCCCAGATTATTGAATTTTTATAATCTTCAGCTAATACGGCAAACAATTGTTGCGGCGTATTTCCTCCGGACAGAGCAATGTTTACACTCTCTTTTAAAAAGATACATTCTTCCGTGATCTTCTGAAATTCTGCAGCAAAAGCTTTTGCCATTATAACCGGTGTTTCAAAAATTCTGAAAATGTCGTTGTATTTTTGAGGCATTATTAAAATTCAAACATTCGGTTTTCCAATCCGGACATTCCGGGTCTGGAAATGGAAAACTATAATTTCTAAGTTTCTCTTTGTAAATATTCAGGTTTAAAGAGTATCTTTACCGGAATGACAGAATACTAAATTTTCACAGTTCACAGTAAGTCCCGTCATCTGCAAGATTCTTGCAGGGATATCTCCACATGAAATCTTTTCCCGCAATTAAGTCATCTGCGCATTCAGGTCCCCAGGTTCCAGCCGGATAGCCGTAAATTTTTATTTCATGATTTTCTTTCCATTCGTCAAGTATCGGCTGAATGAATTTCCAGCACGCTTCTACAGCATCTGCCCGGATGAACAAAGTAGAATCCCCGAGCATGCAGTCTAAGATTAATTTTTCATAAGCGCTGTGAAGGTTGTGATCCTTCAGATCAGAGTAATGAAAATCCATATTTACATTCTGAACCTGAAATCCGCCGCCTGGTACTTTCATACCGAATTTTATAAGTATGCCTTCATCCGGCTGAATTCTTATTACAAGCATATTGTATGACTGCGAAATGTCCGTTCGTCTTTTAAACAAATGATGCGGAGTCGGTTTGAAATGAATTACAACTTCAGTAACACGCGTCGGAAGTCTCTTGCCTGTCCTTATGTAAAAAGGTACGCCACCCCACCGCCAGTTGTCCACATAAAACTTCATTGCAACATAAGTCTCCGTTCTTGAATCAGGGTCAACGTCCTTCTCTTCCCTGTAACCCGGAACACTTTTTCCTCTGATATGCGAAGCCGTGTACTGACCTCTTAATACGGAGTTATTTACGTCTTCTTTTTTTATCTGACGCAGGGACTGAAACACTTTCAGTGATTCATCTCTGATCGAATTAGATTCAAACAAAGACGGCGGTTCCATTGCAACATATCCGAGAAGCTGCAGAAGATGATTCTGCACAACATCTCTTAAAGCTCCGGTGTGGTCATAATAACCTCCGCGGTTTTCTATGCCTATGCTTTCAGATGAAGTTATTTCCACGTGATCAATGTAATTTCTGTTCCATAGCGGTTCAAATATTCCGTTTGCAAAACGGGTAACAAGTATGTTCTGAACGGATTCTTTCCCGAGATAGTGATCAATTCTGTATATCTGTTTTTCGGAAAAGTATCTGTTAACTTTTTTATTCAGCTTAAGCGCGGATTCGAGATCGTGTCCGAAAGGTTTTTCGAGAATTATTCTTGTCCAGGAATCTTCTGAATTGTTCTTATTCAGTCCGCTCTTTCCCAGGTTTTCAATTATGCCCAGAAGCCCTTCCGGAGGTACAGCCATATAAAGCAATCTGTTACCTCCGATATTTTTTTCAGCATCTATTTTATCCAGTTTTTCTTTCAGATCCTTGTATGAATTTATATCTTCATAATCGGAAATAAAGTAAAAAATGTTTTTCTTGAATTTTTCCCATTTCTCTTCATTAAAACTTTCAGCTTCTCCGAAATCTTTTATTCCTTCTTTAAGAGATTCCCTGAATGATTCAGTATTCAATTCTTTTCTGGAAAATCCCGCTACTGTAAAATTTTCAGGAAGCAAATCATCCAGAAAAAGTTCATAAAGAGACGGAACAAGCATCCGCTTTGTAAGATCGCCGCTTGCTCCGAAGATCACCATTATACAGGGTTCGGGCATCTTTTCTTCCTGAGCTCCGGGGGTTGATTCTTTTTCTGAATTCATGTTATTGATTTAAATGTTTTGGCAAAATGATTTAAGAAAAATTATTTACTTCAGCTTTATACTGTGTCCGCCGAATTCATTCCTCAGCGCTGCAAGTATCTTAGCTCCGTAAGACTCTTCCTGTCTTGACCTGAACCTTGCAAATAATGATTCCGTTATTACAGGCAGCGGAATGTTTTTTTCAATTCCGTCCAATACAGTCCATCTTCCTTCTCCCGAATCTTCAACATAATCTTTTATGGATTTCAGGTCTTTGTCTTCTTTGAGCGCATCATTCAACAACTCCAGAAGCCATGATCTTACAACGCTTCCTTTATCCCACAGCGCAGCGACTCCCTGCAGATCTATGTTGTAATCTGAAGCGTGCATAAGTTCAAAACCTTCAGCAAACGCCTGCATCATTCCGTATTCGATCCCGTTGTGTATCATTTTTACATAATGTCCCGAACCGCTGGGGCCGATGTACTTGTATCCGTTTTCAGGAGCGAGACTTTTGAAAATGGATTCGCAGTGTTCGAAAATATTTTTATCCCCGCCGACCATTACGCAGTAGCCGTTCTTCAAGCCCCATATTCCGCCGCTTGTTCCCGCGTCAAGGTAATTTATTCCGAGTTCTTTCAGCTGATTGTATCTTTTTACTGAATCTTTATAGAAAGAATTTCCTCCGTCAATGATTATGTCACCTTTTGAAATGATCTTAACGAGAGAGTCAATCGTATTCTGAACAATCTCTCCCGACGGAACCATCATCCAGATCACTCTGGGCAATTCAAGTTTGCTTACAAGTTCTTCAAGCGAATAAGCTCCTGCCGCGCCTTTCTGTTCGATCGCCTTTGTTTTGTCAGGACTTTTGTCGTAAGCTGCTACTTCATGTCCATGTATCAGCAGTCTCTCTGACATGAATGCTCCCATTTTACCGAGACCGATAATTCCTAATTTCATTTTTTCTCCGTTGTTATAGATATAAGATTTTATAAAACTTTTTTCAGATCCGAATACAACTTTTTTAATCCTCCGGTTACGTTTTTTCCGGTATTAATTTTTATAACTCTCCTTTTGTGTTTAAGCAGTGATTCGAAATCTCCTATCGCCTGTGCCTGTTTCAGCACACTGAAGCTGTAAGGCTTTCCGGGAATCAAAGCATCCTTTTTATCTTCATTAACGATCTGCAAGAACATACCGCTGTCATCTCCTCCCTTATGAAGCTGTCCGGTTGAATGCAGAAATCTGGGTCCGAATCCGACCGTTGTAGCGATATTCAATTTTCTTTTCAGTAATTCTCTGATCTTAGAAAGAAGGTCCTTGTTTTCTTTACTGCTTTCTATGTAAGCCATTATGGCAAAATAATCACCTGACCTTTTTTTGTTAATGAAGTACTTAATATAGTTTCCCGCTTTCCATTTTCGTTTCATTTTTTTTCCGGAAAGATTTTTTGAAAACATTTCATCATTAAGAAATAATTTATAGTTTTTTCCTTCGTATAGAGGAGTCTGAACAGGCAGTTTCAGATTGTCCTGATAATACTTCAGAACTTCACCTGTATTGTCCTTGCTTTCCTTTACATTCGGCTCGTCGAAAGGATTGATGCCTAGTATGCATCCCATTATTGAAGTCGCATATTCCCATAAATAGAACTGTCCCCCTATGTCATAAATATCATTCAGCTTTATTTCTATCAATGGAAAATTATTCTTCTTAATTTTTTTAACCGATTCTTTTTCCTTTTTTGAAGCTTTGCCTGATCTGATGTTTACGAAAAATCTGTCCTTGCCGTAATCAGATGCACTGCTTAATTTTTCGCTTTCTACCGGGACTATACCTTTGCCTTCCTTACCTGTGCTCTCCGCAATCAGCTGCTCAGCCCAGTAACCGAATGATCTGATTTTCCGCGGAAGTATGAATGTTAACTTGTTTACATTATTTTCAGCTAAAGTTCCCGCTAAAGCACCTGTTATCAATCCGAAATTTTTCCCGGCTTCTTCGGACAGACAATTGTACATTACTTTCTTGGCATTTGTGATAAGTTTCTTTATGTCAACTCCAATAAGAGCTGCAGGCACAAGTCCGAAATATGACAATGCGGAATATCTTCCCCCTATGTCTGAAGGGTTAATAAATATTTTTCTGAATCTGTTTTCTGAAGCTCTTGATTCAAGTTCCGTTGAAGGATCAGTAATCGCAACAAACCTGCTTCCGGGATTTTCAGGATTGATATTTTTTACTTTATTAAAAAAATATCTGAAGAAAGAATCTACTTCAATTGTGCCTCCGGATTTGCTTGCTACTATGAAAATCGTTTTTTCTATGTCAATTGATTTTTCAATTTTCAGTAATGTTTCCGGATCGGTGCTGTCAAGAACTTTCAGATCAAGATAACCCTGCTGCACGCCGAATACTTCTCTGCATACTTCCGGGCACATACTGCTTCCGCCCATTCCCAGCACGACTGCATACCTGAAGCCTTCATTTCTCAATTCATCCGCAAATGAAATTATTGAGTCACAGGCATCTGTCATAAGTTCAGGAAGGAATATCCATCCCAGCCGGTTCGTTATTAGAGTTTCATATTCGTCTCCCTTTTTCCAGACGGTTGTGTCTTTTTCCCTGATTCTGACTGTTATAAGATTCTCTTCAAGATTCAGAATTGTCTTTGCAAAGGCCGGACCGTATTTCCCGGCGTGAATGTCTTTTTTGGTTAAATTCATTTGATGTATTTATTTATTTCTTTAAAATTTATTTATTAAAATCAGTCAGTCGGGTAAATGAATATTTTCAATAATAAAATCTACAAAAAGGCAAAGATATATTAAAAAGTACTAAATCAAAATCTCTGTGCCTCTGCATCTCTGCGTTAAAATAAATAAGTGGTTTAAAATACACTTGAATATTTTATTGATCATTTAAAATTGCTGACTCAGTCTCTGCGTTAAAATAAATAAGTGGTTTAAAATGGACACGAATATTTTACTGATCATTTTAATAATTTTAATGCAGCCTCCACCGCATTATCTACCGTAAATCCGTACTCCTTCATCAGCTCTTCTGCCGGCGCTGATTTTCCGAATTCGTCTATACCGATTGCAATGCCTTCATCAGATATATATTTATGCCAGCCAAGGGTCGAGCCAGCTTCTATTGAAATTCTTTTTCTGACCTTTGCAGGCAGAACTTTTTCCTTATAATCTTTATCCTGCTTTTCAAATAATTCCCACGAAGGCATGCTGACAACTCTCGAATTTATCTTTCTTTTTTTCAGTTCTTCCTGTGCAGATATTGCCGTATGAACTTCCGAACCCGAAGCAATTAAAATTATTTCGGGTTTTTTTTCGCAGTCTTTTAGTATGTATGCACCTTTTTCAAGGTTCACGGCTGAAGCATATTTTGACTGATCTAAGACAGGAAGCTTTTGTCTTGTAAGAATTAATGCAACGGGACCGGATTTTATCTGCAGGGCAACACGCCACGCCTGTGAAGTTTCATTTGCATCCGCAGGTCTTATAACGGTAAGATTCGGAATTGACCGCAATGAAATCAGCTGCTCAACAGGCTGGTGAGTAGTGCCGTCTTCTCCCAGCGCAATGCTGTCGTGAGTAAAAACATAAACAGGTCTGATTCCCATGATTGCAGCGAGCCGTATCGGAGCACGCATATATTCTGAAAAAATAAGAAATGTTGCTCCGTAAGCTATCATAGGAAAAGTAAGTGTAATGCCGTTCAGAATTGCTCCCATCGAATGTTCTCTGACTCCGAAGTGAAGATTTCTCCCGCTGTAATTTCCCGCCTGAAAACTTTCAAAACCTTTCATGAAAGTATCTGTCGAGGGTTCAAGATCAGCAGATCCGCCGATCATTACCGGCAGTAACGGTGCAATTGCATTAATTGTTTTTCCTGAAGCTGATCTCGTTGCGATCTGTCCGTCCTTTGGTTCAAATACCGGAAATGCTTTATTAAGACTCTCCGGAAAAATTCCTTTCATTAAATTCTCATACTCTCCGGCAAGTTCAGGATGAGCTGTTTTGTAATCCTCAAATAATTTTTTCCATACAGATTCCTTCTTTGCACCTGCTTTTCCGGCAGCTTCAAAATGTTTCTTTGCTTCATCAGGGACATAAAAAAACTTTTCCGGATCAAATCCGAGATTTATTTTTGTCAGTCTGACTTCCTCAGCCCCGAGAGGCGAGCCGTGAGCTCCGGCAGTGTTGACTTTGTTCGGGCTTCCGTAAGCAATATAAGTCCGTATCTTTATAATAGAAGGCTTTTCTTTCTCATTTAATGCTGACAACAAAGCTCCGGATATTTCTTCAATATCATTACCATCCTTTACTTCTATTACCTGCCAGCCGAATCCTTCAAATCTCATTTTAACATCTTCGGTAAAGGCAATTTCAGTATTACCTTCAATTGAAATATGGTTATCGTCATAAAGGTAAATCAGATTTCCGAGTTTCAGATGACCTGCAACTGATGCAGCTTCGGAAGAAATTCCTTCCATCAGGTCGCCGTCGCTGCAGATTGCATAAATATTATAATCAAAAATATCAAATCCCGGTCTGTTGTATCGTGCGGATAAATACTTTTGCGCAACGGCAAATCCGACTCCGTTTGCAAATCCCTGCCCGAGAGGTCCTGTTGTCGTTTCAACACCGGGACATAGATGATATTCAGGATGTCCTGCTGTCTTGCTGTCAAGCTGACGGAAATTTTTCAGATCATCAATCGACAGATCATAACCGGTCAGATAAAGCAGACTGTAAAGCAGCATGCTTCCGTGTCCGGCGGAAAGAATAAATCTGTCTCTGTTAGCCCAGGAAGGATCTTCGGGATTGAATTTCAGAAATTTTGTCCATAATGCATAAGCCATCGGGGCAGCTCCCATAGGCATTCCGGGATGACCGGAGTTTGCTTTCTGAACTGCATCAACCGATAAAGTCCTGATTGTATTTATACAAAGCTCATCAATAGTTTTATGATCGTCCATAGAATAAAATTATTTATATTAAAAAAGGATTACGGAAATAAATTTTCTGCTCACCTGATTGTTTCCTGGAATCTTCAATGCTGCAGTATCAATAACTTCACAATCGACGTCTGCATCCTGAAATACACATATTTGATTTAATTTCGTGTTAATATTAGAAACTCATGACAATTTCTATCCCGAACTCCGAACATTTTACTTCCGTAGCCCCTATCATCTGCTCAGCAAAATCGAAAGTAACTTTTTTGCTGGCTATTGCCTTTCTTATACCGTTTTCTATAAGATCTGCAGCTTCCTTCCAGCCGAGGTAATTAAGCATCATCATTCCCGATAAAATAAGAGACGAAGGATTTACTTTATCTAATCCTGCAAAAGTCGGTGCGGTTCCATGCGTCGCTTCAAATATTGCATTCCCTGTTATATAATTTATATTCCCTCCCGGCGCTATTCCTATTCCGCCAACCTCCGCCGCAATGGCGTCCGAGAGATAATCGCCGTTCAGATTTGTAGTGGCAATAATATCAAAATCACCTGGGTGCGTAATTACTTTCTGCAAAGTATTATCGGCAATAGCATCTTTTACAATTATCTTTCCGTTTACCATGGCTTCTTTCAGTTGGGAGTTTGCAGCTTCCTTTCCTTCAGATTCTGAGATTTTCTCCCATTGCATCATGGAATAAATTTTATCACCGTACAATTTTTCAGCAATCTGATAACACCAGTCCCTGAAAGAGCCGGATGTGTATTTCATTATGTTACCCTTATGAACTATCGTTACTGATTTCCTTCCGTGCTCAATTGCATAGTTTAACGCAGCTATCATCAGCCGCTGGGACCCGACTCTGGATATTACCTTTAGCCCGACTCCGACTTCGGCTTCATCTGCAGGGGGAAGATTTTCCAGTTTTAAAAAATCATTTGTCTTTTCAATCGTCCCGAATCTGATCTTGTCAAATCTTTCAGGAAAATTTTCACTTATAAATTTAAGCAGTTTTTTATTCTCTTCAGTACCGGCTTTGAATTCAATTCCTGCATAAGTGTCTTCGGTGTTTTCCCTGAAAATAACCATATCCACTTTATCCGGTCTTCTCACCGGAGTTTCAATGCCGCCGTAATATTTTACGGGACGAAGACAGACATAAAGATCTAATTTCTGCCTTAGCGCTACGTTGATCGAACTTATTCCCTTTCCGATTGGCGTTGTCAGTGGTCCTTTTATTCCCACAAGATATTTTTCAAATGCATTTACTGTTTCCTGAGGAAGCCATTCACCGGTTACTCTGTATGCTTTTTCACCCGCCAGCACTTCAAGCCATTCAATTTTTCTTTTGCCGTTGTACGCTTTTTCAACAGCCGAATCCAGAACATATCTGCTCGTCTTCCAGATTTCAGGACCTATTCCGTCACCTTCCACAAAAGGAATTACCGGATCATCGGGAACATTTAAGATTCCGTTTTTAACTTCGATTATTTTACCCATTTACTGATTAAAATTAGAAAGCGTAAATTTAGCTATTATTTAAATCCGTTTAAATGTATTTAGTAATCAGACTGAATTAAAAGTTTCTTTATTGAAAAATCTTTTATAATTTGAGCATCAGCTGCAAATATATTTTTATTATTTACAAAAATACAGAATCAAAGAACAGATCAGATTTAATCTTAAAAAAAAATTCTCTAATGCCGGAATACAATGACGAATCGCTGCTTCCGAAAAACAGAATAGAAGCTCTTTGCGACGGAATATTTGCAATTGCAATGACTCTGATGATTCTCGACCTGAAGACACCTGAAAATATTCCATATAATCTTGAAAATGTGCAGCTTCCGG